>NZ_JBHURE010000009.1:8248-137783 GCF_042674095.1 Lysinibacillus sp. NPDC056959 | reverse complement strand
TTGAACGAACTATGCCGACCGACGAACAGAAGACAAAGGAACCTCTGGGGTGTTTTTGAAAAAAGTGTTCAACTTGTAATTGCAATTTAGGAAAAATAAGTTTTGTATAAATATTAAATAATTTAAAGAGTACGAAGCTGTAATTTCTAAATTGAGTTGATTATTTTTAGCATTATTTAAATCAAACATGAATTCGCACCTCACTCTTTTAAAAAAACTTTATTGGATTACATTGTTTAATATTTTTACCAAAAGTAGTGTATTTATATTAAAGAACTCTTTTTCCTATCATTATAATAATTATTATTTATAGTCCAAGCAGAAGTTATTACTAGTACGTAAAAGCTATTCCGTTACTATATGCTAAAGGGCTTGTATAGTACACTTTTAAAGAAGGGGATTCCACTGCCTCTCCTGAAAATTTTGCAACGTAACTAACTCCTTTTGTCAAAGAAACGCCGTTTATATCAGCAACACCAGATATTGAAGGACCATCCCCCCTCCTGAAAATATATTGACCCTTTAAAAGCACCGGTAGATTGAGTATAAATATCAGCTCTACAAGTAAAAGATAAAAATGATCCTGATGCAGCAGGGATATTTATACCCCAAGAGAAAGATCTAGCAGTTGGCATATAATTAAATGTCGATGTTCCATCGGAAGCCCAAAAAGTACCAAACGGTGTTATAACATTGTTGTCTTCTTCAATGTTCTTTACTTCATACATTCCGAAATCATTATCAGTATTTTCTGAAATTTGTTCTTCCGATTGAGCATAGCCTATATTAAAATTGGAAATCCCCATAACAAAAGTAACACTTAATGCTAACAAAATTTTCAAATATTTTTCATTTTTACCATCCTTTAAATTAAATTTTTAATACTTATAAAGAATATTTTTAAGTATGACTAGGATGTGAAAAGCTAAAAATACTTGCAATGTCCTCCCTTCAATTAGACATATATTACTCTAATATGTTAGCGAGTGTATATTAACAAGACTAACATATAGTTACATAATACTGTTAAATATATTGTATTGATATCCAACAATAGAACCGTATAAAAATAGTTTTAATGATAAATTTACTAACACAACAACCATATATTGGCGAACACTCTGTTAAACACTCATTTCTATAGAGAAAAATGAGAAATAACCAGAGAGATACAAGTGATATGCTCCCCTTAGATAAACAGATTTTATTTATTAATCTGTCTATTTAAAAGGGAGCATATTAATGAGTGCCTGGGCTATTGAGACAAGGCTGATGATTTTATCATTTTACCTCATACAGTTTTGTTATTTTGCTTTCATCATTATAGTCTAGCTTAAAACCCTAACAAATCGGCAATTTCTCGTACTTGAACATGTATACTCCCGTCTATAATCATTGCAGGAATGGTCTAAGTATCGTTGAGCATGACTTTCACTTCTGTAGTTAATATTCCGCTTAAGTTTTTCCATCCTGTAGTCATTTAAAACATCAGAATATTTATAAGCATCAGTTATCTATTTAATCATTTGAGGATTTACTTCTCTTAATTCATATTCAGTCCCATAGTATTTATTTCTATCCTTACCTTCGAAAAATTCATCAAATACTTCTTGGGTTGTTTTCATAGTCTATCACACATCAATTATTTTTTTATAATCGAAATAATAGTCTTCACAGATTTATTGTGGAAGACTATTATTCATCTTAATGGCCCCATATATCGGCTAGTGCTCGTTCTTGTATATCCACTTTTAATGCCCTTCTCCATTAGGTTTACTCCTATATATAACAACTAAGTTAATCACCCCAAATGTTGATATATCATCGTTTCATAACAAAAAAAACACTCCCATTATAAGCGAGTGTTTCGTAATTGTTAGGATAACCATTTCGGAGGTGTGTTTTTCTCCCAATAAATATTGTGCGGTGCATATTAGACTTAAAAAGGTCTATAAACGTTAATTTATCAACATTTAAATGATTTTCGAGTAACTTTAAACTACGCAAAATGAAGCATAAAATTGAATTAGTTTGGGGCTAATTGGGGCTAGATTGGGGCTAATAAAACACGGCGAGCGTGTGTACAAAAATGTATGAGTAGGACTGGGAATAATACCCCAGTCCTTTTTATTTTGCCTCCACAAAAAAAGCACCTGCCGTAGCAAGTGCTTATTTTATTACTTATCTTTATTAGTATCTTGTTGAGATTCCATTTCTTTACGTTTTTGTTCTTCTACAAGTTCTTTATAGATTCGTGGTGCTGATGTTTTCATAAAGAAAGCGTGCATACGTTGTTGAGTTTCAATAGATGGCATAGTTTTCAATTACATTCCCTCCTTCCCCCTCTATTTATCAAACACTTTGAACTTCTAGTTCACTAATTACAATATCATACAAATCTTGTGCGTGAACGTTAAGGGTTTTGACTTCTTCTGACATTTCCTTGAACAACGGAAATAATGCCATATCAATTAGACGGACTGTATCTCGGATTTCATCAATTGCACAACACGCCATTCCCGGATTTCTATCCCAACCTTTATGAGTAATCTCGTCAATTCTGTCCATTAAACGAGCTACGGCACCTTGTATAACCTCTAATTGAATCATCTGTGCAGATAAGATATAAGCGTTGCTATTATTCTCATGAGCGACTGCTCTTAAAGTGTGTTGTGTGTTGTGTGTGTTGTTTCATGTAGATTCCCCTTTTCTATTTTATTTAGTAACTCAATCAAAGTGAGCTGCTCTTTTTTAATACTGATTTTGTTAAAACATATAATGTGTCTAATGCCTTTTTGTTGTCAACCTTTAATACCATTTCGATTATGCGTAGATGATCCTTTGCATTGTCTTTTCGATAGTCTTCTATTAAGGCCTGTAATTGGTTTTTGTTATCCATATAATCACCTCATATTTTTATTAGTAGAAATAGGCTCACTGTACTACTATCTATTGGCAACTGCACTTAACAACAGCTGTTTGTTGCGGTCAGACATGACACGCCATTCTTTAGCTGTTACTTTCATGTGTCCTCACTTCCTTTCAAAGATACGTTTCCAAACACTTTTTGCAAGCGTTGACGCATGTAAGCCACTTCCACATCAGTTAATAGCTTGTGGTACTTCATAATGCGTGCTAAACGATGTGTATGCTTACGAGCATCTTTCACCTGATCCAGTTGCTTCATTTTATTGTGGATATACTCATTGCGCTGTTGGATAGTTTTTGATTGGCCACATCCACACATTGATATTCCCTCCCCTTTCTGAATGTCAGATATTTCTAGTCCATTCACCGGACTATTGATAGTCATTAAATAGATTAATACTAACTTCATTGTACTTTTTACTAACTTCATTGTACATACTAGTTAATATTTAGTCAATAGTAATTATGAAAAAATACCAACTTCATTGTATAATTGAATTAGGAGGGATTATATTGATAAAAATTACATTGGACAGAATTATGTTTGAAAGAAAAATTAAAGTTCCGCAATTAGTGGAGAAAAGTGGATTAAATAAAAATACTTTATATGCGTTGCAAAAGAATGAGGTAACACGAATTGATTTAAATACTATAGAAGCGTTATGTATCGCTTTAGATTGTGACATCTCTGATTTAATAGAATACACACCACATAAAAAAGAGGACGCCCAATAATTCGGGAGTCCTTTCACTTTGTTCAAAAAAATAAAACACTCCCAGCCGATCGAGCAGCTGAAAGTGTTTGAATATAAAAAGTTTGTAGAAGTTATGAATCATAAATTTTTAACGTTAAAGGGGTCCGTTAAATCCTTACCAGCATTTCTAACTAAAAAATCATCCAGTTCAATAGTCGATACTTTCATTCGGCCAAGTTTTAATCCCAAGAGTTGGCCACTTTTAATAAGATCATAAACTTTATTTCTATTGCATTTAAGTCTTTTAGCTACTTCTGCAACTTCTAATAGTTCATTCATGAAAGATTCCCCTTTTTAAATGTTATTTTACTGTTTCATATGTAATATCTTTTGTTGTTATTAAAAGCAAAAGTTCTTTTAGTTTAACAGGAAATAATTCATTACTTTTTATTTATTTCATTAAATGGTATAATCTAACTAACAAGGAGGTTAGTAAATGAAAAAACTACCATTATCATTGGCTGCTAGTAGCATTTTTTTATCGATGTTATTTACTCCAGCCCATGAAACTGTACAAGCAAAAGAAATGGAAAACAAAGCGAATTCAAGCACATACATGGTTGCTTTAAAGAAGCCACATACAAATGGTAAAGCTAAAGAGGTTGATACTAAAATTGAATCAGCTAATCAATTAAAAACTTATTTAGACAAAAAATATTCAGAATTAAAAACTGACATTGTTACAGTAAATTTTAATTATACTGTTTCTGAAAACGATGATTTAAATAGACCATATGATTTTTTTATTGACTTCAATATGTCTCTTACACCTTATAGCTTGTCTTTCGAATATGCAATGAGAGACCACTTAAAATCGATTAAGCATCAAGATACAGCCATAGAGGATGTCGCTAAAGCTAGAAAACAACTTAATGATTTTATTGAAGCAATGGCTAAAGATGTAATAGAAAAACTGCCAAACAAAAAAATATTGGGGCAAGACTATTATAGCTGGTATCTTTATCCAAATCTAAAAATGAATTTGAGAATAGAAACAAATATGAGTTGGACGAATTATGAACCAATTAGTACTAAACACGTTTGGGTTGACAAACCAGATGATTATTCTAAAAATATTGGTGCTACCACGGATCCTGCTTATAATGATCTAGAAAGAAATAAATATCTTCGAGAATATGCTCAATTAAAGTATAACGATTTCAAAATAACTGATTTTGGTTGGAGAAAATATTTAGATGATTTTAAAACATTCGATTACTAATTAGCACCTTAATGGGTGCTTTTATTTTGTTTATTTTCAATTAATGAAACATCATCCACAATTCATAGTTATTTGCATAATAAAAAGCCACACCTATTTAGGCATGACCTTCATTTTTCTTAATGACCTGTTTAGTTATCAAATGTACTACAACGCTTATAATCGATACTACGATAGCTACTACATATAATGTAGTTGTTAAAAAACCAACTTGTTCAATTCCTTCTCTTAGGACAATCTTTATAAAAAAGAATGTTGATACTAACATAGCTATTACTGTAACCATATTAGAATATTTGGCTTTGTTTTTAAGACTCATTTATTTCACCCGCCTTCAACATTAATCATAATTCACATGGAATGATATGTCACTACTTGAAATATGATGAATAATAAAAAGCCACACCTTGTTAGATGTGACCTTCTTTTCCTATTTGAACATATTCATTCCTTTAATCTCTCTTGCTAATTTTTTTAGTTCTTTTTGTAATAAATCATTTTCAGGATATTCTTCTTTTAAATTTTCAATCATATTTTTAGCATTTTGATAATGTTCTTTGTAGAATTGAACTTTTTGCTCTTTCGTATACTCTATAACTTCAGTCATAAATATTTCCACCTCCCATCTACTTATATCATAGGATAAATGGAATGGATTGTCATTATAAGAAATATGATGAAGCATAATAAAAAGCCACGCTCAAAAGAACGTGACCTTTTAAATTAATTACCAAATATAATTTCTGACATTATTTCATCAAACTTCTCATCAGTTAGTTCACCATTCTTATATTCCCAATAAAAATTCGTTCCGTTAAAAGCAACTTTGAATACATATGAATCACTTTCAATGCTACTCACATTTAGTATTGCTGTTAAATATTCTTCTACTTCTGTAGGCGTTCTGTAATATAAAGCTATTCCAGTATCACCAAACACATAACTATTTTCAGCCTTATTTTGTTTTAAAAAATCACCTGGTGTAGTATACCCTTCTACTCTGTCATAAAAAGTAGAAAGTTTTAATTCCAAGATTAATTTTATCCGTTGTATTTCTTTTTCGAATAATTGTTTTGCATTTTTTTGAGCCTGTTTTTCTTTTCTGAAACCTTCAACATATTTTGCTATATCTTTTGCTACATCCATCAAATTCACCACCTTCCTCACTAATCATAGTTCAAATGGAATGCTATGCCAATAATACAATTTTGATATAAGAAGAGACTACCAATTTAGTAGTCTCAAATAGTCTAATTTATTTCTTGAGTTTGCAATTCTGTCCTACCTTCAAAATGCATTACTTCTCCATTAACTAGGGCCAACACATAATAACAAAAAGTATTCGAAATTTCCTCTGGGTAATCATTCATTAATTCATAATGCAAATGCATTGAGTAATTAATTAGATCTTCTATTAATGTGGAAATATCGTACTTATTTCTAATCGCACTGTTAACGTCACCTAAACGATCATATGCTTTTGAAACGTCTCCTGGAGCAATCGTATTTCCTCCTACACCTACTGAAGGTACTATAGATATTTTAACTCCATCATCCACATTGTAAGTAATGCTGTACATACTCCCAACCTCAATATCAAATCCGATGATCTGAACAGCAAAGAATATGTCTTTGTGCATGTTAAATGCTGTAGAGAATTTTTCAGGAATTGTATGTGCTAAACTATTCAAATGTATAAAAATTTCAGTTGCTTTGTTTGAGTTTAAACTTATCAATTCCTTAATCACATATTCATAAATAGAATTGAACCCACCGCCTGCAGCAATAAAATTATCAGATATTCGATGGATTTTAGTTTCCATATCAGGTAGTTTCATAGTCTTTCCAAACAACTTAAAAACTTGTTTGGTATCACCACTTATTAAACAAACTGATCGACCATCTCCAAAAGTAGAAATGAGTGTCATGCTCTACCTCCTACTGGTTCAATTTTAATTTTTGGTAAATTAGGATTCGGAACAAATTGCTTTGCTGCTTGTACAATTTTTTTAGCTTTAAATTGAACGAACACTTTAGCTGGTGAATGAATACCAAGCATTTTCTTTGCCGTATTCACTACACCATCTACAACACCTGTAATAGCTTCAATGACATTTTCAGTCATCGCGGATATACCCTTTATTAGACCGTTTATAATATCTTTACCGATTTGAAGAAACTGTGATGGCAATGTTTTAATTTTATCTATCATCCCGTCTTTAAGTTCACTAATTTTATTAACGACATTGGTTTTCATAGTAGAGACGGAATTCACAAAATTAGTAGCGAGATTTTTAACAAAATTCAATACCGTAGTAACCATACTAGAGATAATTGATCTTGCTGAATTTGCTAAGTTTGTAAAGAATGAAACGGAATTAGTCCAAAGACCCTGTACAGAGCTAACCGCATTAGTAGCTAAATTTTTAAAGAAGTTTATGACAGATGATACGAAACTCGATGTTATAGATGATACTTTTGATCCCACCGATGTAAATAATCCTGCGATATTATCCCACATGCCTTTTAGTAGGTTAACACCTGTTTTCGCCAGATTTGTTACGATTGTTTTTATACCACCGAAGAACGATAAAGACATCCAACCGACAATTAAATCAATGGCTCCACTAAATATCTGTTTGATTCCTTCCCACATTTTTGAGAAGTCGCCTGTGAAAAGACCACTGAATACTTTAACGGCTCCCATAATGACATTTAAAGCACCATCAATGACTTGTTTAATGGCATTCCACACAGTTTCAATAACAAACTGAATAGCTGGCATTACAAACTCAATTACAGCTTTAATAGCGTTAAAAACATTCTCTACAGCTTGTAATATTTGTGTCCCATTTGCATCCCAGAATCCCTTTATCTGTGCTGTTTTTTCACCAATAAAAGATGCCATGGTCTCAAAGACTGTGACTGCAACAGATTTTATAGATTCAAAAATAGATGTTACACCATTTCTGAATGATTCACTATTTTGCCATAACGCTACTAACGCTGCTCCAAATCCCGCGATTGCGAGAACAGCTATTCCAATAGGACCTGTAATAGCAGCTATCGCCCCTGCTAGTATTGGCCATGCGGTGACGAGCCCTCCGACTGCTGGCATTAATGCCGCGAATGCACCAGTTAGGATACCAAGCGTTGCAACAATTGCAACAATGGCTGCTGTTAATGCTGCATTATTACTGATCCATTCAGCTATTTTGGCAACCAACTCTGCAATACTTGCTAATACAGGCACTAACGATTCTTTAATATTACCTATTGCTACGGAAAGTCTATAAGCTGGGTCTGATTCCAATTTGGACATATCGCTATTTAATTCATTGGTATTTTGTGCCGCTGTCCTGATATGTTCATTCATACCCTGAATCGTTTGTGAAACCTTACCGCCTTGCTCTTCCCAAAGCGTACCGTACATTTTCACTCCAATTTCATTTCTTTTGGTATCGTCATCAATTAGTGATAGTGCTTGGTTCATTTCTTGCATAGCTTTAACACCATCTTGACCGCCCGAAGCTACTGCCTGACCCCACTTTTCTAATTGTTGAGCACTGATATTTGTACCTTTTATTGCATCTTGCATAGATTTATCAATACCCTGACCGAATTCAGCAGCAACGATACGCCCTTCCTTCAATCCGTCCATTAATATGTCTATATTCCAAGTTCCTGTGTCAACCCCTGCTGCCATTATTCCTTGAATCTGTTCAGCTGTATAACCAGCCATTTTTAGTTGACTTCCATACTCAGCGATAATATCTAACTGCTCTGGTGGAAATCCAACATCAAGCAAGCCATTTACAAGTCCTAAAGCTTCCTTTTGCGATATACCAAGTTCTTTACCAATTTCATGTGATTCTTGAATCAACTCTTTGAAATCAATTTCTTTGTAAGCATACGCAATAGTAGTCGCACCTTTTATGATTTCCTGATTAGTTTTCATTGATGCATCTTTATTCAACGATAACTGTCTTCGTACACCTTCATATGCAGCTTCTTCATCACCAATGGCAGCTGTCGTTTCCATGATGGACTGTCTAACTGCTTTTGTATCGGCTTCATTCAAATTCATAGATATATCAATCTGAGTATTTAAGCTTGAAACATCTAATGCTTGGTGTAAAACTCCAGCAATACCCCCACCTGCTGCTAATCCTGCTGCAACATTTTTAAGTTTGTCACCAAATCCATTTACTGAATCGCCTGCTTTGTCTGCATCTTTAGCAATATCCGCTAATTCTGATTGAACACGTTTTAGCCCACCAGCGTTTACATTTTGCAAAGCATTGTGAATCTTATCAACGTCTGTAGATGCTCCTAATGCATGTTTACCCATCATATTTAAAGCACGATTAATCTGGTCAACACTTGCAGTACCTTTAGTAATATCAGCGCTTAAACGTGACCCTAGCAAATCAGAGAAATGCGCTAATTCAGTTCCTGTTGCTTGAAAAAATGTTTGTAGTTTTTGTTGTGCTGTTTCTAAACGTTGTTGTTCATTTACTGTTATAGTCATTTGTTGACCGTAGGATTTAAGCTGCGCTTCTGTATTAGTTAACTCACGTTGGAACGCTCTATACTGTTCTGCTCCAATATCGCCATTTCGAAATTGTTCATCTACTTGCGATTGAGCAGTCTTTAGTACATCTAATTTTTTACTTGTATTTTGAATTTGTTCTGCTAAAAGCTGTTGTTTCTGAGCAACTAATTCTGTGTTACCTGGATCTAATTTTAATAATCGTTCAACGTCTTTTAATTCGCTTTGTAAATTACCAGCTTGTTTATTAACATCTTTTAATGCTCCCTCTAAACCGGTTGTATCTCCGTCGATGGAAATCGTAATCCCCTTGATACGATTATTGGCCATAGAAAACATCTCCTTTCAATTTTTCTTGTATTTCTAAAAAGATGCCTTTTACTGGTATAGTGGTACAACTATTAACCCAATCATTGTATTTAGGTAGGGCTGGGTTAGCAGTTTTAGCAAAACTCCAAATTATTTGTGCAAGCTTTTCATTATGATATAAATCATTCTTGTAATCAGTTGAATAGATTCCGATATTAGTTATTAAATCCCCATGAAAGTTTTTTCTATAAATTCTTTTTGTCATAGGGCTAGCACACATAGGAATTTCATCGTTATCAATTTCAATCCAAAATCTTGTACTCATACAATCAATCCTTTCGTATTTTAATAGAGCAGCCACACGAATATGGTGTAGCTGCTAGAAATGTGTTGGTTTTAAACTATAAAAGTCAAACACATCCAAAGATTTTATTTACTTTGCTTTTTCGCTAGTAAATTTAGCAAGCCCGAACACTGCTTGATTGATTTGTACTAGCGTTCGGATAGTATCGTTGTACCACTCTTTTTTCTCTTCATCTGTTTGAAGGTGCTCCATTATTGTTGATTTGTTTTCAATAGCTTTTGAAATGAAGCCTTCCACAACTTTATTGCTTTCTGCTATATTTTGAATTAGATCGAATACTTGCTCCCAGTCATTCTCTTGGATAATTTGTAGACGTTCTTCTGTTGTGTATACATCTTTTCTTACTTGAATCAATTTAAACTCCCCTTTTTTCATATTCACATAAACAAAAATCGTTTCTGTTTATTTTTAACTACTGGCTCCGGCTCATTTTTCTTTTGAAGATATTCATCGATAACCGATGCACTCAATAATCCATTCACACCTATACATGCAGCTATTACTTTATTTTGAGTACGACTTTCTGAATACATCACTTCATCCGCAAAGCCATATTCAACTGCTTTATGAGCTGAAAAATACGTTTCCGCATCCAACCATTTTTGAATTTGTTCCCGTGGTTGGTTAGTGCGTAATTCATAAGCGTTAATTAAACTTTCTGCAAGTTGTTCCAATTGGTCTGCAACTTCGCGCATTACGTGTTGATTGCCTGTTTGGGTTGTCCATGCGTTATGAATCATTAGTTGACCAACTGGACTAATTAAAACCTCGTCACCAACCATTGCAATAATAGAAGCTGCACTTGCAGCAATGTTTAATATTTTTACTGTCTTTTTGCCTTTGTAATCTTTTAACTTGGTGTAGATTAAAAAACCTGCATATGCATCTCCGCCACCACTTGAAATGTGAATTTCGATTGGTTCCGAATCCTTTTTGGGTAACTGGCTGAATATATCTTTTGGAGCTGTGTTTTCTATTTTCCATTCGTCATAAATTTCTTTATGTTGGTCAGAAACGATCGCTCCGTTAACTTTGATTACTTTTGCCATTTATCTCACATCCCTTCATTGACGACTATTTACTAACGTATTTTTTCAAGTCTAATAATTTTGAAATAACTACACCTGGGAATGTGGCTTCGCTAGATTTATTCCAACGCGCAATGTTTTCTGCGAGTAATGAAGGTTTTTTTACTGGCAAGCTCTTCACTTTTCGTAATTTCATACGAATTGGTGTCAAGTTGGTCACTTCTTTTTCAATCTGAACCATTTCTGTAACTGCATCTTTTGCCGCTTTTTCAAATTGAACAATGGCTTTCTCTGTAATTACCATCAGTTCTTCATAACGTTTAATCATAGGGGTGATTTCTTTGTTATATAGAACCTCTGCTTTTTCTCGTTCTTCTTCATGAAAATAACTTGGACGTTGTTCATTTGCGATTTGTAGAGCGCGATTCCGGTCATTGATTTTGAATTTTAGTTCGTCGATTTCATCTGAAATTGCCTTGTACTTTTGATGATTTGGCGCTTCTGATAACTGTTTTTCTTTCTCTTTCAATTGCTCAATATATTTTGCCTTTTGATTACTTATCATTCGAGTATCTGCTACTTCGCGAAACGAATTGTAAAATGCTCTTGTTTCCTTGAATGGATTTTCCATTGTTGTTCCACCTTTCGTATTTGACCCTCCCCCCTATCACGCGCGTAGAGAGGGAAGAAAATTTGGACAGTACACCCCATCACCGTTTCCCGATTTTTAGAAAATGCCGGACCCTGAGAGGCGGGGGGTTATATCAATTTCACATTTCAATCACCCCTTTCAATAAAACAAAAAGCCCACAACTTACACATTGCTGTGTAGTCATGGACTTCTAGAGTCTCTCGAGTTTGATATTCGTTTTGGTTTTACATTTCACGCATTGAATTTCTATGTCGTAATCATCATTCACTAGTTTGAAATTCCCTTTTGCTCTACTTAGTAGTTTATTGCATTTCGGGCATCTAATCTCTTTCATATTGTTTCCCCTTTCTATCTTCCAGTTTTTACTCTTTCTCTTCTAGATTCATTAGCAAATATTTTTCTTGCTAGCTCATGTGGAATTGTTGTAGTGCATCCACAATGAGCACAACATGTTTCATATTTAGGGTTTATTAATTCTCTTAACTGTTCCAAGTATTCATTGAAATTTGGAATTGGATTTAGAATAGATTCTTCCTTCGGTTGCTTCATATATTCGGTAAAGGAAGCATGTATTTTTGCTACGTTACTGTAGCTTTGACCTAACGCTTGTGCCACTTCTTCCAATGAATAACCTTCAATGTATTTGTAATAAACCAATTTAGTGAAATCATGTTTACTATTTCTCATGTATGATTTCAAATCTTCTAGATCTATCATTTGAAACGACTTCTCTTTTGTAGCAGCTTGTCTTCTTTCTAGACTACTTGCCTCGTCATTCTCGATACTTTCTAAACGATCAATATAATCCATGATCCTATATGTGTCTTGTATCATTCTTAAATTCGTTTCGGGATTATACAGTTTAAATGCTCTTGTCATTCTCCTACCTCCCTTGTGTAAATAAACTGCGCATCTTATTTTGACGTCTACTTCTTTTCGCCATATCAGGTTTCGGTACAATTTGTTGAGCTGGTCCTTTAATAGATTCACTAATCTCTTTTGTTTGTTCCTCTGCCATTTGTTCGTCATGTAAATAACGTTCACTAATCATTGTTAGATTTCTAATAACAGTATTCCTTAATGTCTCGTAATCTACCTTCTGAGACCACTCAAAATAACGTATAAACAACTCTCTATCTTCTACACTTAATTGTTCGCATATCTCATTAAAACGCTTGTATTGAAGCCTAATGCGTTCTATCCGTTTCTTATACGAGGCCTTCTCATCGATAATCATTAAAGCAAGAGCATCCGTTCTATTTGAAAAACGATCTTCGTTATCATAAACAGGTATGCCGTAACTAAATTCATACAGCTGAGCAAAGTGTGCTGTTTGCCTTTTCTCCAAATAGTTTGCTAGCTTATTAGCTTGGGCATCCATCCACAATGAATACATGAACTTCCTTACTTTATGCTCTAATTCCGAAACGAAAGTATCCGAATCACTTTCAATCGCATAAGGTGTGTCAGCTGTAATAAGCGCTAATTGTTCACCGAAAGCTTCTGAAATAGTGGTTTGATTCATGCAGCACACCCTCCTTTTCAACTAAACCCAGTAAATACGTTCAGCAGTTTTTTCAATCAACCATTTACGTTTCTTTAACACCTGATTCCTAGACATATACAAACGATCTGCAATGATTAACCAATCTTCAATTTCACCACTTGGGTTCCAGTACCGCATATCAACGATAGTTTTTAAATCTTCGTCGAGTTCATTATAGAGTTGCTCAATTCCATTAATTATTGTTGTATGTCTTTCTATAAAAGCATTTTCAGCAGGATTTTCACCAGATTGCAAAACTTCATATTCACGATGTTTCACGCGCTTTTTAATTTCTTCAATGTCTATCCAATAGTTTTCTATTACTTCAATTTCATACTTTTCTAATCTCACGTACTGTTTCCCCTCCACAATTGAATGTTGTGAGTTAAAAAGTTGCCATGCTTTATCAAATGATTGTAAGCATAAGTAACTCGCATTTTGTAAAAATAGATAATGATACAATTCGTTATATGAATTACTATCCGGGAACGTTGGATCTTGCTTATTATCGCGAGCCAGGTCACCGATTGGTGAATCATCGTACTCAAATTGATTTAACCATTTTTTAAAATTCATGAAATCCTCTCTTTCGCAATATTTATTATGTTCTTGCTTAATTCTTGCGCTTTTCTTGCTCTACAAAACATTGATATAACAACTTTCTTGCTACTTATATATATTTCTTGCTTAAACTTAAATAAAAAATATAAGGGTGTATGTCATATTAATAATCACACATACTATATAAAGGTTTTCCGGAGGGTAAAAAGCGCAAGAATTGATTTATGATTTTACAAAAACCCTTTAATATCAAGGGTCCGTTAGCTTAAAACCACTTGCGCTATTTCTTGCGCTTTTAGATTTAAAACCTTTACGAGTTTTCTTTTCTCCGTTAATGATGCATTGCTTGTCTTTCCATTCCATATCTAACCTAGTACAAACTAAATCTTTGAATTTTTGATTAGATAAAGGAGTAATCATATTATCTCTACACCATTCGCTATACTCTTTGATCACCCTAACTCCTTCAAACTCATTAAAATAATCCAATTTGAACTCTGAAAAATAATCTGCCCAAATATCATTTTGCTCTTCGAAAGTATTTAGAATAGCTTCACATTTAGGATTAGGAGTTAATTTTTCTGCGTTTGGATTATCAAGCATCGTAAACAACTTTTCTACCGCTAGTTTCATAACATATTCACGTGCTGACTGAGAGCTGATTAAACGCTGTGTTTCCACATCTGATAAGCAATCCTTGTCCTTACTAAAATTGTGATTAAATTCAATAATGTGTAATCGTCTACTAATTGCACGACCGTTTTCGGTAAATGAAGGCAAGTGATTACTAGCCACAATTAAAGTAGTAGTCATACGAACACTAATCGGATCTCGGCCCTTTTTTTCTATAGAAATGATGCCTCCGGTGATGACGCTTTTTAACTCTCCGCTGTCCTGGATAACGAAATCCGGATTATCATCTGTAATAGATGCGGCTTTCCCGTGCATTGCAGCACTTGCAAAGTTATTGGTAGAAAGCTTATGCGGACTTATACTTGCGATATTTCCACCGTCTTTATCGAATGTCTGTTGCACCATGTTCAAAATTGAACTTTTGCCGTTAGCTGCAGATTTCCCATAGAGATACCACATTTTGCTGATTAAGATGTCTGGGTATAATACAGCACTGAACATCTCAATTAAATTTTCAATACTTGGCTGATAGTTTTCAGTAACCTTTTTTAATGTTTCATTTACAAATGAATCATTAGCCGTTGGAACATAATTTGTAGGGAATTTTTGTGTAATGAAAATTTTAGGATTATATTGTTCTAATCGTTTATCTTGAAAATTTATCAGCCCATTTCCTACCGCAACATAATTAGAGTCTATTTTCCTTACGATTGGACAAGTTTCTTCGATATATTTAAAAACTTCATTTATTTGTGTGCTTTTTAATGTTTCGTCATATCTACGAATTAAGCCTTTTACCACTCTACCAGTGGAATCTTCTTCGTAGACACCTTTATTTTGGTTATAAAAGTAAAGAGAGCCATGAGCATTAGGATAACGCTTTACATGGAAATCTTTTAAAACCGTCTTACCTAATACGTGATGTAAAAAACTTGTTGTACCATTAGCATTTTTCATAAACCAATCAAATTTTTTCTGAGGTTTTTCTTCTAAAGTAAAAGTATCTTCGCATTCTTCAATTGCTTTATTTAATAATTCGATACCATAAGTTACTCCATTTTGCTGACGGTCAAATTTTTCTCGCATTAAACTACTTTTTCGAAATATCGATTCCATTACCACAAAATCTTTATTGCACCAAAATGATAACGCGTTTGCGAACGACATATCTGCTTCTGATTGAGAGCCAAATGATTGTTCCCAACCTCCAAACATAAACTTCATAAATCGATCGCTATTCTTACTAGCTAATGCGCGCTTAATAATTTCACCTTCTGGAAGTGCTGCCTTACCTATTTGTCCATTATTTATTTGTGGATTAATATGCTTTTCACGTTTAAGCACTTTGTCTAGAAAAGTGTCTAATTGCGGTCCGCCTTCATTAATAGGCAAATTGTTGATTGCTTGTCCTGTGATTGTTATATATCTTTTTTGATCATAAATTTCAAAACCAGTTTTAGAATCTTTATTTTTATGCCTTGTTTTGTCATGTTTATATTTCACCCACACATGAATTCCTTCACCTGATGGAGAAATTTCTGCATATGACATCGATGTTATTTCACTCGTTAATGTATCTAAATTGTCAGTGTCCTCTAATCCATCTATATCAATACAAGCGTATTTGTCTGCATCTGAAAGCACGAACCCAATTCCATCATATTGACCTCCTTTGTGATCACCTTCATTATAGACTTGCATGATTGTTTCAAAATCTCCCCAGGTTGCTAAATCTGTAGAATCTGCTGGAGAACCATTTGATTGAAAAGGAAGCTTATCGAATTTTTGAGTTTCCTCATTGAATACGGCCTTCCATAGAACGAATTGTCTACGTTGCTTTAATTCCTGTGGTATATGTTCCTCTTCGACTAGTAATATTTGTTCTTTCTCTTTTATCACGACTTTTTTCACCACCTTGTTGCTATGACATTTGTTGTTTATTCCTGTACACACGCTCGCCAAAGCATTTTCTTTACCATTCACTTGTAATTGTTTTCATAACATCTAATGCCTCTTTTGCAGGCCACCATCTTTTTCTGTTCTTTCGTCTTTCAATAACACGCATACGTGGATCAGATAAAATTTCATCTTCCAAAAAACGTTTGCTCATATTTGTTAGTACCGCTATTCTATCCACATCAACAAACCAAAGTTCTGATTGGATGTTACCTACTATTGTCTTTTCCAATTGCTCTTGAATGAATTGGTTATCAATATTAAATTCAACTTTTGCTGGTATCATATATAACTCTCCTTCCTTCACCATTTATTGCAACAGCAATAATTTGTTAAATCAAATATATCACACTAGCAATAATTTGCAAAGTATTTTTTGATTGAAATTGCAATAGTTTGCAATTATTATAAGAGTACAGACTTAAATAAAGGGAGTGTATTAAATTGAATCAATCAAAACCAACTGCTGGGGAGTTAATAAAGAAAGCACGTAAATTAAATGGATTAACAATTACAAAACTGGCTGAATTAACAGCAGTCTCCCAGCCTTACCTTTCTCAAATTGAAAACGACAAAAGAAAACCTTCTTATGAAGTAATAAGAAAGATAATTCCTATATTAAATCTAGACTTCCATTTATTGGCTTGGGCATCTGAACTTTATTCGGATCGTGAATATCAGGAATACTTAGAACAAAAGGATATTTTTGAATCCATGACACCTGAAGAGGAAAAGAAATATTTTGATGAACAAAACAAAGAGGCATCGTACTATCAAAAATTAATTGTTTTCCAAAAAAGAAAATATGTTCAAATTGAAGACTTTCTGAAAAATAGCAAAGAAGGAATTTACATTAATGGACATAAATTAACGGATAACGAAATTAAAATGTTAATTCATTTATTTGAAGGAAAAGAAAAAAATTACCCATCTGATGGTGAAGTAAAGAAAGAATTTGATGAATTAAGAGAGGAACGAATCAAAAATATAGAAAAGATAAAGAATGGAGAAGGATTACTTATTTCAAAGGTGGACGATTATTTTGATTACGATTTAGATTAAATTTATTACAAACATTCACACATTCCTGTACACACGCTCGCCAAAGCTTAGAAGGGAATGGTATGAGTGAAGTTATACAAATCAACAAAAGAACCTGAAATATATCACTATTTCAATGCTAATAATGAAAAACTGTGGATGTTCCGGCATAAATATTATGATGCTGCTGGAAAACGGAAAGAGAAGAAGAAAAGTGGGTTTAAAACAGAAAAAGCAGCATTGAAAGCCCTGTTGGAAGTAAAGGCTTCAACGCTGCGTGGTGAAACAAAACATATAGAAAATGATAACCTAAGTGTTGCTCAATGGCTAGATATGTGGTTTGAAACAAGTAAAAGAAAGTGGAAAGAGTCTACTATAACTCAACGAGAGATAATTATTCGCCTAAATATTAAACCCTTATTAGGTAACTTCAAACTTCAAAAATTGGATAAAGCCACTTACCAACGTGAATTTATTAATGCACTTGAAAAGCAATATGAACCAGGTACAGTGCGACAAGCACATTCAATTTTTTCAATTGCCATTAATGCAGCTATTGAAGAAGATATACTTCATAGAAATAAATTTAAGGGTGTAAGCTTGCCTTCTACTCGAAAAAAGGAAGCTAGTTTTAACGTTCTAACTTCTGATCAGCTCAATATAATGCTAAATTACGCTAAAGAGTATGAAGATGAAACCTACTATTCAATTTTACTTTTGCTTTCTTACACTGGGATGCGAAAAGGTGAAGCATTAGGTCTTCAATGGGGAGATATTGATTTTGATAAGCAGGCTATTAATATTTTTCGGAATCGGACCAGACACGGTGCTGGAACAACTAAAACAAAAAATAGTGAACGTAAAATCAAAGTTGGAAAGAATGTAATTGATCAGTTAACTCATTATCAAAAGGTAGTTAAAGAAAGGTTTTTATCTTTTGGTAAAAAATTAGAAGCTGAGGATTATGTGTTTATCTCTTTGGAAAGTACTATACCTATGCCATTAACCACATTGCACAAAGGATTTAAAAGGATTGTTAAACGTGCCGGGTTAAAAGAGTGTACAATTCATTCTCTTCGGCACTCACATGCAACTATATTAATGAATGATGGTGTGCCAGTAAAAGCTATTGCTGAACGATTAGGTAACACACCAGAAATGATTCATACAACATACGGTCATGTATTGAGAGAAATGGAAGATAAAATTATCGACATATTTGACCGTGCTATCGAAATTGGGGCTAAAAGTGGGGCTAATCTCTAAGAGACAGCCCCTAAACCCTTATATATCAAGACAACCACTTCGGAGGTGTGTTTTTCTCCCAATAAATATCACCTAAATTATTGTGTGCCATAAAGTCGTCCTCGGCACTGTGGTAGTGGAAGTTGTAATAGTAGCCGTCCTGCGGTCTTTTTTCCGTGCGGACATGGAAGCGAATTAAATCCATGCCTGTTTCATTGCTAGTAATATTAAAAATTTTCTCGCCATAGTTTCCACTTGGCTTTTCTGAAATTGTTAACGATGCTAATGATTCATCATCTAAGCCTTCTACTGTCATCGCAATGGCTTCCTCCATTTTAGGGAAGATGATAGCGTCAAACTCATTGCAAATTTTCGGGCCAATTTTTGTGCCAAATTTCACATAGGATTGCTCTTTCGCCGCATCAACGAGCAATGCATTATAGTCAATCGGGTCTTCCTGTATTTCTGTTTGTTCTATCGGAAGAGCAGCCGCTTCTGCAGTACTTGTCCCAGGGGCTGGTCCGATAGAAGCGCGATTTGATGGATTATGATCAAATGCTTCCCATATTTCATGTGTTGGCGTAATTAATCCAAATGTTAAAAACGCAACCATAATAACGATACTTTTTTGAATCCATTTCTTCATTAATTTACACCTTCTCTTTATGTACAAATTGGTAAATCTATTTCTAATATATACGCATAAGCCCTATAAAAGGTTTCATAATTTTATAATTCATTGTACAATATTTATGTATAAAGTAAAAACTTCACATCCTGGGAAAACGCTTGTATGACCATCGTCCTGTTGCCCCAAACTAATCGGGCATTTACTCGCAGTATGCAGGATAAATGTGTCGTTTTTTTAAAAGGAGGTACAAAACATGGAAATCGCAATGGGTATTGGTCTTTTAATAATGTTAGGTTATTTATCATCTTTATGCTTCACGGACTAATTTAGTCAGAAAGCAAACTGAAAAAAATTCATATGTATCATGCCGTATTATAAAGGGTTAGCTATTATTTCAGTATTTTATTAAATGCAACAGGATGTAAAATAATGCTTCAAATTGGAGCTAGTCGACACCCTATTATTAGGGCAACACTGATCTAATTGAGGTATATAAAAAATATGCGGTGTGTATACAAAAATGTGTGAGAAAGATTGGAGCTAACCATTAGCTTCAATCTTTTTTCTTATTACCCACACATTGTAAAGAATCCTCTTAAGACTTTATAAGTGTTAGATATTTGCCTTTTAAACAAATCTGTAATTAAAAACAGCAAAAGTTAAACCCTCGTTTGTCTTAGACTCATTTAGTACTCGCGGATGAGTACAGGGATTACCTTCTGCTTTTCAGCACGGATATAGCTACCGACTATAAAAGATTTGCAGCAGCAAATAATCTTAAACACGAAACAATTAATCTTAATCAAAATCAATGAGTGAAAAAAGGGATATTCCACATACAACACGTTAATAACTTCCATCGCCACTTGAAAGGATGGTTGAAACGATTTCAAGGTGTTGGTATGTATTATTTGGAAAGTTACCTCTACTGGTATCGTTGGCTTGAGACACATAAAAACTTAGCATTTGAAAATCGAGTAGAACAAATGCTTATTTCAGCTTGTCAAAAACCTAACTATTTTACAGTTGAAGTTTTAAGAAAAAAACAAAAAGCACTTTAATTCAGATGCTCTTTAATCAGATTTCAGTGGTTTCGTCACTATGTTGAATGAAAATCTGAAAGGAAATATGCAGTAAAGGGAAAGTTGGTCAGGGATAAAAACAGACTGTCCTTAGACAACCTGTTTAATAAATTTATTTAGTTTTTTACATTTCCTTTATTAGATTCTTTAGCAAATGGTGTTAATATAATCCCTGCAAAAAACAAAATGAAACCTGCCCATTTTATCCATCTATAATATTGATAGTCTTGTAAAAAGTAAAATGAAGTAAAGATAATAGTAATACCGATGCCAATAATACTGATAGCAATCATCCACTTTAAAGTAATTAGAATTTTCAACACTCTCATGTCCCCTTTTTATGTATATTTTCAGGAAATAATACAACATATTCAAATGTGCTCTATAAAGGATTTGCTATAAAGAGTATGCGCTATTAAATGTTTTATAAAATACCTCATTTATAGGTAGTTAGCAACAATCTTTTAGAAAACAGCCTTGTAAAAAAAAGCATTGATTTTTTTCAACAAGTTCCTTTTTACTTTCATTACCTTTAATGCTAGCATTCAAAATGATTTGTGAAAGAACGGGATCTTTCTCAAAAGTAAGTATATTGTTCACGTATAAATCCATTATTTCGGGGTGATATTTTGAGATTTTTTCAACCTTTATACTTATTTTTCTTTCGGGAGTACCGTATCCTAATAAAAAGTAGCTATTGAATAGTAAATCAAACAACATATTATTATCCCTCTCTTTTTATGTGGACCTATAGTTCCAAACGAACCGGATCCAATAACTCCATTATTCTTCAAATGATAGATTGGTCGGTTCCTCTAAAAGATTCTTTTCAACACTATAATGTGTTGTCGGAGTATTTTTATCAACTACCTCAAATCTAAGTCCATCCAACCAAACTTCTCCTTTTCCAGCTAATAAAATTCCGAACGATATTATTGCGCTATTTTCTGGTACATCAAGTACTATAGAATATCGATTCCAATTATTTGTACCAA
This sequence comes from Lysinibacillus sp. NPDC056959, assembly GCF_042674095.1. Taxonomy (NCBI): domain Bacteria; kingdom Bacillati; phylum Bacillota; class Bacilli; order Caryophanales; family Bacillaceae; genus Lysinibacillus; species Lysinibacillus sp. NPDC056959. The sequence continues at coordinate 116,283 of NZ_JBHURE010000009.1, read as the reverse complement.
TGATCGGTCTATCATTCATGTTATCAAATTGGAGTATATCATCCGAGGTACTATCTATTCTCATCCATAGACCTGAATGTTGGACACTCTTGGTTTCAATAAATCCAGAGAGCTCAATCCTTTCCCCTCTGAATTTATCAGCCTTAAATTCCTGCATCATTGTTGCAAATTCTCCTGGTTCTTGAACAGTTTTAGATTTTAAATAACCCGATACTTTTCCTTGATGTATATTATCCCGATCTGTTCCCATTTCATAATTAAAAGGATGACTCCCACTTAAAAACCAGCCTTTAACTTTTTCCTCCATTATTTTTTCCTCCTTGTTTTTCCTCATAATTTTCATAACTTTTCTATATTGACCTGGTGGTAAGTTATATAGTTTTTTGAATGCACGTGTAAAAGATTCTTGCGACTCAAATTGATAAAAGAAGGCGATATCAATAATTCTTTCATCCGTATTAAGAAGTGTACTTGCAGCATTTGCAAGTCGTCTCATTCTGATATACTCTGAGACTGACATTCCAACAGAGGCTTGAAAAACCCTGTGAAAATGATATTTTGAAAATCCTGTAATTTCATCAATATCATTGGCGGAAATTTCCTCATGTAAATGAGATTCAATCCAATGTATTGTTTTTTGAATTATCCATTCATATTTCAACGGTATTTCACCTCCCTTTCACTTTATAATCATAACGGATTAAAGTTAATGATTTTTGACTTTTTTTGCTACATTTTCTAAATCATAAATACTTTAACAAAATACCTCTAATTAAATACCCTTTTAATGTGAATAATTCAACTTGATATCTGTACTTTATTCGGCATTAAACAAATTAAAAAGCCGAGTTTCCTCGGCTTTTCATGCTTTCCCTTCACACCAATACGTGCGATTCTATATTTCTATAGTAGCTACAGTCTTAAACGATTTTTATTCTAGATTTATAAGTATTCAAGCACGATTCCCGCTACTAATGTACGCGGTAGTATTGTTAAAATACCACTCTCTTTTCGTACTACCTCTCTATGCTCTTCATTGTATCCCATGCAATCCAACACAATCAGATCTACTCGGTAATCACGAAGATAACGAGCTGCCTCTTCAAAGTTGCCATAATCAAATGGTGAAGCAACAGCAATCGTGATATCATCTGAAATATCTTCCCATTTTTTAACCATAGCTTTACTCTGTTCTTCTAGCGGAATAATTAAACCTAGCTTCGGTTGATCGGTCATTGCACTAATCATTTGTGTGACGATTCGATTCGGATGAAAAATAGGTTTTTCACATGTTAAATTCGAAAAATCATCTGTGCTTAATACGATGACCAAATCAACCTCTTGCTCTAACTTTGATAATTCCATTTTTAATAATGGTAGTAGTTTTCTTCTATTAATTATTATGGATCTGCCATCCCGTAATCGAGAGATAGTTGCGTTCTTTTCATTTCTCGCTAAAACAGTTAGTAATTCCGCCTCGTTTAAGCAATCCAACGCTCCTCTTTCCACAAATTTAATATCTTTATTAAATATTTCTGTAAATGTCGGTATGATATCTGAACGTGGCGTTTGTCCGATCGTCAAAAAACCAACTTTATTCATTTGCAGTCACCCCTAATTTTTGAAAATATATCATTGAACCGTATAGTTTATTCAGAAAGTTACATTCATCTTTATCGGAAAAATTAGTTTTATCCTCAAAAAGTTGTTTCAATTATAAATGCTCGAATAACACCAATAATGTCTGTTTTAACACCATAGCTATTCCTCCACAATTAGGTAGTATTTTATTTAAAAATGAAAAAAATTCTGAATTTAAATGCATGAAATTATCACATTATGAATAAATACTCATTGATAGTAATTCCGTTGTAACGTTTGCACTATACCTATATCAAAAACAAACTACAAGTATATCTGGATCAAAAATATTAATAAACATTGTTACACAAGTTCAAATTTATTGGAACTATTATTTAAAGAAATAATCAAAAAGAACTACAATAGATATGACATTCGGGAATTCATTACATAAAAAAGAGTAGACATAGTCTGTCTACTTTCTGAAGGCTCTTCAATATATTTGTTCGTCGATTCTAACCATGATTTTGGCCTTTCTATCCATCACTTCAACTTTTCTATCCGTAGACCCAGAAATATTCGACCTTCCCAATAAATTAGACAAGGGGCAGCCTCGCTTTTGCGAAGCCACCCCTTTAGTATTTAATAGGTAACATTTTCGTAAATTGTAAAGTCTCAACCCAATCATCTGGGGAATAAATATTATATTGAAACATGTAGTTTCATCACCGCGGTAAAATTCCACTGTGTGCCTTCTAACTTAAGCAACGCAAACCCAACCTTCTTTTGCGTCCTTGCAGCCCCAAAGCATGCGCCAGTGTGAATAAGTATCTTCAAAAACAAAAGTAGAATTCCAGATTACGTAAATATGCCACCTAAAATAGCACGATTCATATTATAGCACATAGTATTTAAAAAGTAAAGATTTCATTTCAAGTTACCAAGGTATAACCTTTGAACATTCAATTTGATACCCATGTTGAGCATACCATTCTAGTAAAGAATCCCAATAGTTTTCGCAAATCACAATAATTTGTTTTGCGTCAGAGAGATTTCCGGACATCACCAACTCACATAGAACCTCAAATCCCTCGGGCTTATCTGTAAACGACAATGCTTCAGGTAATACTTGAGCAGAAGTTGTGAAAAATTGTTTATTGTGTAATCCTATAATCATCGCACCTGCTGCGGCAATTTCCATCGCCAAAATCGGTAAAAATGTTCGAGGACCCTGTAATTCAATATTTCTCATTTTACCAATATACTCATACACTTCTTCTACTAAAGTTCGACAAATCGCTTCTTTAAATATCGAGCTATCTATTGAGCTAGCTTTTACTTTTAATTCAGTAAAAAAATCATTTGGGTCATAAATAGGTAAAATGTTGAAAAATTGTCCATGGGTCAGTGGCCATCTTTCGTCAACTGTCGTCGCATCTTCAATTATATGTTCTGCGCTTTCAAAGTTCACTTCTGCCTTCCAATCTCCAGCTGTCCATTCATAGCAAAAGTTTTCATCCAAAGCGTTTAAAATACATTTAATTTCTATATCTGAAAATGGCCCATCTGTTTTTCGGGCTAATGAACCGTAAATCCCAATTGCTTGCACTTTCGAACCATATCTTTCTATAACTTGGTTCGCAATGGAATAAGCAATTTTCATTCTTTTTTCTCTCGTTACTTTTTTCGGACCAATCATATTTATCTCTCCCTGTGAATGAATTATTAAATTGAGCTATATAATTGGCCATGGAGGACCACGAGCTTAACGAGGAATTTTATCTGCTGTCATGTATAAATCACCTTTCCTTATTACCATTCTGCATTCTTTTTTCCAGCAAATCCGACATTTCATCTATATCCATTTCAAACATAACCGAGTCATTTGATAGAGGTGCAAAATAATAGGTAACTTTTTCTTCCCCATAATCTTTCTCTAACCGCAACCACTTTTCAGTTAGGAGAACACAAAAAGCCAACGTATCTCCGCCAAGTGAATCCATGTACCAGCGGATTTGATATTTCGGAGCAATAAAGTCCTGCACAGCTTTCAAAGTTGTGTCCCTATCCGTTCTTTCTTCTTCATACGGGATTGCTTTCTTCACTTCATCTTTTAGTAAGAAAATATCAACACACCGTGGCTTATCAATTTCAACTAGTTCAACATTTATTTTATCTTCTTCAAGTAAGTATTCGTTAAAATATTCCGCTATAGATTCGTCAAAATCTTTCCAATCCACCCATACTAATGCTTCGCTATCCCAAAAGTTTTCTTCTTCCGCTAATGGATTTTTCAAAAATAGCTCGATTTCCGCCTCAATTTGATTCATACACATCCCCCTCAAATTTTATTTTTAACACACAAAGATTCGTAAATTCTTTATACCACTGCTGCATTTTCGCAATCCTGATACTTGCCAACCACAAAAATACAAAATCTAATTCAACTATATATTACCATATTTTGATTTTTAGATAAAAATAGAGGCCCATTCACAACAATGAACAAGCCTCTTGAAAACACTCAATATTTACTTCCATCAACAACTAAAACACCATAATGAAACTTCGCAGTCGTTCTTGTTAATTGTTGAAAATGATATTTGGCAAACCATTCTGAGCGGAAATGAGCCTTTAACACTACCCGTTTTCTCGCCACGCGATACGCTTCCCTTACCCATTCATCCGTTAATGTCACATGTTCCCCAGCTATGCGTAGTGCTTCAAAATTATTGGCTTCTTCAATAATTTCTTCAAACATCGGATCCATATAGACGACATCAAACGTATTGTCGGGCAATGTTTTCAAATAACTAACCGCCTCAGCCTGCACCACTTCTATATGGCGCATACATGCAGTTAATGGCAGTTCAGTCGTATCGTAGGTTTGCATCCCTTGCTCAACTATAAAAGCTACATTCGGATTCGCTTCGAGCCCAACAACTTGTCCCACCTCGCCAACTATATAAGCCGCCAGCATAGCATCAGCCGCTAGTCCCAATGTACAATCGAGCACTGAATCTCCTTTTTCAAGCTGCGCCGCTTCTAAAAACGGTTCCGCTTCCCCACGAGCAACACGCTTTAAGCGAAAAGCTGCTGAATTCGGATGGAAGAAAAACGGCTCATCTGCACCAAAAGCATAATACTCAAAACGATTTTTCCCAGCAACGATTACATTTACATGCAATTCTTGAGAAATTTTCCGAACAGAACGCTTTTTTCTTGGCTCAAACGGAGCATCTAATTGTTCACAAGCAAAAGCAGCGAGCGCCAACGATAAATCGTCTGGTCTGCCCGCTGTCGTAACAATAGTCTTTACTTCTCGCATGTTTGCTCTAATACACCTGTTAAATGTGTAACAATTTGCTCCACAGGGAACCCTTCAATTTGTTCACGTGGAATAAAGTATGCCAATTCCCCATCCTTTAAAATCGCCATCGAAGGTGAACTTGGTGGCACATCCTCAAAAAAGCCACGCATCGCAACAGTCGCTTCAGGATCCTGCCCAGCAAAAACAGTCACAAGATGATCCGGCTTAACCGCCTCCACTGCCTCACGAGCAGCCGGACGCGCCAACCCAGCCGCACATCCACAAACCGAGTTAATCACAACCAACGAAGTCCCCTTCGCCTCCGCCATAAATTCATTTACCGCATCAGCCGTCGTAAGCTCCGTAAATCCAGCCTCCACTAACTCCTCGCGCATTGGCTTCACTACCTGTTTCATATATTCATCGTAAGCGTTCATGCTTTTACCCTCTTTCATATGTATTCGCAAAGCTTATTATAGCAAGGTTTTTCACGAATGTACAAAGACTTGCCTTTTGCCCGATTTCATGCGTTTTCGGGGGAAATGTGACTTTTTCGTGATTTTGGTGACTTTTTTGTGTAACGAGGGTTGGTTTGTTAAACACTTGTTACACACCTAAAAAATGGATTTTATTGTTGAGATTTCGATTATTGCTGCCATCACTACAATTATTCTAACAGCTCTAATTTAGAGAAGCTTTAATAAATAAAATGACCAGGTACTCATATTTTATGAGCGCCTGGCCATTTGTTTGAATAAATTTATCAAAGCTAAATCCTATAAAAGACTAACTGCAAAATGCTACTAGTCTCAGTGCTAAATTATTTATAATCATCAACTGTAAAACTAACAATTTTATCATACATAATGTACTCTGTTCTTGAAACGATATTTCCAGTCGTTACATTTAATTTGAATTTATAGTATGGTTTCCCATGCCCAGCTTCTCGGCCATCTAGCCAATTAATAAACTGTTCAATTTCTGATATAGATAAATCATACTCATGAATATCTTTTGTTGTCATAGTAAGTCTCAATATCGCTCTATTTGCATTAACATCCGATTCTTTTACTGTAACTTCCGCTGTTGCCGATAAGTTGCTTCCATCGGTAGTTTCTGCTGTAATCGTTACTTTACCTGGCTTTTTACCAATCACATTCCCATTGTTATCTACAGAAGCAATTTCAGGATCACTGCTTGTCCATTTGATTGCTTTATTCGTTGCATCTTCTGGTGTGATCGTTGCAACGAGTGATTCGCTAGAGCCAACCGTCAAATCAAGAGTTTCTTTATTTAGTTCTAATGAGTCAACAATTATATTATTTGGATCAAGAAGTTCCCCTGTATCATCTATATCAATAGCATCTATTAAATATACTCCAGTGCCATTAAGTTCGATTTCAACGGTGTGAATACTTTCGGTTAATCCTGTTTTTTCATAATCTAAAGACATGGTAGTCGGAGAACCGTATTGAGAAAATTTCTCTGAAATACCATCAATTTTAATTGAAATTTTATCCGACCTATTATTATACAAAAAACCAATTAATCTTATCTTGGTTCCTTTAAAGGTAAAGTGTACTTTTGCGCCACTTTTGTCAGCATAATGAAGTGTATTATTATAAAAAGTACCAGTAGAATTAGTTAACCAATTCCCCTCATATTTAATAAAAGGATGTGCATCATCATATCGCACCCAACCTGCTTCTGGTTGTTCTAATCCTAGCCCTATTGTCGCTGCTTTAGCTTTGTTTCCTTCGATATCTAGAAGTGAGAAACTGAAAAATATAGCTATAGCTGCTGATATTATCATTAAAATCTTTTTCATAGTAATCCCCCAAATCAATATTAATAGGTTAATAATCCTATTTATAAAATAATATAACAAGTATAATTATCATGTATTTTATTACAAAATTCAACAATTTTTTCATCTAATTTAATTAAGGTATCTTAATTTTAATCAATCTATTTACTACGTCTTTGCTGAATCGTAATATACAACCCTACTAAACGATCCGTTGTCATTACTCCATTTTGTAAATCCTTCAAGTGTGAAGCTTGAACAATTCCTTCCTTAACAGCCTGTGCGATAAAGTTTTCCGTTTCAGTTTTCATAGCAGGTGAACCCGGATTCCATTTTGTCATTTTGATTTCCTCCTTTTTGTCTTCCACAATTAATTGAACTTTCATTTTGCTGTTGCTTGGTACGATTACTTGTCCTTCAAGCTTGTAACCTTTAGGAATAACCCAAGTTGACCTAACTTCAAAGTGAGGTCGGTCAATGTTCCCTATCCAATCACCGCCCCATGTAATACCTAGCTTACGTGCGATAGCACCAATTCGATTGAGCGTTGTCACATCATATAATGTTTGCGGAGGACCAACTGCAATATCCCATGCTAAACGCCCACTGTGATTACTTTTAAGCGTCCATGTAACAATTTGCCCTGGTCGTGTTCGTCCTTGTGCATATAGGTATTTTTGTCGTTCCTGAGAGCGATACGTTTCCGTGATGAAGATATTTTTAATACCAGCTTTATAACACTCTTGAAACAACAATCGGCATGCTGTTTGTGCAGCTGTTAATAGTTCAGCAAGATCTCGACATGTAGTAGTTACACTTGTACTCATTACGCTTCTCCCTCTTTCTTCATTTTTCGCTCTTCAGCACGTGCAAACTTGGCTTCAATTTCGCTACGTACCCACTCAGTAAGCTTTGTAAGTATCCAGTCTGGGAACCACTGCCCCCAACCTGCACGAATAGCGTTAGCAGTCATCGATTGAATAATGTGATATAACAAGCCAGCTGCTAATAAACCAAATACAACCCCAGGCGTACCGAAAATCATATCTAACAAATGTCCACCTGCAGGTAGAAGCAATAAAAAGAAACTACGGAATAAACCATCGATACCATACGATGACCCGTAACTTTTATCTTTCTTACTTGCACGAACTCCACTAATCCAATCCATTACTAAAAAGAAAAAGAGTGCGGTCATCGTATACATTACGACTTCGCCCTCTCCATACAAAAATTCAAATACTGGTACAAAAATAGCACCTACAAAACTAGCCATTAGTTTTTGTGTATGTTCCATACGACACCTTCCTTTTTGTATAATAAAAGCCTTCCACAGATGAAAGGCAAAATCCCAAACGTTTGGGATTTTAGGCAATAAAAATAACGCTAAGCTTCGCTCGCGTTTCTCTTAAAACATATTTGCATACTCACTCCATGACAGCACATTTAGTTCTTCCTGCTTTGAATAAAGATAATCAAGCATGTTTTTAAACTTTTCTGTTGGATAATTCATTTCATCTGTATTAACATCTTCTACTTTATGATGTAGGAAAATCACCGTTGCCCCTGTTTCTATTACATAATCAATCGCATTTCTAAATGTGATTTCTTCTACATTGTTATATAGAATGACCGTTTTAAGCAGATGTGGTTGAATTGGTGGAAGAATTTCATATTCTTCTCTTATTGACCTTCCTAATTTATAGTTTTTCATGACCTCTAAAACGTCATTATTATAACCGCCATAAGGATATGCTACAAAATCAGCAGTTCTGGAGAATCCATTGGAAATTAACCATTCCCTACAAACGTCCAATTCTGCTTGGATATGATTTATTGACAATGTTGATAAATCTTGATGAGTAACAGTGTGATTAAACAAATCCCACCCATAATTATATAACTCTTTTAATTGTGCTAAATTCATATATCCCGTTGTACCTACTGAACCACTAATGACACCGACTGATCCAACGAATCCTCTTGCCAACATAAGGGGAAAAGCGTTCGTATATTGAGAAATAAAACCATCATCAAAGTGAAGCAATACATTTCCTTTTGATTTTCTGTTGATGTAGATTCCATCAAATACGACAAATGTATGATCGCCAGTAACACTAATTTGTAATGTTGTAATCGTATTATTAAGATTTTCATTTCCAACAACATTCAATTTAGAAAGAGGTATCATGACCTCATTCCATCCACTAATCACTTTCCATTTTGTCGTTTTCCAAGATAGATAGCTGGCCATATTATCAACTGAAGAGAATCTCAATTCAATATTAGAAAGCTTGTTCACATCTTCTACGTAGAAACGCATCATCATTGTTTTGGTTTTTGATAAGTTATATTGTACTGATCTTAGTCTACTCGCTGATGTAGTATTGGCATCATTTGTAGTTACTTTGACAGACGACTGTCCGACTTTAACCTGTTCTGTATCTTGTGAAACTACTCCATACCACAATTGCCACCTTGAGAAATCTGTCATTAATCTTCCCTGGTTAATGATTTCTTTAGACTGTCGATTTCCCGATGTAATAGCTGCAAATCCACCCTTTTCACCATCCCAATATTGCGGTATAACTGCGCCAACTGCATCACGAATCAGCTTCTTTTTTGTAAAATCAACACCTTCACCACCTGGTATTATAAAAGTTTGCTTCACATCATCCCAATACTGACTAGGTATAGGGCTTCCCAATGCATCACGGATTAACTTTTCTTGATTAAATTTTGTCATATTATCACCTTCTGTAGTTTGTTAATGGCATCCGTTTGCATTTTATTTGTGTAATCTTTAATTTAAATCGAGGATAGTCTCTACCTTCATCTATTGTCCATACCGTATCAAAATCCCATCCATCGAACGTTGATTGTGTTTGCATTTCTGTAGTTGTACGTGCTTCGGTGTGAGTTTCTGTTACTTGCTTCCAGAAATTTGACCATACTTCACCTGTTATAGGTTGTGCCCTATAATAAGGTTTTGGCCACCATGAAGGAGGACCTGTACTATTCCATTCAGGCTCCCAATAATCACGATCTTTATTGGATTGGTATTTGTAATTTACATATAATTTATTATCCGTACCTCTTATAAACATTCCTTCAACATAATTTAAATCGCTAGTCCACCCCCGCATAGTAACACCTAACGATACATCACAATAACAGGAAATTATTTCAGCACCGTAATTTTCGGAAAAAACATACAACTGGTTCTTACTGCGTGACGAATAGTTATAAATCTCTACACTTGTATAACAATTCTCAACATTACCACTATATAGAACGTAAGCAAATGTACCAGCCAATATATACATATCATCTGGTTTATTTTCATCTTGTACGCCACTAATTTTCCCTGTAACATAACAATCTTTTATAACAGCATTCGAATAGCAGACAAATCCTCCGGCATGTCCTGCTGTTATATCTACATTAGCAGAGCATTTATTTATTATGGTCCCTGTACCAGCTGAACTTACTAGACCGCCTGTATTACTGCGTACATTTGTGCATTCAATTTTACCTGTTACATGGCAATTGGTAATTGCACAATCGTTTGTTTGTTGTACTAAAATAGCTATCCAGGTATCTAACGTGTTAGTAATATAAGCATTATCAATCGTGATATTTAAAAGTGTTGCTTCTATTGCTGAGCTGATAAAAGCTGGACCCACAATATCTTCAGTGATTATTAAATTACTTATCATATATCCGCCACCATTATAGGTACCACAAAAAGCTTTACCTTGATTATCACCTATTGGTAACCATTCAACACCTGATAAATCAATATCTGCCACTTGTTTATAATAATACTTAGGGTTTTCATTATTTTTATTCCTCACATTGATAAGGTCTTGTACAGTTTTAATTAAAAATGGGTCATCTTTTGTACCAGTTCCACCACTAAACATCATCCCCCTCTCCTTCTTCTTCTTCTTCTTCTGTTCCCTCTTGACACATGGCTTGTACACTTATATCCACACTTCCGCTTTCCAAGCCTATCAAATTAATTTTAACGCCTATATATTTATCTTCTGCATCTTTAATTAATTCCCATAGTGCTGCTATTGGCTCTGCTTGCTCTACCTGGCCAATCCCCGTAGTCACACTAATTACTTCATCATAGGAAGTTGTAAAAAGAAATTCAGCCCCTTCACTATCTGCTGATACAGTTTCTGACTCTAAATAATACGTTGGTCCAAGTAAACCAGGGTCAACAACCTCATCATTTTGTGCTGTAAATCTAATAGCATACCAAGCTTGCCTGTGCTTTGATGAGTCAAATTCTGATGGTGGTTTTTCAAGAATGCTAATAACCATGTACATCACGTTTCTACGTGGGAAAGTCCAATCCTTGATACTCTCGTATGACCTGACAGTTCTTATACCTTTACTGCTGTAAGTACGTATACTAACGTAATAAGAACGATATTTTCTTAATAACTTCAAGCGTAATCCATTATGTTCGAGTAATGCTTTATAAAATATTTCTGCTTGAATAGCATTTAATGAAGGACTAGCAGGTACTGACACACCATTTAATTGTAAACAATTCACTTCTCCAATACGTAACTCGAAAAGAGGTTCAAATGGTATCTTTTCGAAAGCAACTCCATACATCACATTCTTATGAACAGTTGGATCAAATTGTGAATTTGGAACTTCTGAAATAGAAACAACTAAGTATTCTGCACCTTCACGCGGTAGTTTCCAATTGGGCAACTGATCTCTTATCGTTTCGTAATCGTACACAAATGGAACACCATCAGAGCCAAACGTCACAATATTTATTTTATAATTCCTAAATTCAGGCCTTAATGATAATTTAATACCTCCGTACTCTTGCATCAGGTGATAGTTTAACTTGACAGAAAAATGGTCAAGCTCTAGATTTTCCCCTTCTGTGTCAATTAACAAGCTACTGTTGCCTAACATATTGTTCTTACCTATTTTAAATTCACGTAACGGGGCAATATAAACTTTATTGAATTTCACTGCATAATCTCTTACTTTGTGAATCTCTGGATTAAGTTGTTCGAGAGGCACTTCACTTATGGTAATACTGATTGCTTGCATTTTAGGTATTGGAAATGTCCAGTTACTCATGACGTCAGCTATTTTCTCAAGTTTGTATTCTTCATATTGATTGTCCTCATACCATTCACTAATGTACACGTGGTACTTACTGTATTGGGGCTTAACCTTTAAAGACATACCTTTTAGTTCACCTTGGATATAATAATCAATTGAGGTAGATATATTGTCAGGTAAGATTTCTTCCTCGCCAAGTTCGATTCCATCAAGAGCCATACAATTGATCTTGCCCATTTGCCAGCTCTGCAAAAAATAATTTAAAGTAGGGTCTTCTTTCTCTTCATATTCCTTATCTTCATTCATGACATTCACAATATCACGTATAACTTGCCCTACGTCCAACTTCGGTACTTCTTTAAATAAAGGATTATAACGTTTGCCTACGATTCGTTCCGTTGCATCAATGGCTAAATCTGTATCAATCATGCGAACGGTATCCCCTAACTCAGCCGAAGCAATTTCTTGCTGTTGAGAGCCAGACATTTTACTAAAATCGATAATGTCTACTTCATGTGCATATTCAAACAAAAAATTTTCATCCAAATCAATTTTTTGTGTAATCGATTGAATGTTTTTCCCAACCTCTAACTTAAGGTTTTTATTGGCACCACGTCTGTTATGAATCGTAATGACGAACTTGTTATATTCAACTTCTAACCCATTTTGGCGTGCAAATTCATTAATGCGACTCCTACCACCTTTAGCGCTTGGCCTATAGTAATAATAACCGCCTGCTAAATCAATAATCTTAAATCCGTTCATTCCCCAGCATTGCGAAATGATACTCCTTGGTGAACCCTCATAAAACTCTTCTTCATCTTCTGCTACAAATGGGGCTTCCGATGGATTATTTAATACATAACTTACATGCTCAAGCATCAGCTTAATTGCTTTACTTTGATCACGCTGCTTGTCTACCCCCGCAATAATAAAATAATCCCCATCTATTTCCACTAAATTAGGGTAGTGTAAAAAGGAGGGGAATATATTTTCAGCCATTTGTATGTCAGCAGTGTATTGGTCATTGATAACTTCATAAATCTCTGCGTTAATAACATTTTCAAGCGTACCGATAAGCGATAGATTGCTATGATTTAAAACCTTAATATCGTAACTCATACAGCCACCATATCAGGTGAACAACGGAACGTTGCCCAAAATAACCCGTCATCCACAATACGCTCAAAATCTTCACTAGAAATAAACTTGGCCATATATGCCCACTTTGAATCTTCATCAAAAATTAATCGCTCTTTCTGTGATGATTTAAAATAACCACGTAAAGCCCGACAAGCATCATAATAGGTTTGACCTGGCAACGGTGTAAGTAGGAATTGTATGCGAATTTCAATATCACTTTCACTATCATCAGCCACTACTACACTGCCACTAACCTTCGGTAATTTAATAAACGAATCACTAAATTCACCAAAAAGGGGCCTTTCGGTGTCCATAACCTCAAGCCCCAATTGTGAACAGTGTATTCCTTTAAATGTGATGTCACACATACTATTTCCCCTTTCGATCACGTTGCTGCTGCTCATAAATTTGACGTGTAATTTTCTTAACATCAGCTTCTTCGCGAATAATAAATTGTGCGCCTTCTAACATGCGTTCATAATTATTGTGAATTACTTGTGGTTCTTGTCGTCCTCCACCTGCTGCATCAAATATTGCTTTACCAATTGCACCTAACACTCGTTCATTAAGAGGTAAAATGGCTTCTGGACCAGCTTCTCCTACCCCATGCAATGCATTTCCTGTATTAAATAACGTTGGCTTATTAAATACGCCACCTTTTGCATGCCATTGAATATCGATTTTAGGAAGCCCTTCACCGAACCAATCTAATGGATTGATAGAGCCCTTAATACTAAATTTAGGCTTCTTGAGCTTTGGCCAATTAAAATCAAATTTAAAGAATCCCTTTATAGCATCGATTGCTTTTTTAACGGCATCCTTTGCTTTGGTTATCGGTGACTTAATGGCTGAATAAATAGAATCCCATTTTTCTTTAACCTTCCCAAGCAAATCACCGAACGAAAAGAATCCTTTGATTTTGTCAACAACAGTCTTGGCTATATCAGAAATTTTTGACCAGATATTCGAAAAGAAGTTGGAGACACCTGTAAAAATTTCAACCGTCTTTCTTTTTATCGTGTCCCAATTTTCGACAATTGTTTTTACCAATATGCCAACTGGTCCAGTAACGACAACAAGGATGGTTTTCCAGTTTTCCTTCAGGAAGTCAACTATGGCGCCACCAGCTTTTTTGAAAATACCAACAATAGAATCCCATAAATCGGTAAAGAATTCCGCGATAGAATCCCAGTTTTCAATAATTAACGGAACAGCTATGGTTAACGCCGTAACCGCGATACCAATTGGTCCCGTCAAAGCACCAAAAGCAACTCTTAATGCTGGTAAGACTTTCGAGGCTAGATTAGCAATGACCGGAATGAGTTTACCTAAAATCGAAGCAAAGCCAGCACCGCCCTTACCACCACCAAATAAGGTGGTTATGGTGTATACTGCTGGGCTGAGTGCGGTAAATGCTCCTACTAATGTGCCAATAGCACCAACAACAGCTACAATGATTGAGGTTAAACCTGAATGTTCTTTTGCAAAACTAGCAATACTCGATACTACTTTTGCAATAACACCTAGCAACGGATCTAGTGCTTCTTTTACATCTGATATAGCTTGTCTCAATACTGTCATTGGATCAGCATTAACTTGCTCCGTCATTTTGTTAATTTCCGCTTGGCCTTCAGCAACAGTAATCTGTCCATTAGCCACATCATCTAGTACGCTAACAATTGCATCGCCCTGGTCTTCCCACATAGTCCCGAAAATTTCAACGCCGATCGTTTCACGTAAAGTAGCATCTTCGATTTGAGAGAGCCATTGTGCCATTTCGGAAAATGCCTTTGAACCTTCTTCGCCACCTTTAGCAATCGCTTTTCCCCATCCCTCTAACTGAGAGAATAAGGCTTGTACAGCAGCACTGTCAGGAGGGTCTTTCCCTATCGCTAACTTTTCGGCATTCATAGCTTTAAATGAATCTAATTCAGCTTTGTGTGCTTCTCTTACAGCATCCATTTCATCACTTAATCTCTCATTAAGTGCTTCTTTACGATTAGTATGTTCCTCTTGAAGTGCCGATAATTTCGCCTGATTCACTTCTCGTAACGCATCAATCTGTGCCTTATTAGATTCACTAAGTACCTTTAATTCCTCTTGTTTGCGTTGTTGAAAAGCTTCTTTTTGAGCGTTATGCCGTTCTTGCAAGGCTGCTTTTTCGGTTGCTTGCATTTCTTTTAATGCATTTTTCCGCTCATCAAATCCACTTTTTAACGATTCTTTTTCGTTTGCAATTTGCTCTGAAAGTTGCTCTTTTCGAGTCTCAGTCTCTGTTTTAAGCGCTTCTTTTTTAGAATCCGATGCTTCTTTTACCGCATCCTTTTGACCTTTCAAAACTTCAATTTGTTCTTTGCGTTCTTCTCTGATTTTTTCAAGACGTAACTGTTCTTCAAAATTGCGTAATTCTCGCATTGCGTTCTGGCGATCAGCGTTCATTTTCGCATTATTTACACGTAAGTTTAGTTCAGCACGTTTCTGGGCGTTCTCTTGTTTCTTAATGGCTTTATCTTCAGCTTCGGTTTTAGCATTTAATGAATCTATTTTATTGTCTAAGGCTTTTAACTGATTATATTTTTCTTCATCAATGAGCTTCATACGCTCTTTGTACTCTTTGTCTATGAGCTTTATTTTTGCTTGAGAGTTTTTCTCAAAAATTTTCAGCTCTTCTTGTTGCGCCTTTTCTAACTGACGTAACTGTTCTTGCTGATTTTTAGTTAATGTCTCAGTTTCAGCAGTTAATCTTTTTTCCAATGCTTTTTGTTGCTGTTCATAGCTTTTAACCGTAGCATCATAATTAGCGCTTAATTTTTTTTCAAGTGATTTTTGTTGTTGGTCATAACTCTTAGATACAGCGTCATACTCTCTTTGAAGCAGTTTATCTAAAGATTTTTGTTGTTGAGCATGACCCTTGGAGATGGACTTCTCTCGATTACTTAGCGATTTTGCTAAGGCATCTTCTTGTTTAGAAAAGTTGGCTTCCATCGCGGAAAGTTGCTCATCTGACATTTTTTGTGTATCCCCAACAACATCACGAATGGCGTCCTTCATGGATTCTTTCAATCCGTTGCCCATTTCAACAGCGCGAATACGCCCTTCTTTCAAGCCATCTAGTAAGTTGTCGATATTCCAGCTTTTTTCTTGAGCAGCTCTCGATAAGATAGTTTCAATATCCTTAGCATTGTAGCCCGCTCGTTTCAGCTGTCCGCCATATTCGCTGATAATATCAAGCTGTTCAGGAGGGAAACCGATTTTCAATAAACGACTAATTAAGTTGGTTGCCTCGATATTAGATATACCAAGCGCTTTACCAACCTCGTTCGTTTCTTGAATCAGCTCAGTAAAATCGATCCCACTATATGCTCGGGTAATGACAGCCGCACCATTTACAACTTCTTGATTAGCCTCATCTGTAGCATCTTTATTTAAAGCCCATTGCCTACGAACTCCTTCGAGTGAGGCTTCTCCATCAACACCGTACGCTTCTACATCTCGCACAGCCTGTCTAACGGTTTCTCTTGACGATTCAGGTACATCAAAAGAAATCTTAATAGATGTATCCAAACTAGCGCTTTCTAATGCTGCTGATACTGCTGTGCTTACCCCAATTGCCGCGCTCGCTGCACCTGCCATAGACTTTAAGCTATCTGCAAGACCATTCACTTCTTGTTCAGCTTCATTTGCTTCTTGTCCCAATCGAACTAAATCTTGTCGAACTTGTTCAACAGAAGAACCGCTGTCTAACGACCGAATGGATGCTCGCATCTCTGTTATATCACGACCTGCATTTAATGATGAACGTGCGATTTTATCGAATGCAGTATCTAATTGCTTTGCACTGGCAGAACCATTTTGGATAGCTCTTGTTAAATCTCGCCCCAATAAATCAGAAAAATCACCAACCGATTGGCCAGTGACTGAAAATAAATTTTGTAATTGTCGTAAAGACTCCGTTTGATCAACCTGAGCTTGCTTAGCACGTTGTAATGCTTGTTCTGTTCCTGTTATGGCATTGGCTGCTTGTTGTTCAGCAATTTGATTACGCTTTAGCTGTTCCTCTAGTTTTTTGGCTTCCTCTGAATTTTCACCCCATAGATTTTTTGCACGTGCTAAAGTTGCTGTGGTTTCTTCTGTTTTACGCTTTGCCACTTCATAAATTTGTTGTAAACCACTCATTTTCGCCTCTAACTTTTCAGTCTCAGAAGCATTGTGTTTCATTTGTTCTTGCTGGAGCTTCATCTGTTGACGTAATGATGTGGTTTCTTTGTTCATTTCCGTCATTGATTTATTAAATTCTTGGTTAAATGCCTTGAAAGTTATTTTGACTTCGTTGTTATTGTTAGCCATATACTCACTCTCCTATCAGGCTATTACTCCACCCATCAAACGCTAGTTTATTCGCATAAATACGCTCTACTGTTGCTATTGGACCATGCCAAAAGGTTTCGGGGTCGATGCCTGCTATTAATACGTAGAGTGTGTAAAGGTCCTCCACATGCTTGATGACTAGCTTTGGTGGTGTTGTTTTTTTTTGGATTTTTTCGTTTGTTTGTGTAAAGCTTTAGCAAAATCATTCGATTCATTCAATAATCCAACAATCAAATTGGCATAAAGTTGGATTGTATCTGTTAATGGATAATGGTACTTTTCTAAAAATTCATCAAAGGTTAATTCAAGATTTTTATTGGCGCCAATTGCAGCTAAATAAATAACAGCAATTAATTTTTGCTCGTCAAAAGCATTCAATAACTCAAGGGAAGCTTCTTCATCGGATTGAGTAATAAGTGTTTCAAGTCCCTTTATTTTCAATAAATCCTCAAATAAACTCGATTCTAATAAGCCTGTATCATAACCTTTTTTCACGGCAGCATTCGTTAAAAAGGCTGGGTGTACCTTCGTGTTAACAAATCGCTTTTCAAATTCACCGTCAACTTCTACAACTTCTACCTCTTTTAACTCGACCTTTTGAATTTTCATGTGATTCTCCTCCATCTATTCAAAAATAAAACACCTCCAATTCGGAGGCGTTGGTTTGGAATAAAGTTTGATTAATAGTAATTCTAATAATCATTTTTTATAGTAAATGAAAAGAAAGCATATTGAATAAAGATTGATCAACATGCTTTCTTTTTTGGTAATTTAGTATTAAGTTTTTAGTAGCTCTATTTCAACTAAAGCACCCGTTAGCCATCCATGTAGCGCAAAAACCATCGCTACACCACAGAAAATGAAAGATGATTAAGTTCTTTCATGGGAGTTGAACAAAAAAACTTTTTAACTTGTAGCTTAACCTCTTATTATTTTTTTATCTTTCTTGATTGAAAATATAGTAAAACAAAAATAATAATGATGAATATGGTTATTATTTTTAGGACGATTTTATTGCTGGATAATAAATTCGGTATCGATGCTATATTTATAATTAGCTCCATATTAGGTCCATCAGGATTCATAATACCTGATATCACAGCACCTATAACAATACCAGCACAGCATAATAATAATGTAAATGACAATATTACTATTTGTAATATTACAATAAACGTTCTATTTTGAAACATGTAAACCTCTTTCTAACTACTTATATAAAAACAATTGTAGGCTACTCTCCAAACTATTAAAATAAGTAAAAATAACCAGTTTAAATCTTTTACTAATCTGCACCGTTAGTTTAAGTACATTTCTTCACAATCTTTCAAATTCAACATAAATATCTCTATTATCAATTTTATTATAAACAATTAATCTTTTCTACAAAGCTACAATAGGCGCTCATTAAGGTGTATCTGGTTCAGTTTTTTCAACTAATTTTCGTGTGAAGTTTGTATGCCAAGTTTCCGCAATTTCTGGTTCTTCTAACTCAGCTGTAATCGCCTCATAGTAGAATTGGCCATATGCATCAGCAACTGCACTAAATGCTAGTTCAAGCATCGCTAACTCTTCTTGTGATGTATCAATGTTGATGGTAAAACCACCTGCATTAGATGCTTTAGGGAATGCAATTAATTTTGTGAGATCCTCAAATTCATCGACCACATCAGCTGTAAATACAAAGTCTTTACCTAATGAATTGGAGCCATAACTATAGATACCAGGCTTTAAATCCTCGTTAGATAAACCGAAATAGTCACGTAAAACTTGTACAGGTACATGGGCACTAACTGTTACATTTAGCTTTAATGTAACGGTTTTCTCCGCAATTGTTGCACGACCACATTTTTTCGATAAAACGGTTGTCTCAGGTTCAGATGCAATCGTACCTACACAACCAAATTTTGTACCTGGTTCTTGTTTGCCTCCTTTCATAAATTGAATCGATGCGTTTTTGATATTCCACGCATCAAATTGCTCAATTACTTGTTTTGTCATTATAAGCCCTCCTCTATTAATTCTTCTAATGCGCCATGTAATTTCTCTAAAATTTTAGGCGTTGATTTCTGTAATGAACGATCACTAAAATGCTGTGCCCAGGGATTCGATGGTCCTCGACCTTCATCAGGGAAAACCAAATAACCAAAACTCCCCTTTTTATTGGCAGCTCCACCCTTTGTTTTCACAACAAACCCCAAATTATGTTCCTCATTTGTTGACCAATTACTTTCCTTCGCGTGTCTCTTATTAGCAACCTTTGAAACGGGTAAAAGATTGGACATTTCTTTTGTAGCAATCTCAATAGCATCCGTGTGTAACACCTTGTTAATAGCTTTCTCAGCTCGACCTGGTAACGCCTTAATTTTTTCTTCCAAAGATGTTAGATTATTAAATTCAACTAGTGACTTCATAATTCAATACATCCTGTCACAATTTTGCGTTGATAAAGAAATACAACTCTATCAACATAGTTATCCGTATCTTTTCTTTTTAATCTTTGTTTTTGAGTACGTATCAAAGACATGCGAGGTAAAGCAGAAAGTTCTGTAATAATATCAATCGTACGTTCGTCAACGTCATCACGGTTTTCTGAATAGTAATAGATAACTACATCTTGACTGATAGACTTTTTATCATCGTTTTTATTCATGTCTCCTGTTTCATAAACAAAGAAATGATAGTTTTTTTTCTTAAACTGAGTTTCTTCATCCTCTGCTAAATCATCCTCAAAAACAGGAATATCAAAGGCGTTTAACGCTGTAAGTAAAGCGTCAATCTGTTCCTGCATCTTGATTTTTGTTTTGCTCAAGTGCTCCCACCTCCTGCAAATAAAAATAGAGATACATCTTTTCACGATCACTATCTACCTTTATGACATCGTACTCTATACCTTCTACAATGACTTTTAATTTACTTTTATCAAATTTACGTAATTGAGGAGGACAGAGCGTGCGAATTTTCAAGCTCAAAACAGCACTTAATACTTTTGCCATTTCATAATCTTCATCACGACACGACATTTCTTGATAAGCAAGCCGACCCATTGGAACAAATTTTTCACTGATTCGTTTTCTCTTCGCGGACCGTCCAGTTTCTTTCGTGCCATATTGAATATAACCATCGTTTAAAACATCACG
Organism: Lysinibacillus sp. NPDC056959; assembly: GCF_042674095.1. Lineage (NCBI taxonomy): Bacteria > Bacillati > Bacillota > Bacilli > Caryophanales > Bacillaceae > Lysinibacillus > Lysinibacillus sp. NPDC056959. Next base: position 95,828 of record NZ_JBHURE010000009.1, on the reverse strand, counting down.
AATCTTCTTGTTCGCCATCTACAGCCCTCTTCTCTAAAGCGACATGTAGTATTAGACGCTTGAGTTCATCTGCAAAATTCTTTTCAAATTCATCAGCGGCATTGTTATAAACATAGCGACAGCGCTCTAATAACAGCTCTGTTTCCCATGCGTCTAATCCAAAAGAAAAAGTCTTACTCGTCAATTTCTCGAAGTAAGACTTTGCTCTATTAATGATACGTTCTAACTCAGCATCTTCATCATCCCATGTAATACGTAATCGATGCTTTAATTCTATAAGCAGTTCATTCATCATTATTCACCGCTTTTCAATGCATTTTCCGCTTCGATAGCTTCCTCTTTACCTTTTACTTTAGTGCCGTTAGAAAGCTCATAATAGCCTCTTCCCGTGTGCTTTGGAAACTCTGACACTTGTTCTTTATGTTCTTCCTGCTCGTTAATCTTAACTTCTGCAAGATAGATTTTTTTGTACTCAGGATGCACACCTGTTAAAAAATACACACGTTCCTCATTTGCTGTAAATCCTTCAGCTGGATATGTGTCACCTGCTTTATACATTTGGCCATTATGTTCAAGTGCTTTAAATGGATTTACTACTTTTGCTGTAATCATGTTCATTTCCCTCCCCAATTAATTAAGGTGTATCTGGTGTATTTGTAGTGGCTATGTTGTTGATAGCCATATTTGTAATATCAAATACGATGAACGAATCATTATCAAGTGGACGACCATTTGTTAATTGACGAGTTAAATATAAACGTTGATCTTCAATTAAGCGTAATACGTCAGTAGATTCTAATTTTGTTTCACCAGCTACCCCCATGAAATAATCTTTCGGTTTACCGGAAATCATTGTATTCAATGGGACAGCTGGTGATTGAATGATTTCCAAACCAGGAATAGCAAAATTATTATGTGTCCAAGAACCGTCATCGCGTTGCTTTGCCCCATACGCAAATAATTTTGTCGCATAATCGAACGGGTTAATGATTAATGATACGCCTGTATAACTACGAGTACCGCCTTTTGTTGTTGGTGCCAAGATTTTTTCGCCGATTTCTTGCGGTGTGAAAACGTTCAAAGTTACTTTGGCTTTATCTGGATATGCGCCATCCACAATAGCACCTGCTAAATTTTTAATCATACCGATTGGTTGTTTTTTACCGGTCCCTTTAACAATGACATTTTCTAACTCTGTTGAAATAACTTCTGTTAAAAATGCACGTACATAACGATCTAACCATTCAGGTCCAAGTTCGAACATTGCTTTGCAGACAACTAAAAAGCCAGAAAGTTTATACATACCTTGCTCAATTGTTTCAAATCCGTGGTCAACCATTTCTTTGATTTCATCGCACACATCTCCCCAGAAGGCTGTTGTTGCCCCTTCCTTACGCACGACCCATTGCGTAGTTGCACCAACGCGCTGAAAATTAACGCGAGACAATAATGGATGGTCCATTGCTAAATCTTCGAATACGCGTTCATATACAGTTGGTGGTACAAATGTAGCTACACCGTCAAAAGATTGCACATCAATTGCAGCGTTATAAAATTTCTTTTCCTCTGTCGTCAATGTACGTATGCCTCGTGATGCTAATACTGCATTGTCCCATTGTTGCTCGTTTGCACGATTGGCCTCGCGAATTGTCGTGTTCATTAAATCTTGGAAATGTAGCATATTACTTTCATAGTTCTCAACAATTCGAGCTGCAACTTCGTTTGGATCAGCGCTTTCAAATGCTGCTTTTAGAGCTGCCACTTGAGCTTCTTTATTTTCGATAACTTTAGGTTCATTATCTAAATTTTTAATACCTGTCATATAAATGACCTCCTGTTTTTGAATAAAATAAAAACGCCTACTCAATTGAGTTGCGTTGGAATTTTGTTAAAATATTTTGTTTTGGTGATGACTCTTGCTTAAAACGTGCAAGGACACTATTTTTAAATGCTTCTGCATCTGTTTTGATTTCGTCGTCATCGGCTGTGTCTTTCACAATTGAAGTTGAGGCGAAGCCAATTGCAATAGCTTCATCAGCAGTAAACCATGTCTCATTATTGACCATCTGCTCGATTTCTTCACGCTCTACTATTGCCTTCGTCATATAGATGTCTACCAAAGATCTATCGAGCTTAGATAATAACTCAGCTTCTTTTTCTAAATCTTTTTTGGTTCCCCAAATACCTGTAGATGCTTCGTGAATCATCAACATTGAGCCTGTATTCATTACAAGTTCATCCGCTGCCATCGCTATAATAGATGCTGCAGAACAAGCCCAACCATCTACAATGATTTTTACTTTGGCATCGTGGTCCTTTAAACGATTGTAAATGGTGATACCGTCAAAAGCATCACCACCAGGACTGTTAATACGGACCGTAATGTTTTCAGTCATTACATCTTTTAATAAGGCGTCAATGTCACTTGCTGATATAGAGTCGTACCACCAGCTTTCACCGATATCGCCATAGATAACAATTTCAGTTGTGGATGCGTTAATATTTTTCGCTGAAAGTTGTTTTTTAATTTCCGGGATTTGTTCAGCATATTGTTGATTTTTAAATTGCTTAAAACGATTTTTCATGTTAAGTTTCACCCCCTTTTAGTGCAGTCTCTGCATCTTGATAATTCTTCGTAACATGTCGCTTATCTGCAATTTCATCGTCCACAGGCTCATGCCCCAGTTCTTCTAGAATATTATTAATTGTATAAACCCCAATCGCAAACATTTTGTCAAAGGCTGTAGCCAATTGTACGATGTCTGTAATTTTGATTTTTGATGTATCAATTTTTAAATATGTTCGCATTAAATATTCATCTTTTGAATAGGCCTTACGATTAAATTCATCTTCCATCATTTCTGCAGGTGGATTAAGTGCAAACATAATAAAGTTGTCAGTTTGTTTATCAATATCCGCTAAGTCGCCTTTCAACAAACCACGCGGTACATGAAATGCCATCGCTACATAATTAAAAATATCATCCACAAGGTTACTTATATCTCGACTATCTATTGTTAAACCTGTTTTTGAATCTGACATGTCTTCAATCTCAAAACCATCTTGTAATTGGAAAGCAACACTTTTTTTGTCGGGATCAAACCAATTTTTCAATTGATTTTCAAACATGTCATCTATTTTTTTCTGTGTTTCGTCATCCTGTGCCCTTAAAAAATCACCTTTAACTAATACACGCTTATTATTTTTTAGCTTGTAATAGCTTTTAGCAGCTTCAACCATTTTTCCATGCGATTCATACAATTCATCGATTATCGATAATATTTTTGTATCGGTAAGTTTTAAACGAATTACTTCGGATTCTTTATACGTTCGGTTTAATTTGAGGTCTCCAATTTGTATATTTGAATACACATTTTCAAAAAATGCATATTCTTTCACATCAAAACTATCAGCAATATAGAAGTTGTTATTCTCCATAATGATTAAACATTCGTTTTCATAGATAAATTTCTGAATAGCTTTATGAAAGAATGCTGTTGCGTTTTGATTTTGATTTGGTTGTACATTCAAGGCATAATACATGTTTCCTCTGTGTAATTTTCCTTCTTTGTATGTTTTAATTTCACATCTTGATAAAGCATTGGCGATTAAGTTCACACATGTTTCTACCGCTAATTTTTTATAATAATACTCAGCCGATAATTCATAATAGCAGTCTTTCAAACTTTCTAATTGGCCATCTTTAAAGAATCGTTTAATCCATTGCCACATACTCAAATTTCTCACCTCCTAGTAGCTGTATGTTTTAAACGCTTTCGACACGTTTTCGGCAGTTAACGTTCGGGATTCTACAATTTCTAATTCAAATTGCAAAGCATGTAACAATGCAAAAAAGCCGTCAGTCTTTCTCATCTTCGGCTCGATTTTTTCATATGTGATGTTCCCTTTTCCATCGGGCTTTACATAAGTATTATTTGTATACCATCGCATCATTAGGTCATTTCCCCATATGATTTTTTCGTAGGCGAACATTTCTTCTATAGTAGGCTGTAACTTTGTATGTGTTGTTGTTCCACTGCGGGCAATATCAAGTGAAAAACCATAACTCTCAAATACTTCTCGTAAGTGATTGATTCTCATGATGTCACTAGCGATTTTTTTAATTCGATAGTATTTAGATTGTTCAGCAAACCAAGTAGCGATTATTTCAGGTTTATTGGTTTCTTCATAAATGATAGTGACCAAACCCTGTTCTTTAGCAAGCTCAATATCGACAGCATAATTAAATAATTTTAATGACCTGTGATTAATAAATGTATGGTGCTTCCAATACCTTTTGCCGTCCTTCTTAAACAACAATCCAACTCCGACAAAATCTCGCGTATCTGCGTAATCAATACCGCCTATACATTCAGCGCCTTTCAAGTCGGGAAATGGTTTGTTCGTTGCTTTAATCTTGTTCCAATCAGCAACTCCATCAGCAGATAATTGTGAAGGCTGATTCATGCGCTTTGTCATAAATTCGATTCTTGCAGATGGACGATTCTGCATGCGATCATATTCTAACTCCATTTCAAGCATCAAATCAGGTAAATGCATAATCGATGGATTTGCTTTTTCCCATTTACGCTTTTCATGTACTTCTTCCGGATCATCCAGTCTACACATAAACGGGAATAAACGAGAATTGGGTATCTCACCACGAAGTACTTGTTCTGCCTCTTCTTTCATCTGATCTAGAAATCCATCTCGAACATTTCCATCAGTTGTTAAATAAATCCGACGAGCTCTTGGTACTTTCCCTAAACCAGATGTAAATACTTTAATATTATCTTCCGTTTCATAGGCGTGGATTTCATCGAACACAACAATACCTGGTCGGAATCCATCTTTTGTTTTAGCATTATTTGTATAATAGCTAACTTCAGATTTCGTTTTGATGTGACGAATCACTTGCCTTGTTTTTTTGAAATGTTTTTTGAATGTCTTCCAGTGATCTTCTAATACATCAAATAAATCGTTAAACGATGTCTTAGCTTGTTTTTCGGATGTAGCTACAATATCAATGTTGTAACCTCTTATTCCTTGTTTACCACTCATATGAAATGCAAGTGCTGCTAAAAATGCATTCTTCCCTGCCCCACGGCCCATATATAAAAGAAATTCATTAAAAACAAGTGAATCATCATCGTAAAAAAGTCCGAACATACAAGCAACCACGAACTTTTGCCATTTAAAAAGTTTGAAAGGAAAGTATTTTTCTATGGACTCAATCGCTTGGTTAATAGCTGCTTCATCAATCCATACATTTTCTTGTGTTAATTTCTGCTCTACTAGTTCCATTAATGCAGCTACATCTTTACTGACTAAAATTTCACCACTGCAAACCGCATCGATGTAGCTGTCAATATGAACATTACTTTTTCTAGTAGTCATCATCCTCACCTTCTATTTTAATCTCACTTGTTTTAAGTCCCAGCTCACTTAATATTTTAAGCATTTGTGCATTCGTTTTATTAAGCTCGCCAATGCTATCATTTTTCTTTTCACCGCGAGCACCTGGAACTGTGACACCTCGCTCTTGAATATCCTCAATGAGCATGTTTTTCACATCCCACATTGCAAGGTAATCATCAACGAGATCCATAAAGTGTGCTTGAGTTGCTCCCATTTCAAAAAGTTGCTCTCGAAGATCTTTTTCTATCCTTCTACGCAACTTTTTATTACCTGGTACTAACTCAACGATTTCGGGTGCAATTATTACCGTTTCTTGCCCACTTTCTTGTGTGCACTGCTCCTTCTTTTCTTTCCAATTGTATCGTTTGTACCAGGATTTTACCGTATTTTCCTTGACGTTGTATTTCGCCGCGATGTCCTTATACTTCATACTTTCAAGCCAATCTTCAAATGCTAATTCATGACTTTGCACCCTTACCGCCCACCTTTCCTATTGCATATTTATACACCAACAATTTAGTGTGCATGTTGTCGCGCGGAAATCCAAAAAATATATTCATTCCTGAACCCTACTCGTTGAACGTTTCCCTTAATAAATCCCGAATTTTTTTCCCGGGGGGTGTTATTTTACGTACTTCAAATGTTGGTCAGCGAATTCTACAATGTAATTCACTTCATCAGCTGTAATTCGTAACAGTTCACACGTGAATGGAAGTTTATCAGCTGATTTTAATTGCTCACGCACTTTATCTACTGTCATGTGCTTACACTTACGAGTGTTAACACAATCTCTTATTTGCTTATATCGATAGTAAGCATAGCGAGTGAAAGCATTCAGCATATCTCGCTCATACCAATCACGTTGTGAGTTCGTAATGGCTGCATCTATAATCTCTGTGTCATATGTCCATGTCCCATCAGTGAGAATCACGCTACCACCTCTCTTCATTGGTAAACTTAAGCGCCCTCGTTGTCTCTAGACGATTATGTACATCGTTATGGCATTTAATGCATAGGCACTGTAGATTACTTAAAGTCAATGATAGATGTGGATGTGTCTTCACTTCTTTCAAATGATGAACGTTCTCTGCTTTGTGATAACCACCAGCTGCCTTACATAGTTGGCATTCAAAGTTATCACGTTTCAATGCATCAAGCCTTACCTCTCTCCACTCTTTTGACTTATAGAACTTCATTAGCTCACTACTAAGGATGAACTGAATTAGTTCTTGTTTGCGTGCTTCCTTAACCATTGTTAATCCCTCCACAATTCATAGTTAATTGCATAATAAAAAGCCACACCTTCTTAGATGTGACTTTGTACATATATTTCTATTTAATTTTGATATCGGAACTTATACCGTACCATGACTTCCGTTGCTCCTCCCACCATTCATTAGTTTGATATTTCATTCCTTCTTGACGAAAATCTTCCATTGAATATTCATACCTTGCTTTGTCTATTAATTCTCCAATACCATCTATATGTTTTTCAAAGAAATCACATGATATAGTGTAACAAAACTTAAGTTTATCAATAAATTTATCTAAATCTTCTTGATCTAATGTTAAACTAAAATGCATTAGTTTATTTCGAATAAAATTCAATTCAAAAACCGCACTTTTCATCGTATCTTCTATTTCAACATCACATAGATATTCAATTCTAGCCAGTGCTTCTCTTAGTGATACTGTTTGTAAATTAGGATTAACTTCAAAAACATCTTGTTTAGAACTAGCCTTAAGATCCTCTTTAGCTTTTTGATAATCTTTTATACTTGAAAACATCAAGGCAGCACTTCTCTCAGCTAACATAACCTTTAATAAAATTTCTATGCCATGATTTAAAAAAATTACGGCATCTTTTAAATTGTGGTCTATACCATCAATTAATGTATCTAGTTTTTCAATACTAAGATGTGCATGTTTTATTGAATCGGCACCATTACGCATTAATGAAATTTCCATCTTGTTACCCCTTTTTCATTTTTGTAATTTGATTATAACAAAAGACTACAATCTATAAAAAATGTAGTCTCATGAAAGGCGTAATATTTGTTTGCGAAACACACGTACAAGCGAACGTGCTTATTAATGTAAGGTAATTTTGTTTACGTATTTCCGTGCGCTTACCCTTTTCTTCATCTATAAATATATCACCGTTTGACAAGTCTTATTGTTACCTCTTTGTTACCTTGTGACACTACTTTCCGAATATAACCGTAAGAATACTTTAACTCATCAGCAATCTCCTGATAGGTCATGCCATCGATAAAACGCAATTTAGCAATTTTATATTCCAATCCATCTAGCTTCTCTATGTTCTCTCGAATTTCTTTTTCAATTGCTTGATAATGCTCCAGCGTAGCTTCAAGTGAAATAATACGTCCGTTCAAACGATCCACCCGCTGTGATGCAACATCAAGTCCGTACTTACTTGCACCAGTTGAAAAGAACGGTAACTGTTCATCCTTACCTATCCAATACTCCTTGTCTATTTCCAACATTTCAATCTCAGCTTTTACTATATCAATAATGCGTAATAAATCCGCATAGTTCTTCATGATCTCCATTCTTCTTTTGGCCCCTTTCAGTTCACTTCAATATATATTGTGTTGAACTCATCACATTCTTTTAAAGCTAGTTATTACAATACTTTAAGCCATTTCAAAAATCTCAGTTCCTCACTATCTTTTTAAAGGGAATTAAATAGAAAAGTTAAATTCTAAAATCCTTCATCGCCTTGTCCATTTGATCCTGATTAATGCCGATGTAACGCAGAGTAATTTTAGGTGATGAATGATTTAATATTTCCTGCAACAAGGCTACATCCTTTGTCTGTTTGTAAAAATGATAGCCAAACGTTTTCCTTAAAGTATGAGTGCCTATATTTTCATCTAGTCCAACTGCTAATGCTGCTTTATTTAATATTTTGTATGCTGTACTACGACTAATAGGCTTATTAACTCCTTCACGACTCTTAAACAAATATTCATACTCATCCTTGCCCTCAACATATTGTTTCAACTCTCTTTTCAATTGAGGTGTCATTTCAATACGTCTAGTCTTTTTCGTTTTCTTTTCTACTACACTAAAATAAGGCCTCTGTGTTTCTGAAACCTTTAACTGTAAGATGTCAGAAATACGAAGTCCGCTGTTAATACCTACAACAAACAACATGTAATTACGGTAGTTCCAGTCAATCAAGTATTTTTTTATTACACGAATGTATTCTGGATCACGTATTGGTTGTACAAAATTCATGCCTCACTCCTCCTTGTGCATTCTAATATGTCTTTATTAGAAAATAAAAAGAGGACAACAAATGACAACAGCTTTTGCTGCTATCAATTATTGTCCTCCAGAAAACTAGTAGAACTATTTTTTTATTTTTTTTACATTTAATATATATTTAGGCTCAAGTTTTATTATTTCATCAGTAATATTAGATATATATTCCATTGAATCGAAACAATATTTTATATCAAAAAAATGAGAGTTATCCAATAAATCTTTACATTCAATTTCTAACTTTAATTCAGGTGCTGGAAATTTGGTCTCCCTATCCAAATAATACTCGGAGCTAAATACTGAAAGTAAGAATAAAAAAGCAGGAGGAATTTGTACTCGTATATCCTCTTTAATATCATTTGAAACATTTCCTTGACCTAAAATTGATACGTAATCAACTTTAGTTTCTTTAGTCAAAAGCCTTTCATTTATAATTGAATCTTTACATATAAATTTCAGAAATATAGTTGATTCTAAAAATCTAAAACTCTCATAATTTGTTGATAAATCATCTTTCCATTCTCTTAAAAAACTACTTAAATTATTTATATACGCCTTAATTTTAATGTCTTTTGCTACTCCCGAATGAATATTAATTAACTTAATATCTAACTTATTAGTATATAATAAAACATTATTTATATACTCTAATTCCTCATCGTTCACTATTAAATTATCATAATATTCTTCGAAATCATTGAAGGTAGGAAAGCAAAAATTTCTAGGCATTGCTGAAATAAAAGGCATCCTTAATCTATTAGATTCATCTTTTTGCTCCTTCAGTAGACCTTGCGCCACTTTTACATTCATATAAGTGGCTATTGCTGCTATCACGGTACCACACATAGCAAAAATAGATACCATAAAAGTTGCCAGTTCCATAGGTTCCAAGCCTTTCACCTTCATTCTCATATCAAGTATTATTTTTTACCACATACAATTTATCTCTTTCATCGAGCAGTTAATTATTAAATAACCTTCTCTATTAAGAAGAAAGTATTCATTATAATTTTGTTTGTTGGTATTTTCCACCATATTCAAAATGCTATTTTAAGATTTTTCATAGTATATTTTTGATTCTTTATTTCTAACTAAACATGCCATATCAACATCTAAAACTGAAGATAATTTTTTTACAATTTCAAATATGTCATCATTCTCAAATACATCACTTTCATATTTAAACATTTGTTGATAAAATGCTGCCCAAAAAATTGCTGCATCACTGAAATCGATATCACGCTTAGGACCGACTATAGAAATAAAATCGCTCCCATGCATACCAATTTTTATATCTTCTCCACCTACTACTGAACAGGAGGATAGAAATAATCTCTTTTTTAAATTTGAAGAACGGAACATATTTTTAAATTTTTCAAACGGAAAAGATAATTCATCTAGAGTCATGGCAATCCCACTAGAATTACCATGACAAGATAAATGAAGATACTTATATTTTAATTTTTCAAATTGTTTAATCATTACTTGTAACTCTTCTTTCGTACGAATATAACGATATTCAACAGGTATTTCTACCAATTTCAAGATTCTTTTTAATATTTCACCTTCAAACTGTTCATTGTTTTCATCATCAAGAGACAATGATTCAATTATAAATACCCCATTAATTGGCTTCTTTTTTAAAAGCATCTTTCTCACCCTTCGTTATAATAATCTCTATATATCTTTTAAATTTTAACCCCCTTTCTAAAGAACCATTACATAAGAATTAGATATTTACATTATATCAATATAAACAATTCCATCAACACCAATTATTTACTTATTAGTTGTACATTCATCTAAAACTCTTCACCCTCATCAAACTCAACACGTTTCACCTTCCCTTGATAAGTAACAATCTTAGTCTTAGCGTGAGCTGGAAGCTCAGAGAATTTTGCAATTCCATCTGATAAGACAATGACGCAGTTTTCGGGTAACTCCATAATGTCCACTTTCAACATACCTTCGTTCGAAATATCTAGTTGTTTTAAACGCATAAATGATTCCCCCTTATGCTATAATCGTTATACTGCTAGGAAGAAACCTTTTATATTAGAGCCACGGTTGCCGCCGTAGCTCTAAGCAATCCATTCCAATTCACTAACTTCACACAAAACTGTTTCCTCAGCAAATTGCACTTCCACTGTATTTTTATTAACTTCTAACACAAATCCAACTTTTCCAATCAAATGATTGCAGTAATATTTCCGGTAATTGTGAATCTCGCAATCTATAGACTCGTCTAAAAGTTTAAGTTTCACCTTAACATGCTGTTGAATTGCTTCATGTTTTGAATCTGCTGGGTAATCAAAGATGCTTAACTGCTGCATGCTAAATCTTTTTTTGACACTGGACCACGTTTGTCAGTCAGCCCCTGCCATACCTTTGTGTAATTTGTCATTAAGCTAAGGATAATAACTAACTCACTTCGCATTCTCTTTAGCCCTCCCTAACCTTTCTAATATTTTTTGACGTTCGGCTTCAAAGTCTATATTTTGACTAGTAGCTTGGCTTTCACTATTATCCTCATTGCGCTCATTGAACCATTCAGGCACAATTTCTTGACGACCTTGTGGTTTACTTCGATTAGAATTTTTTTGTCGCTGATTTTTCTGGACTTCAAATCGAAGTCTGTCAGCTTCTACATCTGCGATTGTTCTGAATTTCTTATTGCTCCAGTCTAGTAAAATCTTTTCAACGTAATTCCAACGAAGTACATTGTTTTCTACTGCTAGTTTCATAGCATGAATGACTAATTCTTCCGAAAGATCATCAATCCAATTTCCAACCTTATAAGCTACGTGAGAGGCAAGAGCTCCAAATCCGTTTTGTTCGTAAAACTGAAATGCTGTTTGCTGTTTATGATTTACCTCTGTGTGAGCAGAGGCTTTCGCCTTCTCATCAACATTATTTAAATCTCTTGTAGTAATCTCTGTAGTAATCTCTGGTAATGGTACAGACAGGTTGTCCGACTGGTTTAGACACTTTGTCTGTATGGTTTGGTCAACTTGTCCTGTCGATAGGTCACTTTGTCCTGTCGACCTCCCTTTTTGTCTTTCGGTACTTTTTTGTTGCTCTATCTCGCTTAATTTTTCATAACAGATGCGATACCACTTTGTTTTATCGATCACTAAAGAATTAAAATTATCACAAATGACAAGCCCACTATCTTCAAGTTTTTTCACTATGCGACTAATTGTCTTTTCACTCCAGAATGGAAATTGTTTCTGCCACTCCTTGTATGAGTTATAAACCCACTTATGACCATCCCTTTCGTGATCGCTACGATTTAACCAGTAATGCAGTTGCTGTAAAAATATTGACTCCTGTAAGCCGATGTGTGCTGCCAAAGATGGCAACACGATTAATGGCTCTTCGTTCAGTAATAACTTCATACAAAATCCCCCTGTTGAGTGTTACTCACATTAACAGTTAAATTACAACCTCGTTTCACGACGCTTCATCTCCCCAGTTAGCAACAAATCGTAATGCGTCCTGTAATTCGTGTTGCTTAACGTCACGATAAGAGCCAACTTGATAGCGTTCTTTAATGGCTGACCATATCGCTCGAAATAGTGCTCTTCTGGCATCCTTTTCGTTCCCTGCCAGTTCAAAAATTCGTTTATTCACTTCTTTTCGCAAACGTAATTGTTCACCCGAATGCAATGTAACTTCTTGTAATCTCTGTTCCAAAGTTGTCACCCTACTTTCAAGTTTTTGATAATCAACTAGACTAATTGCCAAAGTTTGAGCTCGCTCATTCTGCGGCTTGTCCAACATTGTGTAATAGCTATCAATGAGTGCACGATAAGCATCTTTAGCCTGCTTGCTCTTAGAAAATTGAGCATGTAAAAAAGCTCCTTTTTCAGTCCAAAGATAGAGCACCGAAACATATTTAAGGGTTACGTCATTTTGTCGCTCACCTTTAAACGCTTTTAAATCTTCACCTGTTAATGCAAAATAATGTACACCTAGTTCAAACTGATTCTGATTTCGTTGAAAGTTACGATTGATCGTCTTACTATCCGTTTTAAACGACTCCGCTAGTTGAGAACTTGTCAACACACGTACACTGTCATGTACAATGATTTCTGGTAACATGTATTATCCCCTTTCTTGTTATTTAACTAGATTTTTGATATAGTTTCGGTAACGTATTTTTTAAGACGCTTACTCGCATGCCAGTGCTTGTAAGCCTTTTTTGTGCCTATTTTTAAGGGTGACGTCATTTTGACGTACGGCTCTGTAAATATCCATATATCGCTCGACTGGTTCTTTTGCCAGCCATTCTTTCACTTTGACCTTCACATGGATCACCTACCTTCCCGATGCATTCACATCATCGGACCCATAAGCTTGCTGCTTATGAATCCTGTGACGAGAACGAATCAAACAGCTTTCAATGATTCTCTATATCTTCTACTAGTTGAATAGCGTCTTTAATAGCATTTACTCGACCCTTTTGTGCCAAATAATCCTTTTGATTGCTCATATACAAACAACTATCGAAAGATTCGGCCACATCAATTGCATAATCCCTTAGTAACTCTTCCTCCTGTGACAAAAATGTACGTAGTTCCTCTAACACTGGTTCCATGTAAATTCCTCCTCTATTGACTTATATACAGTTCTTGTCCATAATAAAAGGACAAGATTTTCATTAAATTTTTGAACTGTGGACCGACCAAAGTTACAGTTCAACCCAATGCAGGTGCTATTGCGCTTGCATTTTTTCTTTTTCAACCTTCCGAACAGCTACCAATCGAACGCCATCTACTTCAGTAAAAAGATGTTCATGTTCTAATTCTTGAAATGTAGAAGTCTCAATACGGATTTCCTTTATACCTTCTGTTAATCTCTGAAATTCTTGGTAAGTAACTTGCACATGGCAGATGCCATCATAAAAATCAGTAGATAAAATCCCTCCATCCTTTGCTAATTCATCTTTTTCAGCTAAAATCGATAATAAATCTTCCATAATAAACTTTGAATAACACATATCTAGGTTGGCATTTGCTAACCTATGAAGCTTAAATTTAGATGCTTCAAGAAAAGCCAGAAATGCTTTAATTTTCTCCATCCATTTGTCACCACCTTCAAAATAATGATGTCTCTTTATCCAACGTAGATTTTGTATAATCCACTTTATTTCCATCTTGGAACCCCATTTGATAAGCTTCTATTTCTTCAACAGGTGGGATCTTGTAAGATAGACCTTTTTTGTTTCCAAATCTTTTATCATATTCCTGCTTTACTTCTGTTGGGAGTAATACCATTAATCCGTATTCTTGTTCCATTGCTTTTACTTGTTCTTCGAATTTCTCTTTTAAACCATTCAAAAAACCTCTTGTGTATGAATTTTTCAATTCAGTAGTCATTCTTTTTGTTCTATGGATTTGGGTGCTATCGTAATAGTCGTTAACGAATTTCTGAACGTAAAAACTCAAAACATCATAAGCTAGCACATACATTTCTTTAGCGAGAGCTACATCACTTTCAAATCCCATAAACATAATTGCTCTTTTCTTTTTACTTTCACCTTTGATGATTTTATTGTTGTAGTACCAAGTAACCCTAAAATTCCGTGTAATAATATTCGCTAATTGCCTCTCCCACCAATATAGAGTTTTATGAGCTGTTGCCTGTCCTTCTGATATAGCTCTATCATTTTCACCTTCTTCTAATTCAGATGAAGAAATATCATATTTAATCATTAATTTTTGTGCCATCATAAATGCAGTCTGGCATTCTTCATCATTTTGATGATCATTTGCTAGAGCCAATAAACCCTTGATTTTTTCAATGATTGAATCATTTCTCTTCGTCATTTTTTCACTTCCTCTGTAAACTTAATCAAATAAACCAACAAATAAACCCACCAATAACCGGAAGCAATGTTTGTAGAATAGTAAGCCCGTCCATTCCCATTAAGAATGCGACAGCGACCTCTTGTGAATTTGTCTGCTTGAACCATTCCATAAAGGTGATGGCATCTGGAACCTTTATACTATTCTCAAATTTTGAGATACAAGGCTGCGTTCGATTCATGCGATGTGCCAGTTCTTCTTGTGACAACCCAGCACGTTCACGACAGGCTTGCAATATGGCACCTATTTTCATAGTCTCACCACCTTCCATATTCCAAACTGGAATACTCTATTCAGTTGTTGTGCGATAAAATTTTTATATGAAGCATCACACGATGGATTTAAAGTACGTGGTATGCGTATTCACCCATTCCGTGTGTTCATCAATCCAATGCAACAAAGCTTTAGTTGGGATTAACACCCTCCCTGCCTCGTGAAACTTAGGAAAATCCGTTCGTCCCAATAATGTCGATGCCTTTGTATCCTTAATATCAAATAACTCCTTCAACTGATCGCGGGTTAACAAAATCGGCAACTCTCGAATTAACGGCTTTGGTGCAAACGCCTTTTCCAACTCCTCACGAAACAGCTCACGAAGTTCTTCCCTCATCTCCGCTTTAAACTCCTCGCTTAACATTCCCCCCACCACCTTCCAAATATTTGCTATAATCACCTTGAAAGCGAGGTGATTATAGTGGCATCATTACCAATTCCAGCAAAAATGTTTTTCTCTTTTGATTTAGTAACCTACTCCATCAAAAGAGATTCAAAGATCATCGCATCTGCACAAGATCCACCAAACCGTGGAAGTTCAGGAGCATATATCAGCTTTTTAATAGGAACTGATATAGATATAAATGATGTTTTAATCACTGCAGACGATGAAAATTTTAACGTTACGCGTGTAAGTTATGATACATATAACGGTAAACAAGAATTAATCAAGGCTTACTATTAATCTGTTCTGCAATAGACAAGTAAAAGTTAAGTGCGCTAGAAGATATAAAACTTAATATCCCCTGAATGTCTTTTGATGAATAGTTTTTACTTCTATGGCAAACATGTTTGAGTTGTTGCGTAAAATCATTAGCTTCATCTTTCAAAACCGCCGTTCCAGCGGCAGTTTCTTTTTAAATTCATCCATCCCTTCACCTCCTTTAAAGTTCGCGTTCAGTTAACCTTTTATTCAAAAAAAATATCATCAGGTTTTTTATTGAACACCTTTGCTATTTTAGCTGCCATTTCATAGGTCAAACCTCGTTTACCATTTTCAATAAACCAATAATATTCCTTTGAAATACCCGCTTTATCAGCTACCTGTTGACAAGTTAACTTTTCCTTTGCGCGGAATTCCTTTAATTTTTCAAGAGCCAACTTTAACACCTCCTAACCAAAAGTTAACACCTTGTTAACTACATATTAGTTAACTACTAAGGAACTGTCAATAGTTTTACGCAAAAAAGTTTCCATTTAGTTAACTTCATGTATATCTGTATGTTATCTATCAGTTAACTTGTATAATTAAATATATCGAAATGAGGTGTTTTTATTGAACGGAGAGCGCCTAAAGCAACTTAGAAAAGAAAAAAATTTAACTCAAACAGAACTAGGGAACAAAATTAATGTCACCAAGGTTTCTATCTCTGGTTATGAAAGTGGGAATCGTTCCCCTGATACAGATACTTTGCAAAGACTAGCTGATTTTTTTGAGGTCAGTACCGACTACCTTCTTGGCCGTACAGACACTACTGCACTTACAGCACAAGAAAAAGACGAAGCCGCTTTTCAAGCCTTCGCCAACGATCCAGAACTAAATGTATTCTATAAAGAGCTTCCCAAATCAGACGAAGAAGCCGTACGTAAGTTACGTAAAATTTGGGAAATAATTAAAAACGAGAAAAAATAGGACATGCAACAATGGCATGTCCTAAAAAATACTTATATACTGTAAAATTTATTAATCGGAGGAACATTTTATGAAATTAAATTCTGTAATTAAGGTCCCTGCTCTAACAGACGCAACTGTAAAAACATAAGAAAAATGTACATAACTAAACTACAAAAGATGGAGGCATTGCTTGTGAAAGCAGGAAAGAATTAGAGGTATTACTTTGCTACAACTTAGGTGAACCTGATAAATCGACTCTTGAAGCTTTTTTGGAGCAGCACCGACTACCTTCTTGATTGAACAAACAGTTCAAT
Organism: Lysinibacillus sp. NPDC056959; assembly: GCF_042674095.1. NCBI lineage: Bacteria > Bacillati > Bacillota > Bacilli > Caryophanales > Bacillaceae > Lysinibacillus > Lysinibacillus sp. NPDC056959. Next base: position 79,047 of record NZ_JBHURE010000009.1, on the reverse strand, counting down.
ACTTACACTACAAAAATACACTTTTTTGATGAAACATTAATAGTAATATAAATAAAACAAATTATATTTTTTTGTCACATTTATAGATATATTTACTTACGACAATATATGTATAAATTAAGTATTGCAACGCTAATTGTTAGTGCAATCAGTACCCCAACAGAAGCAGATACTGGTGTTAAATCATATAAAAAATGTGCATAGCAAAATAAGGAATAAAATGGTAGTATTACACAGGATGCCAACGTCAAAATAAAGCTGGCAAAATAATATGTAACCATTTGTAATGAAATGGTTACATATTTGTACTCTAATCCAAGTTAGCTAATCCTTTTTTAAAGTAAAAGAATAAAGGAATTTAACTCAGAAAAAATACCATATAGTTCTTTATTTAACAATTAAAATTCCAATTTTAAAAATATATTAGAGGTGTAAAAAATGAATGAAGTTATTGAGCATTCTACAGAAATCAAATTAGATCCACGATTATTATATGAAGCACTAGGAAATAAAATAATTGAATTAGATAGCATTGCAATCGCCGAGCAAATAAAAAATGCAAGTGATGCTGGTGCGGAAAATATTGTAGTAGATTTCACTAATATCAAAAATGATTTAGTTGAAATTAGAGATAACGGTTCCGGCATGACTATAGATGAAATTAAAGAAAACTGGTTACTAGTAGCTACTAATAATAAAAATAATGATTTAACTCAATTGGGCGGAAAAGGGATTGGACGTTTTAGCCTATTTAGATTAGCGAACGTCATTGAAATTGTTACCACTTCAAATGGGAAGAAATGTTCATTCGAATTAAAAAAAGGTGATTTGGAAACATATTCCGATTTAGCCGATTTCGAAATTATTATTCATGAAAGTCCTACATCTGAGAATAATGGTACATGTATTCGATTGTCTAAATTAAATAACATAGATTTATCTGAGATACATGAAGATTTAATAAATTTAAATACTCCATTTCAACATAAAAAATTTGAAATATTGTATCCAAACGATGTTCCGCAAATTGAATTCGAAAACCCTAGCAAGTCTATAGCAGAAGCCCCATTTAGTGCAATAGTAGAATTTGAAGGAAATAAAATTATAACATATAAGTTTATTTGTAAATTTCATAATACTGTCTTATATGAGAACAACAGTATTGTCTCAATAGAAGAATCGATAAAAGAACAAAGTGTTGAGAATATTTTTATTGGTCGTACCAAATTGTACATTCATAATTTCTATTTTGATAAAAAATTTAGCAATGTTATTCAATCAAGAGAAACTGAGCTCAAATTGAAGTTTTTGAGTGCCTATCAAGGCATTAATGTTTATAGAAACGATTATAAAGTATATGGGCATGGCAAAGAGGATTGGTTAAAATTAGCTGAAAAGAGGCTAAAGAAATCTAGTTTAAATATCGATAATAAATTGACCTTTGGTTATGTAATACTAGACACTCATAATTCAAATAATTTAGAAGAAAAAACTAACAGAGAAGGATTTATTCGAAATGACACGTCTAAATATTTCCACAAAATAATTGATATTATCGTAACTCAATTTGGTCAAGATAGAGAAGAAGGCGTAAAAGTAATTAAAAGTCATGTAAAAAGCTTAGGGATCCCTAAGAGACCTAACATATTTATTAATAACGGCACTAGTGGTGGCTCTGGTACTGGTGGTGGCTCTGGTACTGGCGGTGGCTCTGGTACTGGCGGTGGCTCTGGTACTGGCGGTGGCTCTGGTACTGGCGGTGGCTCTGGTACTGGCAGTGGCTCTGGTACTGGCGGTGGCTCTGGTACTGGTGGTGGCTCTGGCACTGGCGGTGGTACTGGCAGTGGCTCTGGTACTGGCGGTGGCTCTGGTACTGGCGGTGGCTCTGGTACTGGCGGTGGCTCTGGTACTGGCGGTGGCTCTGGTACTGGCGGTGGCTCTAGAAATACTTATACTAAATTCTCTACTATTGGATCTATAGATTCAGAAATTAAAAGAAATATTCAATCTCCGAAAGTAGCAACTTTAGTAAATGAATCTACCACAATAAATATTGATAAGTACCCTCTTGCTACAGGTTTTCTACTAAGAAGTCTTACTGAAGTAATGATGGATGAATATTTAAGACAAAACCTGTCAAGTCTTCAAACATATTTTAAGGATTATATTATTAATTCTGATAATAATATTAAAAGAAGAATTACAAGAAATAACTCTGTTGATGAAAAAGATATCCCCATTAAAACTAAGTTAACAGATTTTAAAAAATATTTTTCAAAAACTAATCAGTTTGATGCTCGCTCTTTAAAACATCTAGATGACTTAGCTAATTGCATTGATGATATAAACTTAGCTATGCATTGGACTGATAAAACAGTAGCAATAAATCAATTACAATCTAACTGGCAAAACTCTATATTCTTTATTGAATTTATTTGCAAGTCCATATAACAAATATAAAAAGTACAGAGTTTTGTTATACCAACTCTGTACTTTTTAGTTTTATAGCAATTTCTTTTGCCATTAAAGGCGGTACTGCATTTCCAATTTGTTTAAATGCAGCAGTTCGAGAATCTTCAAAGTAAAAATCGTCTGGGAATGACTGAATTCTTGCCGCTTCTCTTACCGTTAAGGATCTATTTTGCTCTATATCAGGATGGATAAAATGATGCCCATCCTTTGCAATATGTGCTACAACCGTATGTGCAAGCGTCTCAAATCTAACCATTTTAAATCTATCTAAAAAAGAATTGCTATTTTTATGTGTCTTTAACTCCGACGGCAATTCATTGTATTTCAATAACCGCCTCTCTTTATCCCAAGTTTCAACAACTAATCTGTAAATTTTTAAATCTATATTGTTGTTTGGTCTTGAAATATGTTGAGTTAGTATATTCCAATTATCCGTTCTAATCCCTGATATATCATCATTCTTTTCAAGAATATATTTGTCCTCCCCGTTAATACTTTCCCCTGCATTCATTTTAGGAAGATCTTTAAATAACTCTCTAATTGTTGGTGACTCTATTTCTAAATTAAATTCCGGATACTCAAAATCTAATTCTTTTTTCCAACCTATTATTATTACGCGCTCTCTTATTTGAGAAACACCAAAATCTTTTGCATTCAAAATTCGGTAATCCATTTTGTATCCTGCATTACTTAAATTTCTACGAATATTATTAAATACTTTACCTTCTTGTGCTGTAAGTATTCCTCTTACATTTTCAAAAACAAACATTTTTGGCTGATATTTTCTCAGAAAACGAATGTAGTAACGATAAAAATAATTTCTTGGATCATTTTTCATTCTATCCGGATCTCGGGATATACCAGCTGTAGAATAAGCTTGACAAGGTGGTCCTCCAATAATTAAATCTACAGTATCTTCTTCTACAATTTCATCAATACGGCTAAAAATTTCAGGGATAGTTTTATTACTAATCTCTGCCTCAATTACTTTATCTAATACATGTTGAGGAACATGACTATACAATTCTTCTCTAGTAATATTTCCTAATAAATAGTCCTTATATATATGTATCAAATTATTTTCTTTCAAGTAGTAATACGATTCGCGAGTTCTTAATGTATTACACGCACTCTTATCCATCTCAACATGGGCAAGAACATTACATCCTTCTTGTCTAAAACCCTCCGACAACCCACCTGCACCTGCAAATAAATCTATTATCTTCAACCTGTTCAACTCCTTAAAAAAATTATACCAGGTTTATTTCTATATACAATAACGAAACTATATATTTTAACTTATTTCCATATTTATTTCTATTTCCCTTCCATTTTTAGAGTATTTCAGATAAACTAATAAGAACATTAGTTCCTACCATAATTTAATTTGGAGATGTTTGAATGAATTACACAACACATACTGAAAATTTTATAAAAGACCTTTACACTCGGATGGGTATTTTGTCGCCACTGCAACTTGATTTTCAATCAATCGCAATGCAGCTTGGTATTCAATTATTTTACTGGCCTGATAAGAGCCAAGCCTTATTTTTAAATGAACATGCATACATATTTTTAAATGAGGAGCTAACTAATCAACAACAATGGCAGGATTTTTGCCATGAACTAGCACACGTACTATTACATAATGGGCATCAAGGGCGTATGTCTTCCCTATTCCGTGAGTATCAAGAAAATAAGGCAAACAACTTCATGTACCATGCCTGTATTCCCTCTTTCATGCTGGATGAACCGGAGCATTGTGATGCAAGTAACCTCACTGTCCAATATGTACAACAGCTATTTAATGTCGAATACGATTTTGCAGTAAAGAGAATGAATCAATACATAAGCAACAAGCAATTATTCTGAATTGGAATTGCCTGCGGGATTCAGATGTTTTATATTTATGAAAAAATATATATGCACTTAAATAGGCATTCAAAACAGATGGAATAGAGGGGAAGGATATGAGCTTAGGTGAATTTTTGAAGCAGCTTCGAGGTGATGAGGGCTTACGCGATGCGGCAAAACGAATGAAAATTACGTATTCTTACTTGGCCATGTTAGAAAAAGGCACTGATCGTCGCACAGGTAAACCTCTAAAGCCAACACCTGAGACGCTTCAGCGAATCGCAAGCGCCTATAAATATGACTACATGAGGCTGATTGAGGCTGCGGGTTATTTGCATGATTCAGCTTACAACCCTGCACTAAAAGAGCCATTTGCACACAACCCCTCTTTACAGCAATGGTATAAGTCTTTGCCCAACTGTAATGAAAAGGACATCGAGAAACTGAAAACAATTTGGGAAGTAATTCTTGAAGGCGGTGACAACTAATGCATTTCGTACAGATTAATAAGACGACATGGCGTTGTACAGGTGAAGGTCCACGTAATCCAGCCACTGGCAAACGACGCCAAATTACTCGTCGTGGAAAAAGTAAAGGTGATGCAAAAGAAAGAGTCGAAAAAGCCATTGCCGAGCTGAAAAAAGCTTATACCTTTGATGCGAAGGTGATGTTCGAAGAGTTTAGCCAAGATTGGCTGAAGCTCTATCGCATGAAGGGCAATAAGGAAACAACCAATGAGCATCGTGCCTACTGCATTTCTCTTCTTAATCGCTACTTGGCAAAAAAGAAAATTACCGCCATCACGACCATTGAAATACAAGGCACCCTCAATCACCTATTTGAAAATGGCACAGCCTTTTACACGCTGCGCGGCACACACAATGCAGCGAAGATGATGTTTGCCTACGCGAAGGAAATTGGCTTGATTGAGATTAATCCTGTTGAAGCTTCATTTGTTCCGAAGAAAAAGCTGACGTTAGAGGATGTTAGTATTAAGGAAACAGCGAAGCTCTATTTAGAAACCGAAGAATTGAAAGAATACTTAAGTTATGTGGACAAGCACCGCAACATTATGTACCGCACTCTCATTTACACAATCGCCTTCACAGGCATGCGCCCAGGTGAAGCGATTGCCCTGAAATTGGAGGACATCGATTTAGACAAAAAAATCATCAACATTAACAAAACAGTCTATGCGAAAAAAAGCATCCGTGGCGACTTCGAACTCACACCACCCAAAACCTTTGGCAGCGTCCGCTCCGTAGACATAGATGATATTGTCGTAGAAAAATTGAAACAGCTCTACCAATGGCGTAAGAATCGCGAATGGATCAAATCCGACTTTGTATTCGGCGACAAGGAAGGCATCCCCCCTACCGTCAAGATGCTCAACCAAACAGTCCGACGACTCGGCACCCTCACCGACATCAATAAACAATTCCGCACCTACATCCTCCGCCATACGCATATTAGTCTATTGGCAGAGGCTGGTGTAAACTTGAACTTCATCATGAATCGTGTAGGCCACAAAAACTCTGAGACAACTACGAAAATTTATCTACATGTCACTTCTGGAATGCGTGCTAATGCATCAGAGAAAATGCATGCTAAGTTTACGGAGTTATTAGAATAATAAGAGATGAAAAGGGGATACTACAAATTTTGTGTTATCTCCTTTATTACCAAAATCGAAAATTGAATAATACAATCTTATAGTCATTCTTTACTCAATTACATTTCTTTGAAATGAATTTTAGCAAAGAGGAAGTTATTGATTACAATTTTCACTTCTATCACATTGTCAAATTGATAACAGATATATTCATATTCTCCTTCTTGGACTTCTTCCCATAAAACTATAACCTCATTAATATTTTCTGTATCATCTTGATAAACTAATAGCCTAGTATCGAAAAGTCTACTCCCTATTTCCGGAAGGGGTAACCTACTTACAATATAAACTGCTAAAAAATCATTTATTTCATCTTGTGTCATCTCGTGCAAAAATCTATAATCTACATTAATACTATCGTGATTCACAGCGTCACTATCTATATAATACCCTTTAGATAAATCCCAAACTGAGTGTCCTCTTGCTAGTTTTACCAAAACACTTCTTATATCAGAATCTAATTTTGAAGTGTCACCTGTAGCAATTATATTTTTTACTTTCATTAACAGTCCTTCATTTTTCTCAATCCTCCCATTTGTACTTTCAGGGAATTCATAATTATTCAATAATTCTTTTTTCATTATTTGAATTAACAAAGAAACCAACAATTCTTTTTTTGAAAAAGCATTGTTACATTCATAACAAGCTGGCAAAGTCGGTAAATCATCAGGAAAAGGCTTTTGTAGAAATACCTTTGAGGGTACATGTTCCCTAGTATGAGACTCTTTTGAACAGTATATACACTCTGTATATCTATTTTTTCTATTCTCAATTCTATATCTAAGCCTGTCGTCACCAAAATATCTCCCTCTACCCAAGCCTCCACCTCCTTATCTTTATATAATATTCACAATTCTTTCAGCAAAGAAGCAGACTATCGGTAATGGTGCATCAAATTCAAATGAATAAGGCATGGTACTGATCATTGTAACACTTGGTGGTGCAATAAAATTTGTAACTCTATTTGTCATAACTGCTTTATTTTTAGCAGCTGTCAGGAAAAAGTTTATATCTCTACGATACATGTTTAAATTTTGAGTGATTGGTGCATTATATTTACTTTCAAAGGTAATTTTATAGGCATTTATACTCCCTAACTCTTCTACCAAAATACCATTAATGGTTAAAATTTCTACATATTCCTCTGTACTCATTTTATCTCCTCTTTCATAAAATACTTCTTTCAAGTGTTACTTTGAATGTCTATACAAATATACACTTTACATTATTACCATTATTAAACACAAAATAAAAAAAGTCGATACTATTAAAAATAATATCGACTTTTTTTATATTAATTGCATGATATTTTAAAGTAAAATCTACTACTAGAATAAAACGTGAATAAATGTTTACTTTTCGTGACTTTTTTCAAAAACTGACAGCATTTGCCCCTACAAACGTTGATATATCAAGGATTTCATAAAAAATGAACGCTTATATTCATCGTAAGCGTTCATGCTTTTACCCTCTTTCATATGTATTCGCAAAGGTTATTATAGCAAGGTTTTTCGTCATTGTATAATGATTCGATTTCACCGTTATTCACTTACATTTGGAATTTTGGTTGCTTTTTTGTTGCTTTGGTTGCTTTTTATTTTTAGACAAACGTTCGTATTTTAGCAAAAAATCAATGGAAATAATACGGCTGGGTCTTCTTTGAGAAATAAGATAACTAATCACAGTTGTCTGTTTTTTTATGTACTTTTTACTCCAAATTTCCTAGAATGGAAATATAGAGGGAGGTTGCACAATGAAGAAATTATTATACATAGGAGCCATGTCTGCACTATTACTTACTGCTTGTGGTGAAGAAAAAGCTGAAGAAACAAATACAGCTCAGGAAGAATCAGATAAAGCGAAAGAAAAAGAGGCTGAACAAGCTAAAAAAGAGGAAGAACGAAAAGTTAAAGAAGCTGAGGAAAAGGCTCTTGCTGAACAGAAGGTGAAAGAAGAAGCTGAAAAGAAAGCTGAAGCAGAGAAAGAAATTACAGTAAGCGAGGCAAAAGAAATAATTGAGTATTCTGGTATGGGTGAGAACGATAAATTAATTAGTTTAACCGTCGAAAATGGCGAGATTAAAGCGGTAATAGACTTAGCGCCAAACAGATTCAATTTACCACCAGAAGATATTGCTGTGTCTATGTACAGTCAAGCATCTGATGCGTTGCTAGAAGAAGAAGGTTGGAACACATTAACGATTGAATATGTTGATGTTGGAACAGTATCTATTGATATATCTGAAAAAGAATCAAATGAAATCGGTATGTATTATTTTCCAGTAGCAATCATAACAGAAAGGTTGAAGTAATAATTTAGGTCACTCAAATGAGCGGCATTTCATTACTAAAATTAGCAAATTTTTACTATGGTAAATAAGTCCCTTATTGTTTAAAGTTGTTTTTATAGGTTTTTTTAAGTAATTGCCTTATATAATCTTAAAGGAGGATACATACGTGATTAATTTATTCAAAAAAGGTTTTATTTTTCTAGCATTTACGCTATTAATACTGGTTGGTATTAGTGCTGAAAGAGCTTCTGCAGCAGAAGTTGATTATGAGGAAGGTGTTACTAATTTAAATAACACTCCTGAAAACAGTGCGGTAATAGGGAGTACGATTTTAACACCTGAAATCGGTTGGAAAAGATACGATTCAAGTTATTCCCCAAAAATTACTTCTAGTGATTCTTATAGTACTAAACATTCTATGTTTTATAAAGGTTCAACAGTGTTCTATAATGATACTGTAACGATCAATTTTTATGGATCTAAATTTAGAATTATATCTGCAATTTGGAGTACGTATAGTACTAAACTTGAAGTAAGTATAGATGGCGAAGTAGTTGATACTTTCTCTGAGAATATCAATAACCTAAACCTAAATTGGGGACAGAGATTAGTATACGAAAAAAATAATTTATCCCTTGGAATGCACGTTGTAAAGATAAAAAATCTTGACCCACAAGGAATATTTGAAATTGATGCAATTGACGTTGATGGAAAATTATTAGCTCCTGGCGAAGTTGAAAAATCAATCTCATTAGACAGAAATTTATTAGAACTTCTAGAAGGTAGCCAAGATAAGTTAATAGCAAAGGTTACACCTGATACAGCAAAAGTAATTTGGACATCTAGTGATGAATCTATTGCCACTGTAGATCAAGATGGAAATGTGACTGCAGTTCGCGAAGGTGAAGTAATAATTACTGCAAAAATTGAAGGCACTGATATTACAGCCACTAGTACAGTAATTGTTAAGAAACCAAGCAATGAATCTTCAAATGCTATTTTAAGCATTACATTAGTAAACGGTATAACAAAAGAGTATGACGTTACTAATAAAGTTTTAAATGACTATTTGAAATGGTTTGATAGTGCACAAGGTACTTCAACTTTCAAATTTTCAAAAATAATTTCCCCTTATAAAAAAGTAACAGAATATATAGTACATGATAAAATTGCTTCATTTGAAGTAAGAGAATATTAAACAAAAAAAGCCCAGGTACTCACCGTTTATGATGAGCGCCTGGGCTTCCTTCTATTATTCAGCTATTCCGCTTTAAATATTTCTTTAATATTCTCATCAAATTTAACTGGTGAAAGTATTAGACCACCGTTATCATCAAATAAATAAGAAGTGTTATCGCCCCACCCATAAACATTGCCACTTTCTCCTAATGCAATTACAAATCGTTCACCAATAATAATATCTATTACTGGTTCTGGGATTGATACTTTCTCTTTACTAGAGATTGTTCTTTTGTTAGTATCACCTAAGCCTAGTTGTCCGTATTCATTACTTCCCCAAGCATAAAGGTCACCATTTGCTTGCAACTTATATAATGCCTTATTACCAGAAAACAATTGAGATATTGTTTGTACAGGTTTCTCAGGCTCCTCTGGCTCTTCCTGCGGTGGTAGTAATTCTCCGTTCGAATCAATATCTATTGCATCTAAGTTTATACCCTTTGAATAACCTTCTGCTACTCGGATTATAGCATTATGTCTCTTATTCTCTAATCCAGTTACTTCGGCAATTAGCGTTTGACTTTGAGTTGATCCGTGTATTGAAAATTCTTGCTTAACTTCTCCATCAATAACTAATTCAACTTTTTCTGCGTAGTAGTTACTTGTATTCCACTTGCGAACAATAATACGTATTTTATCTCCAGTAAAATCAAATAGAATAGGTTTATCATTGTCAGGTGTATAAGAATATTTACCATTATATGAACCTTGGTCATTTGAAACAGAGTATTTTGTTTTTATAATAGCTTGATCAGAATCGTCATATCTCTTCCAACCCGCCTCTGGTTCTTTTAATTGTTCACCAACAGTTGCTGCTTTAGCTTTGTTTCCTTCGATATCTAGAAGTGAGAAACTGAATAATATAGCTAAAGCTGCTGATATTACCATTAAAATCTTCTTCATACTAATCCTCCAAATCGATGTTAATAGGTTAATACCCCTATTAACAAAATAATATAATAAGTATTATTATCATGTATTTTATTACAATTTTCAACAAATTTTTCATTCAATTTGATTAAGTTATCTTAATTTTAGCCGTTTCTATTTACTACGTCTTTGCAGAATCGTAATATACAACCCTACTAAACGGTCTGTAGTCATTGCATTACTTTTTACATACTTCAAGTGTGAATTCTGTATAATATCATCCTTAACAGCCTGTGTAATTAAGCCTTTCTTGCACTTACTTATTTAATACGCTTCGCAATGATAAGTTTCAAACCTTCATAATCACCAGTTGTCATAGTTCCAGAATCGAATTTATCTAACCATGACTTGTCAATCAGCTTTTTATCAACTGCTTGTTTAATGTGGTCACGTACAGCAGCTTTTGTTGTCTCGTTTGTGAATTTCATTTTATCATCATCCTTTTCAGTTGGTTTTGTTTTATTACCTTCAACAATTAATTTAACTTGAATTTTGCTGTTACTAGGAACGATTACTTGTCCTTCTAGCTTGTAGCATCTTGGAATCTTCCAAGATGATTTAACTTCAAAGTGAGGACGGTCAATGTTCCCTGTCCAATCACCGCCCCATGTAATACCTAGCATACGTGCAATAGCTCCCACTCGACTAAGTGTCGCTACGTCATATAAAGATTGTGGGGGGCCAACAGCAACGTCCCATGCTAATCGTGACTTGTGATTACTGTTTAATGTCCAGGTAACAATCTGCCCTGGTCGAGTACGTCCTTGTGCATATAGATATTTCTGTCTTCCTTGTGAGCGATAGGTTTCGGTAATGAAGATATTGCGAATCCCAGCTTTATAACACTCTTGGAATAAGAGTTGCACAGCTAATCTAGCTGATGGTAATAGCTCATTAATGTCTCGACATGTAGTAGTTACGCTTGTCATTACTTATTCCCCGCCTCTTTTGATTTCAATTCTTTATCAACTTCTTTGCCAGTTAATTCATTGAGTACTTCATTTGTAAAACTTTCTTCTGATTGATTTTCTATGACTTTTAACTTTTCAGCTAATTGTCGTGGAACTAATACACCTAGTTGAGCCATGTTTTCAATAATTGATAAGGCTTCGTTAGCTATATAAAAAAGCACTGTCGCAAATGTAAGTGTTCCATTTAAAGACAGTACTTGATCGATAATATTTGCTGTGATAATAACAATAAATATTAATAATTTTCTTGCGTAACCAAATAATGATTTTCGACTCCATAGATTTTCATTTTTTACGGCTTTAAAAATGCCTGTTAAAATATCTAAAGCCATTAACATCAACAACATTTCTACAAATTTCACCCCACCAAATAAATATAAATGTGCTACTTCTAAATACTCCAAATTCATACCTCCCAAATTGCACACTCCTTTTTTGCATATTAAAAGCCCACCACAATCAAATCTGCGGAAGGCCCGATATTAAAGCATTTTGTTTAATTCAATTACAAACTCTTGATAAGCTTTTATGTTCCCATTTAGGAGAGATTCTTTTTTAGCAAGTTCTACTAATTCATCTCCAACAATATTAATATTCGCCTGTACGAATTCAGCTCTTGAGCCCGGATTAACATGGTGTTTTAATTCGTTCAACAACGATACTCTTTCTTTAGATTTTCTTAAATCCGCTTGTACTTGTATTAATTCTTGTTCCCATACAGCGATAAATTCTTTGTAAACTCTGATTTCTGTATTTATGGTATCTTGGCTGAATTTTACTTCTTGCATATTATCATCTCCTTTTGTCTACAATCATTCAACAGAAGGAAAGAGTCTCCTCTTAATTTAGACAAAATATATAACTATAAAGCATACCGAAATCATAGAGCCAATTGTGTACGTAATAATTTCACCATTAAATAAATCTAAAACAGGTGATAAATATAATTTTTCGCCGAATAATTTAAACTCCGTAATATCAGTTACCCATTTTTCATTCGGTGCGTCCGCTGTAAATTGGCGGTCTAAATGATTTGGCGCAATTTTACCGACTGTTCCTTTATAGGATTTATATTTTTTTATACGCACAAGGCACTTTAATCCAAGTTCTTTCATGATGCGTTGGACCTTCTTGTGATTCACGTTCTTCCCACGATTAGCTAGCTCATCACGAATACGACGATAGCCATAACGTCCTTCATGTTCATCGTAAATTGAATTGATTTCTACTTTTAAATCCGCATCTGGGTCTATTCGGTTCATTTTCTTTACTAAATCGTAATACGTGCTTCGTGGAATACCAGCGAGTTTCACAAGCGCCCTCACCGAATATTTATGCCTTAACTCAAAGACTACTTTTGCTTTGTCTTGTTTGGTGATTTTTCCTTGTTTTGAACTAAGGCATTCAACTTTTTTAAATACTCGTTTTCCATTTCAAGTTGTTTAATACGTGCTTCTAGTGCTCCGACAGATCCTTCAGCTGAGATTTGTTTTGTCGATTGTTTTTTCATCGATGGACGCCCCTTTTGTCTTGGTTCAAGGGCATCTAAACCGCCAACCTCCATTTGTTTTTGCCAATTATACACCGTTGTATAACTTGGGATTTTAAAAAGAGCTGCGGTATCCATTAATGACGCACCAGATTGAACCATGTAATTTAGTACGTCTAGTTTAAATGGTACAGAATAATTTGTATAGGTATTCCTAAACCCTTCATCTCCATGTAGTTCATATAACTTTAACCAATATTGAAATTGTGCTTTTGTTACTCCCATCTGTTTTGCATACTCTTTTTGAGAAAAAATCTTTGAATTAAAGCCTCGAATAATCTTTAACTTTATCTCGCTCGTAAATTTAGTCATAAAAAAACTACACCTCCAATTGTTAGATGCTGTGTCTAACAATTGGGGTGCAGTTCATTTTCTAGATGCTAATCATTTCTTTCTTTAAGATAAGTTTGTATCTTCCACTAAAGAAATCGCTTATTTTAAATTTTGTAACTAAATCAGATATATCACCGATATCTAAAATATGATAGCTTTCTGTACTTACATTTTCCAGTAGTAATCGATATTCATTTTGGGCTTTAAAATAGTCATCCTTAATAAAACAAATATCAGAACTATCTAAATCTAAGTATTTACTTACTCTGTCTGAATAATTTTTACTAAAATCATAGTATTTCACTTTTCCTGCTTTAAAGTCTATCTGTAATTCTTCACACTTTTCTTTAACTCGATCCATAAAGAGTTTGGCATTGATAATCAACATATTATCTCCAAAATCTGAAATCAATTTTTCTAGCTCATTTTTTTCAATTTGAGGAAAAACCTCTATTGAACTTTCATCTTCGGAACTTACTTGTAAAACATCTTTATCAACAGAATACATACACAAAACTGGTGATTTAATTCTATCATTGGAATGAATATTTATTCTCTCTGCCTTACCTTTAACTAAAACTTCGTCTGTTTCAGGATCCATTAATGTCATCTCGACATCTGCATATACAGCTGAAGCTTCCAAAGCATCGCCTACACCTCTATCACCAGTTTCTTTTTCTCTCTCGATAAAATAACTAAGTGGATTCATACGAAGCTTACCTTGAATAAAATCATTTTCATATTCCGGTTTAACAAATTTTAATAGAAAAGCAGTTGCGTCATTTGGTATTTGTGATTTCAATTTTATCGCCTCCTGCCATTACCATATCCCATAATTAAACAAATATGTAATAATATTTTGACGCGGTTATTTTCACTCTCAAAACCACATCAAACTCTGCCCTCTCATCCCAAAGTGTTTTGACTGTTTGATGCAGTTTTCAAAGCAAAAGAAAAACCACTCGCGAGAGTGGTTTAAATAAGTTTTATATCCAGTTGTCAATCACGTCTTTTTCTGCAGCTGTTAAGTTTATAATATTGATCTTGCTGACTTTGCTAGAAGGGAAGAATATTGTTTCTGCATCCTTCTCTATAATTACCATTCTAGTTTTATCATCAACATTGAAATATTTTTCATACACCATTTGGTATGAATCAGCTTTAATTTCTGGTGTAGAGACTTGATCACCGTTATCTAAATGAAATTCCATAATATAGTTATCCATAATCTCACCTCCCTCTCAAATAATAACCCAGAAGTTGGAAAATATGTAATATATATTTGATATCAAAACCACATCAAACTTTGCCCTTTCAACTGATTACGTTTTTGCTGTTTGTTACAGTTTTCAAAGTAAATTAAAAATATCCCGAAGGATGTTAACCTGAGTGGTTTTTTCTTTGTCTAGCAATATCACACCAACCATCTCCATCATTTGTTTGTTTTGTAATCACCCCATTATGCTAGTTGGTTTGCAAAATAAAAAGCCATTCTTTCCGAATGACTTTAAAGTTATTTAGAAATATGTCTTACCAAAAGCTCTTTTATCTATATTCACCTCACTATAACCATCTACAATTTTTTTGGTTACTGAATTGGATTGAGAAAGTAAATTATAAGAGATAGGTGTTAATGAGTAGGCAAAAGCTGTTAATTGCCCAATATTACTTAAATTATTCTTTTATTTTCTAAATCATAACTTCAGGATGCATAATGTTTAAGTACAATCCAGAAGGAGTATTCTCAGCAAAAAGATGATGGACAATAAAATTTTGTGTGTCCGAAAGATTTAATAAACGATTTTTCATGTTTTTCTTAGCTTCTCTTTTTGCAAAGTGACTGGTAAATGCGTTTTTAACTAATAAAAACAACTCTACTAAAACAAATGCCGAACTTATTAACAGAGTTATTGATATCCACGCTTTATTTTTATTCACTAAATCATTTATTGATAGATATGTTATCCATTTCCCTGGCATAAATGTAAGTGCAATACTTAATAAAAATATTGGCCACAAAATTATTTTTATCTTATAAATAAATGTTAATATTATTTTAGCAATGTCCATACAAAACTTCTCCCTTATATCATTATTCCGAAATATGTAAGTTTATATCAACTTACCCATTTTATATAGAATACTATGATAATAAGAAAATAGTAAATAAATGCATTCATCTTTTTGACAAAGGCTCTACTGCTTTAAATATTTAATTGTCGAGTTAGCTCACTTTCAGAACCGTGGTAGAGCTGCACCACGTTATATTTGTAAAGCGAATTGCGTTTTATTTATAGTGCTTTTCCGTGCACTTGTTGCTCAGTAAGTTTGTTTTAGTAAGTTTGACTGAATCATGGAATGTGGACGAAGTTCACATATAAACCACTACTTCAGCAATTTTTAGCCTTTTATATTAATTAAGATACCTAATCTAATAAAAAAATGGGCCGGCCGTGTTTGTCTTGCCTCGAACAAGTTTATGAGGCGCAGGTCGGTCGTCGGTCTGTCTTTCCCTAATATTTAGGAATTCACAAATACCAAGGAAAGAAACATTTACCTGTCCGACCTCCCCTCCATTTTACACGTTAAATTCACACATCCATATAGAGTAACGTTTGATACAAATGATACATTTGCGTCATTTGATACATTTAATAAGGCGGATTCTTAAAAATTGTTGCCAAACTTTCAAAACAACATAAAACCAAAGTGAATCTACAAAAAGTAGGAATCAACTTTGGTTTTTTATTTTTATATTTCGTAAATCGAATATTTAACAAAAGCCCCCTTTTGATGATAAAAAGAGACGCTTGTTAAACAATACACCCTTTAACCGAGTAATTGAGTAGTTTATATTAGCTAAAGTTACTTTGAAAAAAAGTCAAAACGGATTCTTATCTAGCTGAATTGGGTTTTCAATCTTAGATTTCACTCTGAATAATCAGAAACATTAATCTCGAATTTCTCCAAGTAAGTTTTCGTACTATTATAAGCGTTAGCTATTATTTTCTCCATTTTCTCAGGTGAAATGTTCCAATCAGTTGTATTAACTCCAGTTACATCTAAAAAAATTGTTCTAGACATATCAATATCATTTAGATATGTATAGTTTTTAAATTCCCTTAGGGTTTTTATGAGGTGTTTTGTGAAATCATAGATGTTGTTAATTTCATTAACAACTGCTTCTTTTGTATGATAAAAAAGAATTTTATTTTCTGATTCTAATCGAAATCCAATAGTTTCAAGATTAGGTTTATATTCAGTTTCTGTAATATTGTTAATGACTAGTTCAGTCTTTTTCTCATTTGCCAATTTATAGCTTTTTGGGACTTCAACATCTTGTACAGACCATAATTCGGTGTCTTCAATAAAACCCTTTTCATCAAAAAGTCTAATTGGGTAGTTCATTAAAACTCCCCCATCAACATAATAATTTCTTTCTTCATCCGTTTTTGCTGTAAAATAGAGTGGTATTGACGTCGAAATTTCAACAGCATCAATTAACCGAGTTTTTGGTGTAAGTTCGTGGCAATAGATTTTGTAAGAATGTGTTGATAAATTAGTACCTACAAAGTACATATCCTTAAAATTTTTTTCTTTTTGAACTTGTTTTATATCTTCAAAGGTTGAATTAACATTACCAGTTGCAAATTCTATTGCTTCCCCAATCCATTTTCTTACTACTTCACCTTTATTCCATCCATATTTGGTTAATAATCTGGCGACGTCAAGTACATCTAGCACATCATTATCTTCTATGGTCTGAAGGTCTTTACCTTTAATGAATTCTAGCATATCTTTAGATTTAATCCCTAATCCTACAATTAATGCTGTAATAGCTCCTGCCGATGTCCCACCTACTCTTTGAATACTACTGATCACCTCTGATTTTTCTAATGCTTCTAATGCCCCAATATAAGCAATCCCTTTAACACCCCCACCTTCAAAGACAATATTCTTAAATCTGTTTTTCGACATACAATCACTCCTAAAATGTTGAGATAAGTGAAGTATGGTTTCATTCTAAAAATTAATACATGCAGAGTAGGTGCATTAGGCCCCCATCAACATTTGTTTAACTATACATTCTCTTGTGCGTATAATCGTTGTACTTGATAGTTTCATGTGCTTACCAATAGCTCTCATGCTGTCGCCATCTAGCAGTCTATGAAGAACCTCAAACTCTCTATCACCTATAACGTAAGGAATGCGTTTTTGCACCTCTGCAATCTTTTGTTCATATTCCTTAATTCGATAATTTAGCGAATATACACGACGTTGTACTTCTGTAAATACTGGATCACTCGTACCACCACTAGCCTTTGGCAATGTTGCCTCAATGCCATACATAGCTGTTTTAGCACCAATGTAACTGTTGTTATCAACCTTAGCTACTGGCTGCCTTGCTTCCTCAATTGTTTCAACCATCCAACGATAATTTTCAATCCACTGAAGTAAATTCTCTTTTGTAACTTTAATTTGCCCTTGTTTCATAGGTTTGCCCTCCTACGGTGTGATATAATAATGTTGTAAGCACCGTCAAAGGGCATAAACCAATTCGAGCTGTAGCGTCTGCAAACGCTGCGGCTTTTTCTTTTTCTCATATTGTTCAGTAAAAAAACAACTAATATTTGGATGGTTAACATAACCATGGTCTTTTGTTAAATAAATTCCTATACTAGTAACATCTTATATATTGGGGTGGATAATATTGAATATATTCATAACATCGGAAACATCGAAAACAAAGAAAACTGCTTTAACAAATGGCTGGACTCTAGTAGCACACGAAACTATGTCTGTATACGTTAGCATTGATAATCCAAATAAATTTTGTATACACGATTGGGACGATGACCAATCATTAACTCTTATAACAGAGGAAGATTCATTTGAAGTACCATGTACTAGATATAATTCAAGATATAAAGCAAACCTATCTAACCGTACAATTACCCTTCTTATGGAACCCGAAGAAGACTAAGAATACTGATATTGGAGCATCAAATTTGATGCTCCTAACTTCCCATACTGCACAATATCTTTCACTTAACCCACCTACGCAAATTACTAATCTGCTCAAGCTCTTTCCCAATGCTTCGTAGCTGCATATAAGTCTTGCATCTTCTGCATTTCTTTGTTGGATCATAGGCTTTACATTTCGGACATCCTCTGCACTTGAGAAAAGCTATGTGGTCCTGCTGATTGATTAGCCTTGCTCTACGCTGTTTAACTTCCTTGCGAACTGTATTCATGCGTCATACCACTAACGAATCCAAATAATGCAGCTTATATCCATCCTTCGACTTAACCTCAATACACTCATTTTCAAAGGTCTTGTATGATATTGATTTTCGACCACCATTTTTAGCCGCTTCCCAGTTCATTTGTAGCACCTCAAAAGGCAGAAGATATGTTTTGTTATATTTACGAAAACTCACAAGGAGAAACGAAAACGCGTTATTTTTATGCCATGATTCTAGTAGTTCGTATTGGTGATTAGATAAATTTTTAAGTGGGAAACTAGCATTGCTTATTTCCTTCGCATCGAAGGCAACAGATCGGCCTTTATATACTCCGGCAAAATCGACCCATTCTGCTTTTTCTTTCCGCCCTTCGACAAAACGTCCATTGTCTTTAGTAATTTGTATTGCCTAGGTACTTTTCGTATATCCGCTATACCTGAGTTGCGATATTTATTGTTTGCCATAATAATTAAACGTTCAAAAGCCGCTCCTCGATTGGCGTATGAAGTATTTTTATAAGCCATTTTAAACCTCCTGTTAGCGCTTATATATTAAACAAGTCCATCTGTTGCCATTGTTCTTGTGGCAATTCTTTTATAACTTCTACCCCATGCTCATGTATATTTGTAAACCAATGAAGAGGGAACCTTCCTATTGGTTGTTTCAGCTCTGAATCAGCGTAAAAATAGCAATCATGCTTATTTGCGTAGCAACCATAAGTTGCTCTAATAAAGTACTTACCTAAGTCTGCACAATAACCATCTCGTTTCCAAACTAGCTCCGCTTCGTATACCAAGCCTTCCTCTAACTCTAATTGCTCTAATGGTGAGGAAGGCTCAAGTGGCCATTCCTCTGTTATGACTTCGAAACGTTTTTTTTGATACGTTCCAAAATGAGAACCTGGACGAGGAAATCCGCTAACCTTATAAGCTAATCCTCCATGGGTATACACATAATATATTTCGCCTTCCACAAGGTTGGATTTTTCAGGTGCCTGTATGCAACGTCCTTGCATCGATTACACCCCCATATGAAAATTCAGGATCAAAAATAGTTATTTGAATTTTTAAAAATTCTGCATCTTCCGCTTTTTGTTTCGCTCTTTTCTTACATCGCCGCCCCATACCATCATCAATTGATTTTTGTGACCGTAATTTACGACCACATCTTTTACAACTACTCATTCAGCCTGCACCTTAAGCACCTCATAAACACCTTCGACCCAGTATGGTAAGCCATTATGCATGTGAATATTTAAGGTGTGAAGCTCCTTCTCACAACGATAGACATGAATAGTAGCGTCACGACTTGAAATTATACCTTTTCGTTCATACGGCTCACCATCAAAGAAAATTGTTGCTGCTTGTGAGTAGCTTTCGTATAAATCGTTTAAATCCAAATAGACATTTGCTGGTTTTCTAATTATTTTTGGCACCGATATATCTCCTCCCATCAGAACGGCAAATCATCTTCTGAAACTTCAATCGGTCCTCTGCTGTTTGCAAATGGGTCTTCATCCACTCGTGTATAGTTCGGCTGATTCAACGGTGGTTGGTTTTGCTGATAAGAATTGTTTCCGAATGAATTTTGTCCAGGCGTTGCTCCACTAAATTGTTGTTGTGGTTGACTACCGCCATATGATTGTTGGTTAGTTCCTAAAGCTTGTCCTCCATATTGTTGTGACGGTTGCTGTTGCTGATATGGATTCGGTTGTCCTTGATACTGGGAAGCGTTCGGTTGACCAGCTGAGTTTGCTCTCGGCTCTAAAAACTGAATGCTGTCCGCCACCACATCAGTAGTGTAAACACGCTTACCATCTTGTCCCTCGTAGCTTCCGGTTTGGATACGGCCTTCAATCCCTAGTAAATTTAGTGGACAATAACTAATCCCTGTTGCTCCATTCAGTATCGTAACCTTCCTAACGGTACATAGTAGTCATTGAACTAGCCTCCGATTATTTTATGGCTGTTTGATACAGTCTTCAAGGCATAATAAAAAGCCATGCTCATATGAACATGACTAATCTTCACAATCTGCTAAATATTCTTCTTAGCCGAAGAAAATAAAAAAGAGTAGCAAGATCTCCACCCTTCAAATATTTCAGTATTACATAATTTCATCCTTTTATTGCACAGTATTGACTATTTAATCTCTACTTTATTGATTAAATAATTTTCGTTCAGGCATCCATTTTGCCCCTAAAAGAGAATTAATTATCGTGGCAAGGATCAATCCCAAAATGAATCCGTAAAACGGATGGCTTTTTAGAATAAACATTGGAAGAATCATAATACAAATAACTGTAACCACTAAGTTGACTATGTAGCCTAGTTTAGGTCGGTTTTTAAACATTTAGCATACCTTCTTTTTTTGATTTAATGAATCTGCACCGTTTTCGATTAATTCAAAATTAGGTAAATCCATCCAATTAATCATAACGCGTATGGAATAATATATCTATAATAAATATGAAGGATAATAAAAAGCCACACCTTGTTAGATGCAACTTCAAATATTTGTAAATCAAACTGTTTCTTCTAGGCTTGTACATTTTATTTTGTAATTATATAATCTATAAGTTTCACGGGATAAATAAAATAATGACATGATACAATTTTTAGTAATAATTAATCAAGAACTAATAATACGCCAAAAATAGCGCCCATTGTTGCAGAACTATCATTTCGTCTAGAAAAAATTGATTCCAATACTGCTGTAAATGCAACAACGCTTATACCGGCCGACGCTGCACCCAACAAAGGTTTTACAGAGTTATATCTAGTTATGAATAGTATGATTACTACTAAAAATATTAAAGCAAATAATTCAGCGATAGATTTATTTTCAATGCTTATCAGGAAAAAGGATATTACAGCGACAGCTATTAAAGACCAACCATAAATAACGGAAGCTTTCAACTTTTTTTCTTCTGTTTCAGCTTTAAAAATATGATTTAATACCAATTAAAAAAACATTCTAAAACACTTCCTAAAGTAATAATAATTATAATATACATAATAAATTATACCTATTTTTCGATTATTTCCATATAAATTTAAAGGAGAATTTACCTTATTTATAGAAACACATGTAAAGTGAACGTGCACTAATGTAAGAATAAAAATGGCTCTCACTTCTTTCAAGTGAAGGCACGCATACAGCCGTATATTCTAAGATAACTATCCATTTTGTCTTTTTTATGTACTTTCCCCTCAATATTACCTAGAATGGTAATATTGAGGGAGGTTTTTATATATGAAGAAAAAATTAATTTTTAGTGCAGCATTAGTATTAAGTTTAGGATTGTCTGGTTGTGGAGAAGACAAAGCTAAGGAAGAACCGCAAAAAGAAAATGGTACTAAAGCTGAAGAACCACAAAAAGTTCTAGCCAAAACAGTTGATGACGTATTGGAACATTTTAAAAAAGATGGTCTAGAACTAGGTGAAGTTTCAGATTTACCAAAAGGTGAATTTGGAAACATCCGAAAAGAAGGCAAACGAGTTTTAATTCCTTCACTTGGTGATGATTCAGGTGGTCGATTATTTTTATTCGATAATGAAGAAAATCTAAAAAAGGCAAAGAGTTATTATGATGAATTAGGAAATTCAGGTCCTTTGTTTTATTCTCACACTCACCAAAGTGGACTGTTTTTATTACAAATGAATGGCGATATGGAAGATAATGAATTTGCTAAGTATGCAGCTTCACTTGAAACAGCTGAAACAGGTTCTACTAACATTGAAATTAAAGAAGAAAGCAAAGCGAATAAAGCTGATAATTTAACAGAAGCGAATGTTGGTGATGTAGTGAAAAATGATTTTGCAGGTACATATACAATCACTGATTTATATGAAGGACCAAATGAAAAATATAAAAGTGCTGATGTTGAATTTTCAATTGATGAAATGAAAACAGCTAAACTTGTTGCACAAAATCCTGAACTAATTGAAACAGCCGCTGAAACAAATGTACTTATCCTCTCTATTACAGGAGAAAATTTATCTGACGATACCGTTGATTTCCATCCAAGCACAACTAAAATGATCACTGATACAAAACGTCAAATTGATTCAAATGTTATGATTTCCTCTTTTGAATCTGAGTTTATTGGTAAAGTAATACAAAAAGGTGAGGTTATTTTTGATTTAGGTGAAGAAGGTTTAGAAGGTGTCAAAGAATTAAAATTTGTATTTGATAGTACTTCAAAAGATAACAGATTTATTGGAGAAAAAGTAACAGTAGTTGTGCCAGTAAATAAAAAATAAGTCACTTAAAGGAGGTTAACCCCTCCTTCTCAATAAAGTTATAACTAACCTACTTATATAAAATGCTTAGATTAGAATATGTATTAATTGTGTTGTACGGAATCGAGGTGAATAAATGGAATACACATTTGGATCAGCTGAGGAACTTCTTGAATTTCTAAATGAAGAATTGTTATCTGCAACCGAAGCAGCTGAGCTGTTGGAAATATCAAAAGTTCGATTGGGGCAATTAGTAAAAGACGGAAAGTTAAAGACAGCTAAAGAACAACCTAAAATGTTTTTAAAAAGCATACTAATAGAGAAAAAAGATGAGCTTGAATCACTTCGTAAAAAACACAGACCGTATGACCAATAAACATAAAAGACCCAGGTACTCAAATTTTCATGAGCGCCTGGGCCTTTGTGTTTAGAGTTATCTAATAATTACAGGGTACACTCTCCCCCTACTGGAGAGTTTATTCTTTTTACATACATAAATAAATGGAGGGAATTACGATGTATCATCCGAGATTAAAAGGAAATTCTTATGAGGCAGGAAAGCATTATGCTGAAATTCTTTATAAAAATGGTTTTAGGTTTCCGAAAGTAACGGAAGAAAAATTAAAATATGGGGAGTCGTGCAAACAAATTCTTACAGATTTTGATCCCCATATTGTGAAAGAGATACAAGGATTTGCTGAAGGTTGTCATTCTTCATTTGAAGAAGTAAGCTCGTTTCTCTTAAGTATTGGCGTATTCGAATTGGCAGGTCAATGCAGTATTTTTTCCGCCTATAACGGAAAAGAAATGTTTATTGGCCGAAATTATGATATGCTCTTTAATCTTAAAAATATTACAGAGTCCTCACTTGTTTGTTTTGATGATAAAAATAAGTATCTCGGACAATCAGATTGCTTTATTGGAAAAGTTGATGGGATAAACGAACACGGTTTATTTGTTGGGATTTCATCCGTTCCTCATGATGGGATTAAACCTGGTCTGAATTTTTATTTGGCTGTTAAATATATTTTAGAAAATTGTCGTACGGTAGATGAAGGAATAGACGTGTTAAAAAGATTCCCGAGTTCGGTGGCTAATAACTATTTGTTAGCAGATCCTCTTGGGAATATGGCAGTTGTAGAAGTTACTCCTAATAGTTATCAAGTACGCCTTCCTACTAATAATTACATTCATTGTACAAATCATCACGAAAGTACATCATTAACCGAAAGTTGGAATTGGAGCAAATCAAAAGAGCGTTTTGAAACATTAGATACCCGTCTTAAACACAATGTAAATAGTATGGATCTTACCATTGCACAATCCATTATGTCGGAAACCAAGGGTCATGTTTGTTTAAATCTAAAAGAACAACAATTTGGTACTCTTTTCTCTGTTATAGCTAACTTAAATACTTTAGATATACGTAGAGCAGAAGGTCAGCCAAACAGAGCAAAATATAAATCAGATCGACGATTAATAGATGCTGTTTTAAAAGATGTCTAATGAAGAATGAATTCATGCCTTCCATATTGTAAACTCCTTTTACATAAAAAAGCCTTCCACAATTATCTGTGGAAGGCTTGATATTAAAGCATTTTATTTAATTCATTTACAAACTCTTGATAAGTTTTAATATTCCCACTTAAGTGAGATTCTTTTTTAGTAAGCTCTACTACTTCATCCACAACTATATCAATATTTGCCTTTACGGTTTCAGTTCTTGAGCCAGGTGTAACACGTTGTTTTAATTCATTTAATAGCAAAACTCTTTCTTTGCCTTTATCCAAATCAGCTTGTACCTTCAATAATTCTTGTTCCCATTCATCGATAAATTCTTGGTACGCTCTGATTTCTGCAATGATGGTTTCTTGACTGCTTTTTACTTCTTGCACAGGAATCCTCTCCTTTCATCTACTCAATTCGACAAAAAGAGAGAATTACCTTTAACAAGTTTTTGACCATCTACAAAGTATTTAATTTCATAGTAAACGTAGCATAAGCCAGTGTTATTTTTATTGCCCCAAACAGGTTATTTCCTTAAAACGGAAGTAAATAGAGAGGTCCATTGCAATAAATTTTCTTTCGTTACCTTTTTTTGCCCTTTCAACATAGGTTTCCCTTCTGTATTGTGATATAATAATGTCGTGAACACCATCAAAGGGCATAACCAATTCGAAGCTGTAGCGTGTGAAAACGTTGCGGCTTTTTCTTAAAAAGGAATGAACCTATGAATCAATTAATCCAATATATCAGCTACCTACCAAGCTTGTAGGGAGTGCCGTTACATCCTTTGACCTCCATGCAAGCTTGGGTTTCTCAAGGGAGCTGATATGTATGAAAAATCGTTCAAAAGCTTATATTCGCCATCAGAGAGAGCGAATTATTCGAAAGAAATGGACCATTTTAAAAGACGTTATGTTAAGAGAAAGTGAATACATGCCTGAACGCGGCAGATTGAGTAAAGGTAAAATTCATTGCTCATGTAGTATGTGTCGATACGAGCAGTTTCACTCGATTCCAAAAGCTAAACATAAAGCAAAATTAAAAGCTATGGAACAGGAAATAGACGATTATGTCTATTTCCTTTTTTAAAAGCCCAGGCTCAAAATTAATTGAGTACCTGGGCATTGCTGTTAGCCACCACGCTGTTTAATGATGATCTTTAGTCCTTCAAAATCGCCACCTGTCAAAGTTCCTTGGTCAAATTTATCTAACCATGACTTATCAATTAGCTTTTTATCTACAGATTGTTTAATATAATCACGAACTGCTGCTTTTGTAGTTGCGTTTGTAAATTGCATTATGTCATCATCCTTATCTGGTTGTTGTTGATCCAAACCATTTTTAATATCTAGTTTGAATTGTTCATCTGTGATTCCCATAGTTTGTAAATACGGAAATGGATCTCTATGCGTTGTACCACCTAAAGTATCTGTGACCCAACGATGCGACTTAATACCATTGCCACTACTATCAAGTACAATTGGTAAACCTGCATCTTTTGCAAGTTCTCTTAGTAACCAAATATAAGCAGCGTAATCCTTTTTAAATTGTTCCTTGTCATTTGTTCGAGCCAACTCTACTTGTGCATAGCTAAGCGGATTACCTTTAGGACCACAGCCATATTGCACGCGATTAACTGGTGCGACTTGCACGATCCGTCCACCACCGCCTATCCAGTGAGAAGTAAAAGCATTGGCTTTATTTTGATTCATAAAAGCTATTTCATTTTCCAAAGCATTCGGTCCATTATTATTCGGATTGCCAGATTCATGAGCAATAACATATTTAACTGCAGTTAAAGCTAAGTTCGGCAATGCGGACATTAAGCGTTTTTCTATAATATAAGTCATTTTCTCATTTCTCCTCTCGTTGGATTATGCCTTTGAAAAATCAATTAATGGATCTATACAATTATCATCATTAGTCAATTTAAAATGATTCAGAATCCAAAAAACAATCTATACAATGTGCGAATCCCTAGCGGTTCCGGCAACAGAAGTGCTACAGGAATTGCATAAACAAGTACAACTAACATTAATTTACAAAATATTCAGAAAACAAACTTTATCATTTTAATACATTATACTGACACTCAAAAATTAACGCTAAAATATATCTATTAACTTTGAACTACCTGATTCTAAAAAAAATTGTAACCATTCAATCACTCGCATAACTCATACTTTATTTTATTATTTGCAATATAAAATCCCTCCACAATTATCTGTGGAGGGCATAAAAAATAACGCTAGCTTATGCTGCGTTTACTTCTTTTCGTATGGTATATAAAAAGTATGAGCATTTGGCGTAACGTGTAGAAAAGGAATAGCCTCTCTCCATTCGATCTTTATCAAATACCATTAAAAACATAATTTTTAATCAAAACATGTTGTGCACATATAAAAAGCCCAGGCTCAAAATTTAATTGAGTTCCCGGGCAATCTATCGTGTTCTTCGTATTAAATTTCTATCGCTGATTTTCTATTAGTATGGTTACATACACTAACTGGCTTCGTAGCATGTCCATGGTCATCTGTACACCAAGACTGCGATTGGAAAGCAAGGAATATACCAACCCATCTGTTTTCCTCCTCAAAATGAATAAGGACACCACCATCTTGCCATATCCCATCGTCTTTCCTAAAATCCCTACTATTCCCTTGATTCATATGAATATCATGAATGCCCCTACCTGGAGAAAAGCCAAAATATTTATCTACTTTATCTTCATTTTTAAACTTTTCACCGTAAGCGTAAACGGTAGCTTTTTTAGTCATAGCCTCTTGTATATACTTATTCACTTTTTCATTTAAGTCATTGTCTGGTCCATTTTCTGTTGCAGGGAGAGGAATCATTTTTGACGGATCAAATAAACCACCACGAATATAATCTAATGCAATTTCATGATTTTCACTAGTAACCTCTGTAAATCCTTCTTCGAAATTAGGGATAATGGTAATTTGACTCGAATTAAAATCTTCACTCACAAAATACAGGACTTCTGATGGCTTTACCTTTGAGGCGACATTGATTGCAATCCTATAATTCTCCTCGTTTTTGTCCTTTTTCGTTGCCCGAATATGCACTTGGTAATGAGGGGTTTTGTCAAATGAATCCACAGGTCTCACATCAACAACTTTACCTTTTAACACTCCGTACTTGAATAATGGCATAGAACTATAACCTCCAATTTAATAGATTTTTTCCAATATTAGCTCACTTAGTTTCTGGTTATTTTTTTCAAAATAAAAGATGGTGGCTGTATGGAACAACCTAGTCTCTTCAGACATTTTTATGGTTACGTTACTAAACTCATTTGTTTCATTCTCTCTATATCACTTATTTTATCATTCCTAAAAATGGAACTTCAATGATTTATTCACGCCAAATTTCGACGTCCACATCCCACTTTGTTGTGCATTGTTCTTGAGATCTTTGACTGCTATGCATTGTTGACGCAGCGGCTGGCATTTTTACTGGTGAAAATATTCATTTCCAGTCAAGCTTTGCTAAATCAGTTAGCAGAAGCAAAAAAAAACAAAAAATTTGTTGATTTTTCCTGTTTTTTGTTTTATATTTACAATATCCATGTGCTGTTTAACAGGTAACTGTTAGGCAGCTTTTTTATTGACTGTATGAAATATTATTAGTACACCAATTTTATAATGGTTAACCTACACTCTCGGCCCCCTCTGGATCCATCACTTATATCACTCATAAACGATCACTCGTTCCGTCACCTTTTACTGTTGCAGGCCATTAATGACCTTTCCACTCCCATGTCATCAATTTTCTAACTAACATGCTTCTAAACTACGAATCCTGTCATATACTCTTTCAATCGCTACTATAATCTTCTATGATCAATTATTTTCATGAAATCCACCATATAAAATCTCCATTCCATAGCATCTTGACTGCTGCTACGTGTCCGGTGTTTAGCGATATAGCATGTAGCTACGCCCCTTTTTCTGTCCAGAGATATAAAACAGATGCGTATTTTAGGCTTTCATCATTTTGATAAATGGCTTTGAATTGTTGCGAAAACAGTGGTTTGACGTTTAATTTGTAAAAGGAGCTGTTATGAATGTCTTCAAAAAAAGTATCTATCGGTCTTACACAATTTACAGACTTTACTTTCAAAGGCGTTACTGGTAAAACCTCAATGGTTAGACAAATAAAATATCAAGATGAATACAATCCTGCTTTTGATTACTGGAAACCTTTACGGGATGGTATCCGAAAATTTCACGAGAAAAAATTTAGTAACGATTACTTGCTTGATCTTGCTGAAAAGGCTTCTCAAACAAGACAAAAAAATTACCTAGAAGCAGTGAAAGCTCATTTAAAATTTATTAAAAATAAAGAAATTGAATGGTTTGAACCAGGCAAATCCAATTGGTATAGCGAATATTTAACTGTTCGCTCATCACCAGAACTTGGATTAATGATTGATGGTGTTCCACACTTAATCAAGTTATATTTCAAAGGGAAGGACGAACGAATTGATAAAAATAAATGCCGTTCATCTTTGACATTATTAAACCAATCAGAATTCACCATTGAGCATTCACCTACTATAAAACCGGCAATTTTAAACGTCCAAAAAGGACGATTAATTTCAGAAGAACCTTCTACTGAAGATCATCTAATTGCGCTCGAATCGGAAGCAGCACAATTTATGGTCATCTGGAATAAAATTTAACAGTACAAGCGAGTACTAGAATATAACAAAAGAAGGTCACTCTTATATGAGTGGCCATTATTGTTCCATCTTTTCGAATTTCATGTCTATGAAAAACGCTGTGTATTTTTTTATGTTAATATATACATATGATGTATACAGAGGTGATTTAAATGCCGTTTGAAAGAAAATACATATATATCATTTGTTTTTTAATAATGTTTTCATTTAGAACGATTTGGGATTATTTCAGAAATGGAAATTGGTCTTTACTTGAAAATTTTTTCTTTGCGTTATTGTTTGTACTCTTTTATGCTTTTGCAAATTGGGCATGGGATAGTAAAAAGTATGAAAAGAAATAGCAAACTGTCATGTTAATAAATTCTATAGCGATGCTTTTATTCAAGCATCTCCCTCGTAAATAAATCTATTTTGTTTGGTGTAATTTCGTTGATACATATGCAATTAATACTGAAGAACTTAGTTTCGTTCATTTCGGCAGTCAGAAAAAACCCTTCACAGATGTGTAAAAGGCTTACTCTTAAAAGCTATTTGAAATATACCTAATGTTATGATCTTGCAAATGGCCAGGCTTGATATCATCGTTTAACCTTTAAACCTAGCAATTCAGCAAAGCCAATCGCTTGTTCAGTAGAGATCACACAGCCACTTAAATTTTTTATCGTTACATTTAATCGTTCAAATTTACAAGTACTAATATCCACATTATTTAGTGGTGTATCGCTAAAATCAACTTCATCTATGTTACAGTGTTCAAATTTCACTTTTTTAAATTGGCAGTCGTAAAAGCTTGTACTACGTAATGATGACTGATCAAAACAAATTTGTTTAAATCTTGCTAGGCCAAAGTTACATAAATTCATGATACACCCTTCAAAAGAAACGTTTCCTAAATGGGCCTCTGAGAAATCAACACCTAACAGTTTGCAGTTTTTAAACGTAACTCGATGGATAATCCCTTCGTTAAATGTTGAGTTAGATAAGTCACAGTTTTCAAAGATTACATCCGTCATATCAATTTTATTGAAATTCGAGTGAATCAAAGATACTTTTTGAAACAGTACTTTGGATACAATTAAACGGTCAATACTATCATTCTCTCTACTTGTATTCGTAATCAATTGATGCGATAGATAAGGTTCTTCATCATAAAAAACGTCTTCAAAGGTTCCTTGAGGCAAATCATTCGGAATAAGCGGGCGTTCAATTTTAAATTTAGTCGTCATTCTTTTTATCCTTTCTTACTTTAATTGTGATTCTTATTTTATCCCCTCTCCAATTCTTTACTATTGATTTTAAAGGAGTTTTGTTAATTAACAAATAAGTTTTCCCCAGCTATGTATATGAATGTATGCAAAATTACCACAACCAAAAGATTGTGGTAGAAAATTATATGCATCTTCTTTATTTTTTATACCGTTTTTGGGAAGTGTTTACGTTTTGTTGTTTTTCTTGATTTGCATTGTCCATTTGCTCTTTAGTTAATTCATTTTCTTCACGCACATCTAAATCGTCAGGGCTTAAATCTGCTCCAAATTCTACTTGTTCTTCTTCACTTGTTTTGCGCTCTTTGTTTGTCAAAATTATCACCTCCGCTATATAAATTATCCATTTTGTCGCAAATTATACTTGTACGAATGAAAGCTAAATGTTACGCTATTTCTTCAGTAATCAGCAATTTTGGTATAATTTAGCAATAGCTCATTGATAAAGCAGCTTCAATAAAAGGAGAAATACTTTATGGTTGAAAAATATGTGCATCACATTTGCATCCAAACAAATACATATGCAGAATCTTTAAATTTTTACACAGATGTAGTAGGTTTTGAACTAGTACAGGAGTCGCCGAATTTCCACGATAGACATTTCAATACATGGTTAAAGCTTGGAACCTTTTATATAGAACTCCAAACCGGGAAATTTGATGAAGAACTTGAAGCATGTAATTCAAATACTCAAGGTATTGTACATTTTTGTTTATGGGTTGATAATCTACTTCAAGAAGTAGAACGATTAAAGGAAATGAACGTTCATTTTATTCGTAAAAATGGTGAAATTATTTATAAAGTTGAAAATGGTCAGCTTTGTAAATTAAAAGCACCTGAAGGAACTATTATAGAAATTCGCGATCATAAAGGAATATAACCATCACTCTTTACTTTTTTTCGTTATTGCACGATAAAATTTTTTCCACACATGCCCAGGTATCATTATACAAATGAGTCCTGGACTTTTATATTAATGACTAATTGCAGCTATCCTACGTTTTTCACTGCTTATAATCCTCTTATTTTTTGTCCAAACTATAAACATAACTTCTTAAGTCCTCAAAATTACACAGGAATTTCTAAAAGTAGGGATCAAAAAATGAAAAAAAAAATTACGTTACTTGTCAGTTTAACTGCAGTACTATTGCTTTCAGGTTGCTGGGATGTCTCTGAACCACAAAGAATGTACTATGTTGACGGTATTGGCGTCGATTTTAAAGATGGTCAATATGAAATATATATGCAAATCATCAATTTTGCTAATGTAGCTAAATCTGAAGGACCTAGTCCTCAAGGACCACAATCAGAGATAGGGTACGCTAAAGGAAAAACGATGGAAGAAGCCTTTTTTAAATTATATCGCTCCATTGACCAAGAAGTATTTTGGGGACATTTGACTTACCTTCTTTTTTCAGAGAATGCATTAAAAAGTGAGAAAGGCATTGCTATTATTGACAGTTTTTTACGCCATCGAGAAACAAGATATCAAATATTAACTTATATTACAAAAGAACCTATTAAAGATATTTTTTTAATCACACCGTTATTAAATAAATCACTAACAGCTTCAAAACTAAGCAATCCATTGCATACAAAAGAAATTGAAACATATGTAGAGCCCGTTGATTTACGAAATCTAGTCATCGCGTTAAATGAACCGGGTCATGAGGTGAATATACCACTTGTCTCAATTAGCAAAAGTTGGGAGACGACCGAAGAGCCAACTAAGGAAACTGAATTAACAGGTGTTGGAGTAATTTCAAAAGATGGATTTAAAGGCTATCTAGATAACGGGGATGCAAGAGGTATTCAATGGATGTTTCATAAAAAAACTCGTGGAGAAGTAACCTTTAAATTAGACAATAAAGAAAAAGAATACTTAACAGTCGATTTAGAAAAATTAAGTACAGATATAAAACCAATTGTAAAAAACAATGAAGTAACATTTGAAGTTGATATAAAATTCAATGCGATCATTAATGGTTTCAAAGGAAAGATAAACACCGACCAAATAAGAAAAGGTATTATTAAGGCTGTTAAAACAGATATTACAAAAACATATGAAGAGAGCTTAAACATAGATGTTGATGTTTTCCGCTTATCCGAGCAGCTATACCGAAAAGACGTGAAAATGTGGAAAAAAATACACAAGGATGGCAAGATACCTTTAACAAAAGATACAATAAGTAAATTAAATATAACCGTAAATAAAGTGAATCCTGGCCGAAAAAGTTTTGATGAAACAATAAAAGAATAGCTTTTTAAATCACAATTGTGTCAACTATCCAACGTTATATTCAATTCACTGAAATATATTCTCATTAAAACTTTGATTAATCATACGTTATGTTATAATGCTGTTAATGGCTAAGCCATTATTAGGGCAAGACCAATTCTGTGCTGTAGCGTTGTCATACGCTACAGCTTTTTATGTTGTAAAGCAAACTAATTGATGACAAAAAATATGCATGCCTTAAATTATTATGCAGAATGCTGATGTGGAAGGACCATTTTTACAACACCTTAATCCGACGATGAACCACTATCACTGCAACTAGACGTATCATTGAAACTAGAAGCACTGTCAGAGCAATTGTGTGTATTTGAATTTTCTGCGGAGACAAATGTACTTGTTGAACTATAATCAACATGGGTACCCGAATGATTGGAATGACTTTTTACTGATTGATCATGATTTGACGATTCCTTTTTCAAGATGTTGATGACCACCCCTAAAAAGATTAATCCCATTATTAGAATTAAAAATCCCATTCTTCTCTCCCCCTTTCTGAAATCAATTCAATTTTTCATCAGAAGTGATGACAAACCATTTTTAGCCACTTTCATACAGTAAAAAACGCTGACTTCTTCTATGGGTTGCTTTCTGCGAACAAGAACATGATAAAGTAGTTTAATTTGAAGGATAACTTTTTAATAATTGTTCTCATCATTCAATAGTGTATATATAAAAATATCGATACGGTCGCCTTGTTCACCTAATACTGTTTCAATACGCTCCCAACCTCTTTTTTCATAATAAACTGCAGCATTTTCTGTTTTTAAAAATACTTTTGTATAACCTATTTTTTTCATATGTTCTAGCAAAGCATTGATTAAATAAAAACCTATTTTTTGACTTCGATATGAAGGTTCAACAAATAAAGATGCTAACCAAGGTTTAAATTGGGGTCTTTCTTTCCAATCATTTTCAAATACAGATACTGTTCCTACACATTGGCCATCTACATTTGCTATAAAAGTAATTGGAAATTTATTTACATATGTTCTTTTGAAAAATTCGACAACTTCTTCATATGTCTTTTTACTGCTAGTTGGTACTACAAATTCCTTGTAGACCATTTTTGCAACATCTTCTATATGCTGTGGCTGATTTACTAATAAATCAATTTCCATAAATCGCTCCCCCCTTTTTTCTTAAAACTCGTTCTTTACAACATTAAACCCTAACCTTTCAGCTTCTTGACGGTCAAAACTCTCATCTAAATGCATACACCAAAATATTGGACGTAAATCAGGACGAACCAACTCGCTAAGTTTTCGTAATGATAAATGTACATTGCCTTCATAATCAGCTTTACAAGTATCAACATAAACATAATCGTAGACCTTATCCGATTTATGTGGAGTTCCTAAAGATGCTTTTAGGCTATTTGTATCTCCCGTATAATAGATAAGTTTGTCATCTATACATAATTCAATGGAATAAGAAGGGATCTCTTTAACATGACTAGATCTTTCGAATAGTACGTTACAGAAATTTAATGAGTACTGTGTATCTGATTGAAATATTTTTGTTAAACAATGAACTTCTGGGTTAATACCATTCATGGTCAACAATTCTTCAATTTTCACATCATGAACGGCATAAACAGAAACATTCGGTTTTGCCATTTCGCCATGGCAATAATAGCTATAAAATATAAAATCAGCAAGGCTTCCAACATGGTCTGCATGAGTATGCGTGATCAATACATGGATGTGTTCTATACCTTCCAGTAAATTATTTTCCTTAATGCGGTGAAAAATATTGCTACCACAATCAATCAGCAACATCTGATTCCCTGCTTTAAAATAAGCTGAATTATTACCTAATTTCGTATTAAACGCACTTCCAGAGCCAATAAATTTCAACATAATGCGAGCACCCCATTTCCATCAAGATTAAAGCTAAATTTTCACCTCAAGTAAGTAGTCCATACTTGAGGCTTTACTGTAAAATTTAGATCAACAGAACTATAAATTACAAATAATCCCTTTTCAAAATGGAAAAATTAATTAAATCTACATACTTTCCTTTTTCAAATTCATGCTCTCTTAATATACCTTCTTGATAAAAATTTAATTTTTCCAATAATTTAATGGATAATTTATTTTCTGGATCGACTTTTGCTTCTATTTTATTCATGTTCATCTTAGTAAAAGCAAAATGAATGATACTACTTAATGTCTCCTTCATTATGCCCTTCCCCCAGTAAGAAGGAATTAAATCATAACCAATCTCTATACGATTATGAGCCTTTTCATAATTTAAAAAACCACATGTTCCGATTACTTTTTTAGTTGTAGGTTCTTCTATAAGCCATCGTAAGCCACTCTGGTCTTCGTAAATCTTTTCATACCAATTCATTTCATTTTTTGAATCTTCCACTGAATTAAAAGGTTCCAATGGTATGTATTTCACAACACTTTCAGTTGAATAAAGCTCCAAAAGATCAAAACAATCACTTTCCTGTGCTTTTCGTAATATGAAACGTTCTGTTGCTAATACGGGGAAATCCGTAAAGTTGAAATGTGCGTTCATAAGTATGCCCCTTTGCGTCTAGTAAACTCCTATTTTATAGTACCATATTAAGCAATATAAGGTATTCACTGATATATTAGAGGACCTGCTCAATAGGAATTTGAGTAAGGTCCCTCGTTACTAAAAAGTATAGATTATCATTTCACTACATTAATTTTAGGGCCAAGATAGTTAGCTAAAAAAATTGTCTACTTATAAACCTAGTTTAATATATTATTTACCTTGCTCTCCTGTTATGTTCTTAAATGTTTCCAAAATTTTCTGACGTTCAGCTTCAAAGTCAATAGCTTGAGTTACTTCTATCTCACTGTCATTTTGACGACGTTGATGGAACCATTCGGGGACTATCTCTTTATATTTTTGATGAGTAGATCGATTAGTATGATTTTGTCGTTGTTGTTTTTGAGCTGCAAATTGTAGATTGTCCGCTTCTACTTCCTCAATGGATGTCACCTTCTTATTACTCCAATCTTGAAGAATCTTTTCTACGTAATTCCAACGAAGCACATTGTTTTCCACCGCTAACTTCATAGCATGTATAACAAGGTCCTCTGACAGATCATCAATCCAATGATCGATTTTGTTAGTGACATAAGCGACTAGAGAACCAAAGCCATTTTGCTCATAAAACTCGAATGCCGTTTGTGTTTTTTGAAGGTTTTCACCAGTGATATGCCCCCTTCTATCATCATCATTATTTTTATTTAGTACATTATTATTTAATGATTTATTATTACTTAGTAGTGGAGGTTTATCCGTTATCGGTTTTTCCGGAGACGGATTAACCGTTATCGGCTTTTTACTATACGGTTCAGTTCTTGGTGTTTCGAACACGAACAACTCCAATTTCCCGAATTTCCCGTGGTTTGTTCTAGCTTGCATCTTATGAATATAGCCCGCTTTCATTAACTCCTTTATAGTGTTAGCCGTGGATTCACGACTGCATTTGCTATGAGTGGCTAAATTAGAAATACTAAATGACCAATCATCTGGCAAAGACAACATATAAGCAAGCAACCCCTTTGCTTTCCAGCTTAAACGAATGTCATTCAAAAATCCTTTGTCTAACACAACAAAATTCTCCTTTTTGCGAACCCTAAATATTGCCATGATGCCCCTCCTTGTAAATTCTTTGGGTAAATAAAAAAATGAGATTCCTCTCTCATTTATATACAGTTGTTTCACAAAATAAGGGACAAATATTTTCATTAAAATCACTTTAGAAAGCAAAAAAATAGGACACGCTACAATGGCATGTCCTGTATCTTTATTTTTTATAGTCTGTAAACGTTTTATTTATATAATTCTTTATAGACGATTACTTTTAGTGCCAAAATTTCTTCGTCTGTTAATTTACCTTCCATCTCTTGAATGATTTGTTCTTTCGTCATTGAACCATTTTGTACTTTTGTTCTTATATTATTAAGCTCCGAAATGCCCACTTTTTGAATGATTACTTTTGTCGCCTCTTCTTTAGTTGTAAACGGTAACTTGCTACTATCTGCAGTTTTGGCCTCTTCCATAAATGATTTTAATTGAGGGTCGCTTTCAATCGTAGTTTTAATTTCATCCATTTGACCACTTTCCTCTAATTCTGAAGAAATTGTATCAACGACTTTTTCGGATGCAAACTTCACACCATAATGATAAACCCCATAACCAATGGCACCGAGGACAATGACAATAACTAGAAGGAATTTAATGAATCTCATATTCTCACGCTCCTTAATTCTACACTTTATCATACTATATAGTGTGGAGAGATGAGAAATGATATCCTTTCGACCTTTTTAACAAACCTAAGAGGCTACAACATCAAAATCAACAAACAAAGAAAATCTCCCGGGTTAATTTTTATGACCGGGAGATTTTGATTTATTTAACATACTTCAAATACTTTTTCACAAAATCTACGATATAAACAACTTCTTCTTCTGAAATAGAAAATCGACTGCTCACTATTCGTAGCTTCGCTGGTGATTTTAATTGTTCACGCACTTGATCAATCCTCATATATCTACATTTACGAGGATTTACACTATCTCGAATCTGCTTGTATCGAAGGTAGGCATAGCGAGCAAAAGCATTTACCATCTCTCGCTCCTGCTCATCTCGTTGTATTTTGTTCGCAACTTCATCGATCACTTCAGAATCAAAAATCCATTTACCATTTGTTATTTGCATAGTATCACCTCTTTCATTGCGTATAGTTGATGTCAAATATCGCTGCACCTTAGTGATCTGGCATTAAGATGACTTTCATTGTTTCTTTTTATAGCTATTAGATGCATAAGAAAAAGCCACACCTAGTTAAATGTGACTCTTTTTGTATTTTGTTTAGTTAATGAACCCCCAGCCTCACTCGCCAGCTTTTGCGCTTTATTTCCAGATTGGCCCCTTAAAACTTGTATTTTTTTATTAAAGGATTATACATATATATTTTCATTAACTAAAATGGACATATAATGAGTTCCTAAATAAAAAGGAGGCAACATATGAACAACCAAACCTACGTGGACTGGGGCGGACATTATCTTAAACTGACGTGGTACCCAAATAAAAATATTCACGATTACAGGAAAGTAACAAGTGTACACGGAGTTTGTTTTTATAATGGGTATGTTTTGTTAGTTCTTGTAGACGGGCGAGGATTTAACTTTCCTGGCGGTCATATAGAAAATGGAGAATCACCTGAAGAAGCATTTCATAGAGAGGCATTTGAAGAAGGCTATGTAAAGGGTTCTATCAACTATATAGGAGCAATTGAAGTCAGCCACGAAGAGAATCCTTTATTCAAAGCTGATGGAAAGTACCCGTTAATCGGTTATCAAATGTTTTATTGTATGGAAGTTCAAGACTGTCTCCCGTTTCTTCGAGAACATGAAACGATTCGCGCATTTGGGTTGAGCCGGACGAAGTACCTTATGTTATCAATGACCATGAATTTTCAAATGTAGTATTACAAGCGGCTTTACGTAGCAAACCTTCTTATATGTAAAAATAGTTTTGTGTGAAATGGCTCACTCCTGGTCGAAATATTTAGGCCGGGAGCCTTTTTTATGTCTTCAAATGTTTTGTTAGAAGAAGGGCCCCCCTCTTTAAATACCTCATCTATCAACTGTTGGATTTTGCGGAGTCATGCTATTAGGTATGGGCTTTACTAAATTGCTAGATGAAAAGAATAAAACAAAGGAACAACTTATTGAGGAAAAAGATGAAAGAAATATTGACTTAAGTCAAAATGCCAAATCAAAAGCATTTGATTTGATGATTAATTTATTCGGCTTCAGTCTTCTAGCACTAGCGATGTTTGGTTATATGAACTAGGTTTCTTTTTTCAGTCTTATAGCTCTTTATTTTACCTGCTATGCTTATTACTTGTATCGCCTTAAAATTAATAAGGAAATCATGTAGAAAAAAGTGATGAAAACACAATTTTTAAACATCATCTATAGACTTAATTTTTTAATCTAATTCAGAGGCATTTCACTATACAAACATAGCTACCAAATCATATTAATAGTAGTGTAAAGCTAACTTAGCTTTGCCCTCCTAGTTTGTGGTTTAGGGTCACTTTGGTTCGAGTGACCCTTTTTTACTTCTCTTTCATTGTTATTTTAATTCCCCTAATATTTTTATACTTATACTGATAAATATATAAGCATTTTCAAATTTAGTGAGAGTCATCACAGTTTATTATGATGAAATACCTTCGAAACAGATTACCTCCAGTAATAATTTGGAAAACCTATTTTTGTTTTATTCGTATATTTACTAGTCCTAAAATAAGTGAGGTAGCGAAAATGATTGCTGGCTATATCATATGTATAGTTCTTTCTTTAATCTTTGTTTTCATGGGTTATCTTACCCATATAAAAAAGAAACTGTGGCTTATTGCGGGTTACCAAGAAGAAAGCTTTTTTGGGGATAAAAATAAACTAGCTAAGCTATTTGGGCTATTCTCATACATAGTAGGTATTGCTACTTTTCTTTTACCTTTTGGTTTAGATTTTTTTGGTATCATTAGCGGTATTATTTATGCCGTTTGTATATGTCTAGGCACAATAGCAACTTTGGTTCTGAAACAATTAATGAATAAACCACTTTAAAAAGAGTCTTTCTTAGGCTCTTTTTATGTTAACCTTAGAATATAGATCTTTAACATAAAAAGGAGGATATGTAATGTCTCGTAAATTACGCCTTTGTTCCCCCATTGTTACTGCTATTTTATTTGTCATCTTTGTATTTATGAATTATTTGGGCTATTGGACAGCAGATAGGTTCATTCAAATTCTATTTTTCCTTATTATGATAGTGTCCGTTTTCAACGCGGGTATTAGAACAGAAGCAATTTTAAAAAGCAGAGGTAAAATCGAATCCTCTAGATAGCGAAGAACTTTCTAGATTTTATATTTATCCCCTTGAATTAGTCTACATTCAAGGGGATACTTTTTTTATGTACTGGAGCAACAAATTTTCCCAACGTTTCGTTAGTCATTCCATCGCTTTTCTTTTATCTTGCCGAACGATGAAGAACATGTATAAGCTCGATAATAAAATGATAATGACTATTACTGCCAAGATATATGTATCTTTCATCTTAAACAAAAATAAATTCAATGAATTTAATAATCCAGCTATCATTAAGAATAACCAATAGTTATTTTTTCTTTTTGATTGATCCCCATTTCTAAGATAACTAGCAGAAAGCCATATAAAAAAAGGTAAGTAACATACAATTGAAAAAGTAAGTATGGCCCATCCAATAAATGGCATAGTACATTCACCTCCAAAAATCTTCCTTATTATATACGATTGAAATTTGTAATGGTTTCAATTTTATTATTCTATAAAAATGATTTTTTCTCAAAATGTCATAAGTAACGTGCTCTACTTTCTAAAAAAACTCAAAAATCCGAGGAACCTTTAGCGTTGGTGTTCCTTTTTCTGGAGTAATTCCTCATGATCAATTTTCCTATTTTTCAAACGAAATTGAGTAAAATCTAGATGAATACCTCCCCTCCTTTCTACACATGAACATATTATAGATTGTAGAAGGGAGGGATATTTTATGGGATACTACCAAGGTGGAAATTATGGTAACTGTGGCTGTTATGGAGGATATGGCGGCGGTGGTTACGGTGGTTACGGTGGTTACGGCGGTTACGGCTGCGGTGGCGGCGGTGGTTACGGCGGCGGCTCAGCATTCGCCCTAATTGTTGTCCTCTTTATTCTTTTAATTATTGTCGGAGCAACATTCATGAATTATTAATGAAGTCTTTTACTACTATTCAGATTTTTAATAATAAAAGTTAATGCTAATTATCATTGTTACATTCAATCATTCCATACTCTCTATTGCTAAATAACATCAATAGTAATAGTAGGATAACTTACCAGCCTAACATACTACAGTTAAATCAAAAAAGGTCACTTTTGTCCGAGTGACCTTTTATTATTGATTTCAACTTCATTAGAAGCTTTTTTCATTATACGTAAGGTACTCAAAAATCTTAATCATTTATTTAAATAATAAAATAAAACCGCAACAATAATATTTGGTAAAGCAATGTATAAGGAATTTATCGTGATTTTATGCCGTTCGTCCCGATGTTCTGTAGTTTCGGTAGCAAAGTTTGCCCTCATCCGATCCCCACTAGCCATGGACCCTGAAAAAACCATTGAAATTACAATAAAAATACAGCCAACTGCTCCTGGGACTACATAAATTTTTTCCATTCCCCACAAAATCTTCGATAGGAAAACACTACATAGTGATAAGAAAACACCAATTCCCAAATATTTCACCCTAAATCCCCCCTACCTTTATTTTACGCATAGTTCCTCTCTTTTGTTTCTCTATAAGGTGAATTTTTTATCGAACTAGGGTCTATGTATAATTCGGAGAACATAAAGCGACTTGCAAATTTGGGTAGAGCCTGATACCTCATAGGAATTGAGTATATAAAAAACACTATACAATCATCATCGTCGATGAAAGTATAGCGTTTTATAATATAGGTTATCTTTGTTATTTAACAAAAATTTCTTCAATTTGGTCTAGCATAATTTCTGCTGCAAGGATGCCGCCAGCTGTGTTCCAAATTACATCATCAACTTTATGGACATTCCCTTTTTGTACTGCACTTAAGTTTTTCCAAAGTGGATCTTCTGTCCATTCTTTTTCAGTAGCTAATGCTGTATCATCACCTGTTGGCATGTAAGTAAAGTAGAAAAGTACATCTCCGTCCATTTTAGGAATTACTTCTTTTCCTACCTCAACAGCTAATTTTCCTAATTTCGCATTATCTTTAAATAGTTCCGCTTGTTCTGGTACACGTTTAAATCCTAATGAATCAAAAATAACGCCTGAGAATGAATCTGTATAGTAGATTCGAGATTTATCAGCCATAAAGCGTACGAATGACACCTCTTGATTCGTTTTATCGCCAAGCTTTTCTTTGACAGCTTGAACTTTATCATTATATGCTTTTAAAACTTCTTCGCCTTTAGCTTCTTGATTTACCGCTTTTGAATAAAGTTTAAAGTTGTCTTGCCAATCACCGCGTAATGTCTCTGCGAAGACTGTCGGAGCAATTTTGCTTAATTTTGCATAGTCTTTTTCTTGTCTTATTTTATTTCCAATGATTAAATCTGGTTTTAAAGAAGCAATTTTTTCAATGTTAACTTCACTCTCAACCCCAACAACTTCTACGCCTTCCAACTGATCCTTTAAATGGTCATACCAAGGATTACCTGAAAATGCTTGTACTGCACCTACTGGTTTAATACCTAGAGCAAGAAGTGCTTCTGTTCCTTCGTTTGTTAAAACGACAACTCGTTTTGGTGTGTCTTTAACTTCAGTTGTCCCCATTGCATGTTCGACACTATAAGCATTACTCTTAGTTGAACTTTCTTCTTTCGTGTTTTCCTTGTTATTGCCGCATGCAGCTAAAACAAATACAGCGACAACAGCAAGCAAAACTAGTAGTTTTTGAAATGCCTTTTGCATCTTTTCTTCCCCCAATGTATATGATAGAATGTTTAAGCAGATTTAACGATAATGAGAATCACTTTCATCTACTTGAGAACGAAATTAAGCATATTGTAAGAATCTATCATTGTCAATAATTTTTTTACTAATATGCAAGCACATTCTATTGAAAGAAGAGTACAACTTTATATGATTTTAAAAAATAATTTTTCAAAAACAATTGCTTTAATTGTAGGAACATTACTCCTACTTCTTTGTATCGGAATAAGTATCGTATACGGCTATGCAAATACGTCCATCCAAACGACTATTGACTCTTTTACACAGTTTAATCATTCTAACGAACATATTATTATTCAAAATGTCCGTATTCCAAGAGCTCTTATCGCTACTTGTGTAGGTGCTTCCTTAGCTATTACAGGCGTGCTCATGCAGACGTTGACGAAAAATCCTTTAG
Source organism: Lysinibacillus sp. NPDC056959 (assembly GCF_042674095.1). Taxonomy (NCBI): domain Bacteria; kingdom Bacillati; phylum Bacillota; class Bacilli; order Caryophanales; family Bacillaceae; genus Lysinibacillus; species Lysinibacillus sp. NPDC056959. Next base: position 36,494 of record NZ_JBHURE010000009.1, on the reverse strand, counting down.
CATCACCAGGAATATTAGGAATTAATGCTGGAGCTGGCTTTGCGGTCGTATTTGCTATGATTTTCTTCCATGTGTCAAGTTTACAAGCCTTTGCATGGATTGCATTTTTAGGTGCTGCAATAGCCGCTCTATCTGTTTATGCTATTAGCTCGACTGGACGAGACGCGGTAACGCCAGTCAAAATAACGTTAGCAGGTGCCGCTATTAGTGCATTATTTGCTTCTTTTACGCAAGGATTACTTGCAACAAACGAAGCAGCACTCGAACAAGTATTGTTTTGGTTAGCTGGTTCCGTGCAAGGCAGAAAGTTTGAAATTCTATTATCTGTAATACCTTATTTAGTGATTGGATGGATTGGTGCTCTATTAATCTCATCTAAAATGAATATACTTGCTCTTGGGGACGATGTAGCGAGAGGCCTAGGATTACCTTTAGGATTGATGAAGTTGATGGTAGGTATTATTGTCATTTTATTAGCAGGTGGTTCAGTTGCGATAGCTGGTCCTATAGGGTTTGTTGGAATTGTGGTACCCCATTTTGCGCGGAAGTTTGTTGGCACAGATCATCGTTGGCTCATTCCAATGGCTGCACTATTAGGTGGTATTCTTTTACTAATAGCCGATGTGGCAGCCCGCTATATCATTATGCCTCAAGAAGTACCAGTAGGAGTAATGACAGCGATGATTGGTACCCCATTCTTTATTTACCTTGCGCGAAAAGGTGGAAAAAAATAATGAAACAGTTAAAAACAGTACGTTTACTACAAAATAAAATCTCGTTTTTACTTGATGTTAAAGCTTCTAAAAAACTTACGTTTATTAGCATCATGACACTAGCCGTTTTTTTCTTTAGTGCCTCATTTGGTGATTCGTTTATAAATCCTTTTACGGTGATCCAAACTTTGTTCGGCTACGGTTCTGAGTTCGATCAATTAATTATTGTTGATTTCAGAATGCCAAGAATTTTTCTTGCTGCTTTTGCTGGAATGGCTTTAGCAGTGGCGGGCGCTATATTACAAGGAATTATTAAAAACCCACTAGCCTCCCCTGATATTATCGGTATTTCTGCAGGTGGCGGAGCGGCAGTCGTAGGTTTTTTAGCAATGTTTAGTGATTCCAATCATTCTTTAACAGTTAGTATTGAATGGTTACCCCTCGCAGGTTTTATCGGAGCAACCATTGTTGGACTTATTGTTTACGTATTTGCTTGGAAAGATGGTGTGACACCGACCCGTCTTGTGTTAATTGGTATCGGAGTCTCTGCATTTATGCAGGCCATTACGACGATGTTAATGATTATTGGTCCCATCTATCAAGCTAGTGAAGCCAATAAGTGGATTACAGGGAGCGTCAAAAGTGCTGATTGGAATCAAGTTCAAATTGTAGTTCCCTTAATACTAGTTCTACTACTGATAACATTTTTTATTACCCGACAGTTAAATGTTCAAGAATTGGGCGATGATACGGCAGCTAGTTTAGGACAGTCTGTACAAAAGGCAAGACTCTTTCTAATAATTTTGAGCTCAAGTCTAGTTGCTAGTGCGATTGCGTTTGCAGGAGCGATAGGATTTGTCGGCTTAATGGCACCACATATTGCGAGACGCATTGTAGGGCCTTCATTCGGTGTATTAATTCCTACATCTGCTGCAATTGGCGCATTACTTGTAATGGTTGCAGATATTATCGGACGAACAGCATTTAGTCCTTTAGAAGTACCAGCGGGTGTGTTTACGGCTGCCATTGGTGCTCCTTATTTCATCTATTTATTATTTAGAAACCCTAGAAAATAAAGGAGTCAAATTTCATGACTACAACTTTAGAAACTAAATCACTTACATTAAATTATGGTGATTCCAATATCATTGAAAATCTGAATTTATCTATTCCAATGAATGAAATTACTGTGCTAATTGGCGCCAATGGTTGCGGAAAATCTACACTTTTACGCTCCATTGCTCGATTATTAAAGCCTAAAAACGGCTCTGTATTATTAGATGGTCAAGATATTTTTAAATTATCGACTAAACAAGTAGCTAAAAAACTTTCTATTCTTCCGCAATCACCAGTAGCACCAGAGGGATTAACAGTACTACAGCTTGTTAAGCAAGGTCGTTACCCACATCAAAGCTGGCGCAAGCAATGGACAGAAAAAGATGAACAAATAGTGTTAAACGCCTTAAAAGCAACAGGTGTTGATCATTTACAGGATAAACCGGTGGACGAGCTTTCAGGCGGTCAACGTCAACGTGCCTGGATTGCCATGACACTTGCACAGGATACAGATATTATCCTCTTAGACGAACCAACTACTTACTTAGATTTAACACATCAAATAGAAATTTTAGATTTATTATTTGAATTAAATCAACAGCAAAAACGAACAATTATTATGGTTTTACACGATATTAACTTAGCATGTCGATATGCTGACCACATCATAACGGTTCGCGACCAAGGCGTATTCCAGCAAGGAAGACCTGAAGAAATCATGACGACGACGTTGGTAAAGCATGTTTTTGATCTAGATTGTCAAATGACGAATGATCCTATTTTTGGCACACCATTATGTATTCCTTTTGGTAAAGGGCGTAAAATCTCTTATTCATAAAAATTAGACATTCTTATTGCTTCATTAACGTTTAAAAACACGTAACCCCTCATTAGTACAAGATACTAAGAGGTTACGTGTTTTTTATTCTATATGGCTAGTAGTAACGATTAATTTCTTTTCAATGAATAAGCCTATCCTAGTCAGGAAAAGGCATGAGTGGCTTACTTAAAGCTTCGTAATTATTTATACATGCCCTAAATATTCCACAACTAGCTCTTCCTCCTTGATATCCTTATCCAACGAGACCTTATAGGCTTTACCATTTGGTTTTGAACTAATGATTTTATGAATTTCTTGATCGATAAAATGGACGGCTACTCCATCATCTGCGGCAATTCCAGATGACAGTTTATTAGCTTTCACCAAATTATGATAGGCTGGTCTTCGATTGATTTCTCCATCATAATGAGGGCAATTACTACCTGGAAGAAACCCTAAACATTTTATCGGCTCTAACTCTCCCCCGAATGAATCTGTTATTCCTTCCTCAAACCAACAAATTGACCCAGCACTAATGCCTGTTAATAGGATTCCCTCATGCCAAGCAGTTTTAAACATGCTATCTAACGACCAGTCCTTCCATAAAGCTAAAAGGTTTTTAGTATTTCCTCCCCCGACATAAATGATATCTTTTTCCATAATAAAACTTTCTAAATCTCGCGTTGGAGGTGAAAAAAGTGATAAGTGGGACGGTGTACATTGTTGTGAGTTAAAAAAAGAATAAAATCTTGCAATATAGTTTTCTGAGTCCCCGCTTGCAGTAGGAACAAAGCAGATCTTAGGATTAACTTTGTTAGACTGCTGTAAAATATATGTATCTAATAAAGGATTATGAGGCTCCATAGAAAAGCCTCCTCCTCCTAATGCGATAATTTGTTTCATCTCTTCCCACTTCCGTTCCATTTTAGTTTTTTTGAAAATACTGAACTTAATTATACAACGCCAATAATATTTAATCCATTTTCTTACAATAAATTATTAGTTGAGGTTTAAACTAATGCTTTAATTTTTGTAATTTTTAGTTGTACAAAACAAATAACAGTCCAAAATGTAAGCAAATAACGCTGCACATTCCAAGCCATAATGTTATATTATCGGGAAGGAGTGTGATTATTTTGATAATAAAGGTAAGAGAAGAAGATTTTGATTTTAATGGCCCCAGTCTACATCAAAGGTGCTTTGAACCACTAATTAAAATTTATAAGGTAAGAATGTCCGAAGAAACGAATATCTGTGTGAAAGAACATTTTTATGAGGAACTTTCGGAAGGCCAAAAAGCATTATTTATGTTTAATGTTTATTATACCCATATTAGTGAATCTCTTATCGAATTTTATTGGTGGAGTGCTTATTTTATGGCTCAACCTAAAAGTTGGGCAGCTATCAAAGCATGTTTAAATTATTTTAATGATGAATCCTTTCTTTTACTCCTTGAGAAAATAGGGCAAGAAATCAATTATGCCTCGGCATAATTGCGTCAGGAATCAGCTTTGTGCTTGCACAAAGAACTCCTTTCTGATTCCGTGACATCCGCCGGAGGTTTTAACTTCTTTCAACGGGTGTTTCTACACTCGCTGAAAGAAGTTAAAACGACATAACCACCCTAGTACGTTAGAGAATTTTTCAATCACTCGTGATGAATTAAATCATAACAAAGAGCTCCATGCATCATTTGAATCGATTTATGTAATGTTCGAAAATATTTATCCAACTACTATAGAAAAAATAAATAATTTCATCGAAAAGAATTTACAAGAATTTATACAAATTGAAAATTAAATAAAGGAGTTTTTTTATGGCCACTATAGAAGACTTCATGAATCTTGATATTAGAATTGGTACTGTGATCCAAGCTGAGGTACTTCCGAAAGCAAAGGTTCCTGCCATTAAAATGAAAATAGATTTTGGGGAAGAAATCGGACTCAAGCAATCTTCTGCTCAAATTACTAAACACTATACACCTGAAGGAATTATTCATAAGCAAGTAGTAGCAATCGTTAATTTCCCTCCCCGTCGTGTAGCAGGCTTTAAATCAGAAGTTTTAGTGATTGGTGGCGTTCCGATAGAAGGAGATGTGATTTTATTAGCGCCTGACCAACCTGTACCAAACGGAACTAAAATTAGTTAAGTCGAGGATTTTGTGATAGTGGTATCCTATCAATAAATCACACAATTGCATCCGGAATCGTATTTGTGCTAGGTCGATACGATTTCGGTATTGCCGCACTTTGACTGAGTTCCTCTATTTTAACGAGTGTTTGGACACCTGCTGTAATAAGTTTAAAAATAAATCTAGTTTGAAGGCACAAAACTAACTTTAATTGCTTCACCATCATATAAATAGTAGTGTAAAGCTAATTTAGCCTTACACCTCCTGACTTGATACTAAGGGTCACTACTATTGTGGTGGTCCTTTTTTGTTTCATCTATTGCCATATGTTACAATTTTCGTTACATAAAATTGTAACAACAAATCCCCTAATTTGAAAGGAAATTAAAAAATGAAATTTTATATAGATTGGTGCTATATCGTTAAAATCTTCAAATAAAAAATGGAAAGGAGCCTGACTACTCCCACAGCTAAAGCAGTGGGGTTCTTATGTACTTAAGAAGCGTTACAAAGCTCTCCACAGATGGTGTTGCCATGTCCTGTGTACAACATCTTTGACTTATCTTCTGTTCCATAAGACTTTCTTATTTACACAACCGATGTTGTGTTGGCAATAAGTTTTAACGAAGGCAGGTAGCTCTACCTACGGAGGAATACTCCTCACTTGATTTGTTTGATACCCAAGCTAAGAGGGAATGTTTTCTTTACTGGTTTCAAGTCTTCTATATGTTGATTGTGTAACTTTAAAAAGGTAGTAAACGTTTTATTGCATAAGTCTGGATCTGTTTGTTGTAAATTTGTATCACTATTCATCAGTAAAAACGCACTATATAAATCTCTTTGTACGAGATGACTTCCAATTTGACTCCAACGTTGATGGAGTTTTTTCTTTTCATAACGATCCGTCACATGGTTATACTGACTGGCTTTAAAGGTTATCGTATTTACTTTCTGTATTGTTTGCTTTGTGTAACCTAATTTTTGATTGATGATTTCCACTAGCATAGCAGGGGCATGATTCCCAATGCTTTTTCCAAAACGCTTTTTGGATTGGATTTTGCCCTGTATATTTGTTTTGGTTTCTTTTGTACGTTTTGTCAATCCTTTAAAATGCATGGTTTCGATGTACACCTCATCGCCAAGAGACAAGATTCTATTTGCTAATGCACCATGGTTTTCTTTGATGTAGGAAGCTTTCTTTCTATATAACTCTTTTACTTGTTTTTTTGTTTTTTGATAGTTTTTACTATATGTCCAACGGAGTTTGACGCCATGTTTTATAGTACCATCCTTTTTGAAATTGTTAGGATTGGTACTTCTACGACTTCTATCTAACTTACGTAATAAACGTCTTTTTTGTTTCTCCAATAAAGGTACTTCTGGAGCGAGTTGTTGGATGAAAACGGTTTCTTCTGAAACAATCGCAATGGTAGAAGGACCAATGTCAATACCTACTCGTTTTTGTTTTTGATAGGAATGCCGAAAGGCTCCTGTAGATGGAATTCTCTTTGCAGGAGGAATCCCATCCATCACAAGTTGTACGTAAAAAGTATGTTTTCCACGAATCACTTTTTTGACTAGACGACAATATTTAATGGCATGAAGAGCAAGGGATTCTTTTACAAACAAATCTTGTTTGCGAATACGAACAGGAAGGGTTAATCCATTCCAATAGACAATATTCTCTTTAAATCGAATGCCTGCTTTATTAGATTTCCCTTCTACAGAATGAAACATTTCGTAACGTTTAAAGTGTGCTTTGCTCCCTTTAAATAGAACATCTTGAACCGCTTTCCAGACAGTAGAGGCGATTTTCTGAGAAGTATTGCTATCTATATGTTTTTTATAGTTATGTTGATGCTTTTTAATATACGCATGCAGTTGATATTCACTTAACCCAAAAGATTGACGAATGTTATCTAATTCTTTTGCGATCTGCTTCAACTCTTTTGAATCATTAGATTTTTTCGCTTTTTGGTAGTAACGTAATTGTTTTCGATAGTGTTTTGATTCTTGCATTAAAGTATATTGTTTTACTGCATAAGACAAAGTTGTATTATAGAGTGTACGGGCAATTTCAAAACGTTTTAATAGGATATCCTTTTGCCATATATCTATAAGTAACTTGAGTTCTATAACAAAACAATCTTTCTTCCCTTTCGTCATTACTCGTCACTCCTTTATTTTTTGATTATTCACAATATACAATACAAATATATGTTCTATAAAGAAAAAAGCATTTCATTCCTCCCACCTCTGAAGAAGTGGGAGGAATGAAGCTCAATTCTGTGATACATGAAGAGAAAAAGGAGAGAACATTGTGAAAAACAGACAAGCAACAACTAATGACTATGAAACTATTATAAATCTTTGGAATAGATCCGTTTCCAAAACCCATGATTTTTTAAGTTTAAAAGATAAGGAAGACATTAAAAAGGAAATCCCTATGTATTTCCCACATCTTGATGTGAGACTTTGGTTCGTGAAAAATGAATTGATAGGTTTTTCAGGTACCAATCATCAGCATTTAGAAATGCTATTTTTAGAACCTGCTGAAATTGGAAAAGGTTATGGAAAACAAATAATACAACAACTTATTAGAGATTTTAATGGAAGGTCTGTTGATGTTAATAAAGACAATGAAAACGCAAAGATGTTTTATTTGAACAATGGTTTCACAATTGTCAGTGAAGATCCAACAGATAGTTCAGGTCGCCCTTATCCAATAGTACATTTAAGATTGAATTAAATAAGAGACGTCCCCCTCTACTTTTATTAAAATAATTTAATTTGAAATTAAGCTGCAACCAAGCTTATGTTTGATTGCAGTCATTTTTTATTGAAACCCTAAATTATCGTGGCTCTCCTTTTTTATACACTACTAATAATATCCAATTTAAATCATGTATTTTCAATAAAACATTCCAATAAAATGATATATATACATAACACGAAAAGAGGAATGTGTATGAACTCTGAAAAGAACTATAAATCCCTACTCTTACTAATTGGTTGGTTAAACGCTTCCTTTGCACTTGTCTTTTTTCAATTGTTTTTTGGTATTATGACCATTTGTATGGGCATTGTTTTAAGAAGTGATTATTATGAGAAAAAGCATGGGATTATTTTAATTATTGTTGGAATTATTGCTGGGATTGCCGGGTGGATACTTAATTATTTATACTTGTAGACTAGCAAAATTGTAAAACAAAAAAGCACTAACATGCTATACGTCAGCGCCTTCGAAACAAAATAGTACTTACTTCTTCACTTTTGAAAGTGTCATGCCATCACCAATTGGAATAATAATCGACTCTAATTGAGGATGGTTTGCTACTGCAATATTGAATTTCTTCATTAATTCCGTATAACGTTTTGGTTGGGCATTTGAGTCTGCTACACTCCCATTAGCAAGGACATTATCCGTAACGATCATCGCATCAGGTTTTGCTAACTTCACACAGTAATTTAAATAGTTTTCATAATTATCCTTATCAGCATCGATGAAGAAAAAATCGAATCGCTCATTGCCCTGCTCCAGCTTTTCGAGGCTTTGCAATGCAGGTCCCGTCATATAGCTTACTTGTTCAGCAAAACCTGCTTTCGTTAAATTACTGTAAGCTAGCTGCGCGTATTTTTCCTCTAATTCTAGCGAAGTTAATTTCCCATCACTTCCGAACCCTCTAGCTAGACAAATCCCACTATAACCCCCAAGAGCCCCTACTTCAAGAATGTTTTTAGCACCAGTCATCGAGACAAGCATTGTTAAAAGTTTTCCAGAAGAAGCAGAAACAGAAATGGCGGGCATCCCGTTTTCTTGAATGGACGTAATAACCTCCTCTAAAATAGAGTCTTGCGTATGAAACATAGAATCAATGTAAGTATTAATTATTTTCATTTACGTTACCCCCTTCTTCATCATGGTTTATAGATTTTTCATCCTGTTGATTGTCGGGTGTATCCAGCGTTTCACTTTCATGTATTTCAAATAATTGAATGAATTCATTGATGACCATATCAATGGCTTTTAATTCACCTACTAATATTGGCTGAATCGATTGAAACTCTGGTTGCTCTAATTGTTGCTTAATCGTTGCACGCTTTAAATTCATCATCTCTAAAAAAGCGATTGCTCTTCCTCGACGGAAAGTTTTAGGTCCGCGTTGATGAGAGCCATCTCTTCCTCTATGACGTCCCCCTCGATGATGTCCTTCTTCTCTAAATTCCTTCATTTTTTCACTTCTCATTTTCATTCTCCTCTCGTTGTATACATTCGTATACAATATCGATTACATTTACAGTGTATACAAATGTATACAACTTGTCAATTACCCTTCTCTATTCATTTCCTGTTTCCTAATTTCATACTTTAACAACAGAAACATTAAACGTTTAAGGAATTATGTAATATGTACTTCCCTCTGTTCTTCCATTAAACTGTGAATAATAGCCATCACCATAAAACGGTAATTATTAGTTATGTGACTTCTAGGAGTAAAGGATTCATTGGTATTGAAGTAGAGAACTTCATGTTCAAAAGAAGGAGCGATAAAATGAAAAGGCCATTTTTAAAAATTGGTCTATTACTTGTTTTTGGCGTAGTGTTTTTAACTGGGGTGCAATCATTTTTTAATCAACAGGAAATTAATTTGGCAAGTGAAAGGTGTCTAAAAGCAGGTGGAGAACCCATTGTAGAAAGAGATCTTCTTTCATTAAATTACACCATTGCATGCCACATCAAATAATTGATTGTATGAGTAATTTCGCATAATGTTGTGGGTTTCCTCTGACTGAATATCACTTCACTTCAACAAAAAAGCGTTAATCATTCTTTGATTAACGCTCCCTTTATTTGAACAAGATTTGCCAAACTTCCACTAACCGCAGTCTTTTTTCTGTCTCATTTTGTCCGCTTCTTATTCTTATTTAAAAATCTAATATGCAATACCTACTCGCGATTTCACATATTCCTTACTCTGAATTTGTTGATAGGCAAACTCTGCCGTATCTGCTACAGATATTTCTCCCCCACCATCCGGTAAAAAGTCCTGTTCAATGCGATAGGTACCCGTGTATTCACCATCAGGTAAGTATGTAGGACAGACGATTGTCCAATCAGAGTCTGATTTCTTCAATAACTGATAGACTTTATGATGCTCTTCTGCCGCAAAGGTTGTTTTTCTTTTGGACTCACTCGATTGGTAACGCAATACATTTGGTGTCAGACGACTTTGTAGAATTCCCGCCGTTCCAATCGATATAATTCTTTTCACATGCTGTTTTTCCATTGCTTCAAGAATTAGCGGCATACTCTTGGTTAATGTATTGGTGCCGTCCGTGTTTAATGCACTAATCACTATATCAACATTCGCCATAACATTTTCTATATCTTGTTTTTTTAATACATTTCCTTGTACAATCTGTAAATTTTCATCATTTACGTTTAGCTTATTTTGGGTACGAACTAACGCTGTAACGCTATGTTCATCTCGTAAAGCTAGGGAAACAATGTGGCTTCCAACGCGTCCAGTGGCGCCTAAAACTAAAATTCTCAGAATAATCACCTCTTTTCTTGATTATAGCACACAAATTTTCGTATCTTGTTAGAGGCCTTTATCCATTCTTACTTGTTGTGAATGCATCAATAAGTCTGACATTAACGATAAACAGCTGAAGATCATTTGTTTCCGCGATACTATTGACGATATTTTGGATTTCGCTTTCTGTACTTTTTTCTAATTTATCTAAATTATGTAATGGTATAGTGATTACTTGATTGTTTGGAGATTCAATTAAGTAGCCGATCGTACTATCTGGATAATAGCCTGCTGCTCGTAACGCTACTATAATTTTTTTTGTAAAATTCGTATTTTGTAATTTTTTACCAATTTCTTCATTATAATTTGTATCGGGATTTTTTTGAACGGGTCTTTCATTTGAAGGTTGATTATACTTAATCAAGGCAGCAGCTATTACGATCACGGAAAATAAAATAAAAAGGCTTTTAATGAACCCTCTCATATATTCTCTCCATTCCATCTTTTTAATAGAATACGCTTCTCTTTTTAAATCATGAATTTATTCCTTTTTCCCGTATTGTACAGCAATGATCGAAATGATTTTTATCAAGTTGCCAGGCTACCATTTAATTCACCTGGCAAATTTGTTGTAAAGGACAAAAATCACCTATAAATTTATTTATTAACGATAACTTTCACAACAGGTTCTAATTTTCCTACATATGCATCTCCAAGATAATCTACATCTATTACTATAACTTGTGGCACGAAACGTTGAATGCTTTCTAAAAGACGTGCAGTATTTCGTCTTTTGGCAAGCTGGAAAGGTGGAAGAGTGTCTAGTCTAAAACCAAAATCTCTGTACAAAGGGCAAGAAATTACGAAAGTAGATAATATATACGCTACATTTTGTAATATTTCATCAACGCCTGAAGCATTAAAATCAAAATTGTTTTTGCCGGTTACTTGATGTGTCATCCTATCAACCTTTCTACTACGATACATGGAAAGATGTTAGTAATCTTTCTGAATATGAGCTTTTCATCAAAAAAAGAGCACTTAGTTATTTATGCTAAATGCTCAAAAGTTATGAACGAGGTACACATTCGTTATTGTATGTATACGATGCAATGTATCGCTAAACAATTGCACAGTGTCAGGTACCGTATTTGCGCTTCTTTGATTGGATTCTATCTAAATATTGCGTAATAAATGACATATAACCAGCTTAAACAACCATGTATGATGGCCCAGATGATCGAATGATTGACACTCCAAGAAATAGTAATCGCCAATACCGAGCCAAAACTAATACCACTCTTAATGACTGTTTTGTTTTCCATTTTTCTCACCTTCTTTACTTTTCTAACTTCCGAAGTATGTCTCCTCATCTTCATTCCTCCTCATCATGCCATCACTGTAACATTGCTGTTTGAACGTAAAATGATTTTACCGCTAATAAAAATCGCAATCTACACGCCACTCGTTTAGCTCACGATTAAAAAAGAAATAGAAATTCCCATTATCGACGATATTAAAATATGCCTTCCCGTCTGAGGCAATTTGGAGTACAAACGGAAATTCCTCACCATAATCACGACCACTTTGGCAAAAAGCTGGATAGCCACCAATTTTATGCACGGCGTATATTTCTTCAACGATATCATCGAAGTACTCAACATCCTCCTCGTGCTCTAGCCTCAAAATTTCATCTTCCACATCAGACGGAATCCCTCCCCCATCCCATGTCGGATAATCATTATCAATCCATTTCGGAATAAGTGGGAAAGCTCGAATTCGGTCATACTGCCAATTTTGCTGGACTAAACCTTCTAAAGAAGTATATGCTCTTATTTCAAAAAAACGGCTAAGATCATCTTCTATGAGGTGATCAAATATTTCTTCATTCATAAATAACGTTAGCAGCTCAATATGTTGAAGCGATGTGGGTACAAAAGGAAGCTCCTTTAAAAATAATGAAGCAAGTGGCAGAAACCCTTGTGGACACTCCTCTGCAGGTAATGACCATCCTACAAAGCCTATCCAGCTTTCTAGCAGGTCATATGTAGGTCTAATACCACCCGTTTCAAAAATCGTTGCTTGCCTTACTAATTGAGCCTTAATATCATCAACTTTCATCAGCTACCTCTTCACCGCGACAAATACAATCGACGACATGGTCATTTACCATTCCTGTTGCCTGCATAAATGAATAGCAAATCGTACTACCAACAAATTTAAAGCCGTCTTTTTTTAATTGCTTGCTCATACGTTCACTAATTTCTGTTGTAGCAGGTACGTCTGCAATGGACGACCATTCATTGATGATCGGCTGATGGTCTACAAAGCCCCAAATATATTGAGAGAAGGATCCATACTGCTCCTGTATACGTAGAAGGGCTTGAGCATTCGTTACAACACTAGCAATTTTAAGCTTATTTCTTACAATGCGAGAATCCTGTCTAAGCTCCTGTAGCTTGTCCTCCGTATAGAGAATAATTTTCGAAGCATCAAATTGGTCGAAAGCTGCCCGGTAGCCCTCTCTCTTTTGTAAAATCGTCCACCAGCTAAGACCAGCCTGTGCTCCTTCTAGACAAAGCATTTCAAATAAATGCTGATCATCATGGACTGGGATACCCCATTCTTTATCATGGTATTCAACATATAAAGGCTCATCTTGCTTGACCCATTCACATCTTTTCATTGATATATCCTCCATTTACTATGATTCATTTAATTCCTGTAATACAAAGCCAACCTTTTTGCGTGTTTTCTCGTATCGTAACAGTTTGAAACCCAACACTTTCAAACAACTGCTTGATTTCAGGCTTAGTTTTATAAGCTTTCATATGATAATTAATTTTATAGAGCTCCGAAATGATGATAAACTTCCCATCGTCCTTCAACACTCTAAATACTTCCTTCACATCATTTGCTAAATCTGGCCAAAAATAATGCGTTTGGAATGCTGTAATCGTATCGAAAAACTTATCCTTGTACGGAGTGCTTGAAACACTTGCTTGCGTTACGATCACTTTTCCATTTGCCACATCCATTTGATTGGTGTTCGTAGAATCTTTAACCGCCTGCGCAGAAAAGTCTATTCCATAGATTTTACCACTTGGATTCATTTTCGATAAGGATTGAAGCGTTTTGCCACCTCCACATCCAATATCTAACACAATATCTCCATCATTTGCAGCTTCCTGTTTCATGAGCCAAGTATTCATACCGCTATGTGCCTTATTCATAATTCGCAACATCAATGAGCCTACGAATCCTCGTGGTTGTTTAGCTTGTTCGATTAATCGTTGTAAAAGTGTCATTTTAAAATTCCCCCTTGTCATTGTCGCTTTTAAAAACCTGCTGAGAAATAAGGATTGAGAGGTCTTGTGTAGCTAGCTTTGTTAAGGCGGTTTCCTTACTTTGATCTGTAGCACCTGCAACTGCATCTCTCACAACTGTTACAGCAAAACTTCTAGCTAGAGCCCCTTTCACAGTTGCTGTGACACAACCTTCTATAAATGCACCTGTTACTATTAACTCGTTTATGTCATTATTTTTTAAATACGTTACTAAGTTGGGATTATTTATGCATCCGGTTTATTTTTTATCGAGTATCATTAGCGCTTGCTTCAAACTACTCCCCCTCCCCGTTTTTTTCTATCTTATTTCTTTACGTTCTGAAAAATAAAAAAGTTTCAAATTTTACCAATCATAAGGGAGGTTTATGTTCAAAAAAAATCACAAGTGCCTTTAGGAAATAGCACTTGTGATTTTTGTCATCTATAAGTAGGATAATATAATCGTAATAAAGGTTTATTATTTTTCACACTGGTTGTCATCAATTACAAACCATATGGAATATGTCAAAAAGATAGCTACTTATCCTACAATATTTTCTAATTTAAATATGTATTGTTCGCAATACTTCTTTCGCGCTCGTCCATTACTAGATGGATAATAAATGCAAGTTGTTGCTCGATTCGCAAATTGTTAAGATGCAGGATGTCCGCAATTGCATTTTTTTGTATCTCCTCTAATCCTGCCTTCTCAAGCATTAACATAATTTCTTCTTTTGTCAGCCCAAACATTCCTTTTTCACCTCTACTTCATCCAATTATTATTTTACAATCATTTTTCATATTACTAAAACAACGAACTAGTAAAGCATTTCATGAACTTTTTTCTTTGATTACAGGATAACATATACAAATTAAACAATCCAAAATCTACTTAAATGTAATAAAATTTTAACCTCTGCAAAAAAACATTGTTATTTAATAATAATTTTAATACAATGCCTAAATCGATACTTGTTATTCACTAATTCTATTATAAAAATAACAAGTGCTTTTGTCGAATTTTAGAATTCGACGCTACAGTGTAAATATCATTATAAAGAAACCGTTTACATACAAATATAAATGGCTATGAACAATGAAGAAGTGTCTTTTTACGTATCCATCATATTTATTTACACGGTTATTACAGTACTTTTACCCCATAAAAAAAAGTAATTTCAAAATAATTGAAACTACTTATCCTACTTATTTATTCGGTACCTATAATGTTAAGTTTTTGTAAATTTTCAACTTGTATTTGTAATCTTTCGTCCAGTATTTGCATGTCGGCTGCTTCTGCTTGATTTATTACACTGTGCTTTGTTTTATTATTGTCTTGCAAATACATTATTCTCGACGATGAATCACTCTTCCACAATGCCTTTTTCGTATACCCTTCGATAAATAATTGACTTTTCCCCTGTACAATAGAGGGAATTTTTACAGAAACTAGATCTGTGTACACCATCTCAAGTAAAGATTGATTGGACACCGCTAAAAATGGACGATCCGCTTCATCAATCGTACAATGCTTAAAACGGCCCATTGACTGATCAGACCAAACGATTGCATACGGACCTTCATAACAGTTTTTAAATTTACTATTTGCTATTTCAAAAATAGCATCAATACAAGTAATCGCATTCGCACGAATATGTTCGAAAGTACAATTATCAGTAAAGAGCCGAGCGTTATTAATATAAATATGGTGACTTTCGAGCTCTCGAATTATGGTATTCTGGAGCGTAATCTTAGCGTGATCATTGCCATAAATACCACCTGCCTGCCCAATTTGAATCATGCACTGATTGAGCATTAGCCCGCTGGCGTCAACAATCATTTGAAATTGCGGGTGTTCTTGGATATTACATTCTGTCATCGATACATCCGCTTCATTAACAACCGTTACTCCCGTCGCCTCTCCTTTTTCTATTCTACATGTACGAAACTCCACTTTACTATTTTCAATTAACAACTGTGATTTCACATTACGATGAAACTTACAATCGTACACTATCGCCTTCGATTTCTCGCCAAGAAAAAGGCCATTTCCCACTCCATCAGAAAAGATAGAATCCGTCACGAACATCTCACTTTGATGAACAACTAAGTGCGTGTCTTGATGTTGCTTGATTTCACAGCCATCCATCGATAGCTTCGTGTTCTCGAAAACTTGAATCCCTATACTTTGCCCTTGGTGAATAAGTGTATTCATCATTGAAATTGAACTGGAGGCTGCAAC
This sequence comes from Lysinibacillus sp. NPDC056959, assembly GCF_042674095.1. Lineage (NCBI taxonomy): Bacteria > Bacillati > Bacillota > Bacilli > Caryophanales > Bacillaceae > Lysinibacillus > Lysinibacillus sp. NPDC056959. The sequence continues at coordinate 20,669 of NZ_JBHURE010000009.1, read as the reverse complement.
AATTTGTGCCTTTTGATGTCCATGAATTTCACAATCCACCATCTCCATTTTCACATTTCGTATTGCATAAATGCCATTCGCTCGCCCTTCCAACAGCATACAATTCGTCAAAGTGATTTCACTATTTTGCACCATAATTTGAGCCTTCTTATGATGCTGGATAGTCGTATCTACAAGAATAACACTCGAACCATTATCAATACGTAAGCCAACATGATTGATAGGACTCGCTAATATATCAACATTTTTCATCATTAAACTTCCGAAGCTTACAGTTACTTGTGTTTGCACCATTTGCTGCTCAATAACACAGTTTTCTAGCTGTAAATCTCCCTTTACATAAATACCTTGCCCTTGCGTAAAACGCAAATTCCGCATATTCACAAGTGTTTGATAGCGTATAAACACGCCACCTTTAATGATTACGTTTCCTACTCCATACAATGTAAGCCTTTGGGAAATTTCAAAGCTTTCTTCATACATTCCTTCCCGGATTTCAATAAAATCTCCTGGCTTTGCCTCTTGAATCGCCTGCCCAATGCTTTGGTATTTGTACATAATACCTCTCTTTACAATAAGTGTCGCCATCTCCACACTCCTTATCGAAGCTTATTCATGAAAACATGAAATTAATTGTCGGTTTTATTTTATTTATAGCCTCATTGAACTTCTTGTTATTCAAGTTTTGGATAAATAATTTACAACCAGCTTTTATTTAGAGTGACAATACTATATTTGATAAAGGTATTTACTCTTTTGATTTCAACCTACTTTCTAAACCACATAATAAAAAAAAACCAGCAATCACACGATTTTCTCGCCGATTGCTGGTTTAACCGATTTACATAATTCAATTGCTACAAAACACAATACATGTAATTACAATTTAAATTTCCTAACAAGGTCATTTAAATTTTCTGCCATGCCCGCTAAATTGGCTGAGCTATTTTTGATTTCGTCCATGGAACTTGCTGCTTGTTCGATTGTTGCTGAAGTTTCTTGGATGCCTGCAGCGGATTGTTCTGATACGGCGGCAATTTCGTCCACTGATTTATTAATCGTAACGGTATTTTGTACTACCTCTTCTAGCTTTGTCATCACGCCATCAATATTCGTTGACATGGCGTAAACGGCCTCTGCAATCTGGGTGAATGTTTCATTTGTAGATGCGATTTGAGCCGTACCTTTTTCGACCTCATGATAGCCAGTTTCCAGTGAGGAAGTTACCGTGTTAGAATCTTGTTGAATTTTTTGAACAATCCCCGTTATATCGTCCACGGAGACGGATACTTGTTCGGCGAGTTTACGAACTTCGTCTGCAACGACCGCAAACCCTTTACCATGCTCCCCTGCGCGAGCCGCTTCGATTGCTGCATTAAGAGCAAGTAAATTCGTTTGTGAAGCAATATCCTGTATGACAGCTACGATTTTTGAAATTTCCTGAGTTTGTTTACTAAGTTCATCCACTTTATAAACAGAATCCTTCACAATATGATGAATGGATGTCATTTGCGCAGTTGATGCATCCATTAAACTTTGGCCCTCTTTCGTTAAAGCCATAACATGTTGGGAATATTGTTGAACATCAGTACTACTATTGTTGACATCTGTCACCTTTAGGGTGAATTCTGTCATTGTTGTCGCTACATCTGATGCATTGCTCGCCTGCACTTCTGTGCCACTTGCAATTTCAGTAACTGTATCGACAATTTGTTCCGTACCCGTTTTCACTTCTATCGATGATTGCATAAGCTCTTCACTATGCGCAGCTACGTCATTAGATACTGTTTGAATTTGCTTTAATAATCGATTCAAAATATCGGACATCTTATTAGTCGCTTCTGTAAGCTGTCCTATCTCATCTTTGGACTTCACAGCAAGTGCAGGTTCACTTAAGTCACCTTCAGTAATTCGTTGCATACGATTTGTCAAAGCGATGATTGGTCTTGAAATCAGTCGAGCACTTAACAATGCAATCATAATAGTAATGATCACAATGACAATTCCTACGATACCACCTGTCAGCTGCTTAGTCTCTCCTGCACTGATAATGTCTGCGCCAGCCGCATTAATCGATTGCTTACGATGCTCGGCTAATCCTTCATAGCCTTCACGTATTTCCGTCGCCTTATCACTCATAGAAGCTAAATTTTTCGTTGCTAGTTCCTTCTGACCTCGATCATAAACATCAAATACCTCTTTTTCAACATAGCTATTCCATTCCTTCGCCATTTCCGCAATTTTGGCGAAATCTCCTGACTCTGTAATTTCTAAACGCTTTTGTTCGTTCTCAACAGCATGCTTTACAGTATCTTCAAAAATCTTCTTATACTTTTCTTCTCCAGAAAGTACATACCCTCTAGCTGCAGCAATTCTTAGCGAAATCGTTTGAGCTTGCTCATAATCTGCAATTAGTAATTGCAATTCTTTATCAACGATTTTTTCCGTTGCGTTATTGCTTTGTTGTATTGCAAAGTTATTGTAAACAATGTATAAAATGACGATTGCTATAACAATGCTGAAAGAAAAAACGATTCTTTTACTAATAGACTTAAAATTCATTTCAAATTCTCCTTATTTTACAATGCAAATTGTGCTTTATCATAATTTGAATACCATTAGTAATCTACCACTTCAAAGGCGAATTTGGATGAATCAGGAATTTTTTATATATTAAATGAAATAACTAGTTAATTTTCATGTAATTTATAGCAGATTATAGTATCTGAAAAATAAAGCAGATGGACTACTTAAACACCAAAATTAGTACTTTTAACACACACAAAAAAAGGAACAGCATTAAAAAACAAGCTGTTCCTTCTATTTAAAAATTAATCCCAATAATTAAAAATAACATCCCCTATAGTTTTACTGTCAAAGTGTGAAATATAGGTCCACTCCACCTCAGATAAACTGTGCAAATCCTTATCTTGCGTCAACAATGTGTTTAATGTATCAGTTGGAAGGCATTTACGCATCGGAAAATATTTGTGTAAGTGAGTTTTTGTTAAAAATTGAAAGCTTAGTTCTTCATCAAACTTAGCAAATGCAATATAAGGCATCAGCCTATGATGGAGAATTGTCAAACGCTCATCCTCCAGTTGAATCACCGCTTGCATATAAACAAAATGAGGCTGATCGATAAATTGCAACGCTTTTGCTCCTTGTTCGCTTGTCACTAAATGATAAACCATCGACTGGAAAGTACGCATATCCTGTTCGATTAGATGCTCTGCATCAAAACCTGAAATCCCTTTCGTTAATCGCAACGAATCACCCCTTTATGATTGTTTATATAAGACCTTCTAGTAAAGGTAGGTAAATTCCTTCTATAAGTATCTATTTTCTTGTTGCTAAACAGAGCAGATCGAAAATACGTATCCTTTGAACAGCAATTTTTTTCATCTTGCACCTTAATTCTAAAATGCTTCTAGTTAGTTTTTTTCGTTTTTCTTTTTAAACGCCCATCACTTCCACCTATAAATGGTATTATAGCAATAAATTAATAACCATAAATTGGACATTGGCTAAAAATCAGAACAACATCAAAATTTAGGTAATCATTGGTTAAAACTTATGCTATGTATATAAGTTGATATTCGTTCAACACTTGGAGATTAACATTAGAGGAACGGAAATCAACCCTACGTTATGGTGATAACCTACTAAATTTCCAATAAAATAAAAAACTTGAATCGAAATGATGGGTTGCCAAGTCTAATAGTCGGAAGGAGGCGATTTTCATTACTACAAAGCAACAATCATTAGTACAGTTAGCACAAAACGGAGATGAGCAAGCTTTCTATCAGCTTATTGAACAAGAGCAACATAAGCTATATCGAATGGCTTATGTTTATGTCCAAAATGAAAATGACGCCGTAGAAGTTTTTCAACAGACCATTATCCGTGCGTATGAGGGCCTACCTCAATTAAAGGATCCTCAATATTTTTCAACCTGGCTAACGCGCATTATTATTAATTGCTGTAAAACTTATCTTGCCAAGAAAAACTCTGTACAGCTTGTCGAACCACATACATTAGAGGATCTCAATAGTACATCACCTACATATATCGAAGAAGAACTAGATTTATGGCATGCACTCTGCAAGCTAGAGGAAAAATATAAAACGGTTTTACTATTACGTTTTTATCAAGACTACTCGGTAAAGGATATTGCTGTGATTTTACAATGTCCTGAGGGCACAGTGAAAACTCATATTCGCCGAGGCTTACAATCTTTACGACAACAATTAAAGGGGGCATATATAGATGAATGGGTTCAATCCGTTGAAAGGAGTTATTAATGCGATTTCAATTCCTGAAGGACGTTTAACAGAAGTGTTACGTATTGAAGGGATGTCAAAAATCTTTCAACAAAAGCATCATACAGTCAATGCATTGAAAAATATCCATTGTACGATTTATCAAGGTGAAATGGTGGCCATTATGGGGACAAGCGGTTCTGGTAAAAGTACACTACTAAATATGATTAGTGCCATCGATGAACCGACTGAAGGTGCATTATTCTTATTTGGACAGGAAGCGCATGATATTTATAAAGAGCCAAAAGCATCGAAATTCCGTAAAGAGAATATCAGCTTTATCTTTCAATCATTCCACCTGTTGAAGGATTTATCAGTTGAAGATAATATTGCGCTCCCCCTTATCCTTAATGATGTGCCAAGTAAAGAGATTAAAGTGCGTGTACAGCAAATGATGGAAAAACTCAATATTGCCGCATGGGCGAAGCATCGACCTAATGAGCTTTCTGGTGGTCAAAAGCAACGAGTAGCTATAGCACGCGCCATTATAGCAAACCCGCCAATTTTACTGGCCGATGAACCGACTGGTGCATTAGATGTGAATACGACAGATGAAATTTTAGAGCTGTTAGTAAACTTGCAAAACAATATGAATCAAACCATTTTACTCGTGACACATGACCCTTATGTTGCTACTTATGCAAACCGTGTATTATTCTTCCATGATGGCGCCATTGTGGATTCCTATCAAAATAAGCAAACAGTAGAGGATTTAGATTGCATTTTATCAAAGTTCAAGCTGATTACTAGAGGTGATGTGTAATGTTTACGATGCGTACCATTGCTCTGAAGCTATTCCGTGCAGCGTGGGCAAATGTATTAACGAGTATAAGTATTATTACCATTTCTATTTGCCTTGTCATGACAATGAGTGTTTACATATTGAATGCTACTAGTCAAATGAAGGAAGAAATACAAGCATTATATGGCGAAATGGATTTGCTGGTCGGTTATAATCCTGATCAACATAGGCTGTTAACTTCACAGCAAATCAAAAATTTCGCATCAATGCCTGGAATTACAAAAGTTTCTAGTGTGTCATTAACTCATACAAATGTTGAAAATGAAAAAAACACATCATTTTATACTGTTGGTGTTGAAAACGATGACTTAGTGAAAAGCCGCTATCATTTTAATGATAATCTTGAACCGAAAGATGTTGTAATTACTGAGAATATGGCCCGTCTCTTCCACAAGGATGTCGGAGATACATTAAACGTTACGTTCAATAAAACAGTCGGAAACTCCGCTGAAGCAAAAACAGGTACCTTTACAATCCAAGAAATCCTTCCACCTCTAAAGGGCACAGATAGTCCTAATATAATCCTGATCCAAAATGATGTGTTGAAAACGTGGATGGATAATAGTGATGCAGAAACTGCAGGGATGTTTGCACTCATTAAAACGGAAAACGATAATGTTGCTACTTCAGTTGGTGCGGATTTGAAACAGCTTGATGACACATTACGTATCGATATCATGAACGACTACGATGATATTAAGAGAAATTTACAAGCATTAATAATTTTTATAATTGTATTGTCATTCTTTATCTTACTTATTTCTAGTGTCTTACTACTGTCAACCTTCCAGCTATTATTTTACAAAATTAAAGAACAGCTTATGGTATTACGTGCACTTGGCGCATCCACTAAGCAAGTAAGACGCATAGTACAATTGCAATTATCTATCATCATTGGCTTTGGCGTATTGCTAGGGACATCGGTCAGTTTATTAGTGATAAAAAGTTGGCTACCAAAGTTAATTACCTTGATGAAAATGCCAGACGCAAAAACTGACTTACCGATGATCTTCGTTATCGTGATTGCTATTGCAAGTTTTTTATTACTGCAACTAATCACACAATGGCAAGTTCATAAAAGTGCTAGTCTATTACCTTTACAAATCGCCACAGAAAATGAAAATTTAAATTTACGCTGGACAAAATGGAAAACGATTGTTATGGGCATCGTTGCATTCATATCCCTATTCTTATTTGCGAATGCTTATCAAGTCGGGACAAGTAGTGGCAAAGGGGCACTCATGATTTTAATCGGCACATTACTCGTCTGTGGGATTTTACTCTATATCATGCCGTATCTCTTTACAGAACTATTCAAAATTTCCTTGAAGCCCATTCGTGCTGTACTTGGCAAAGAAGCATACTTAGCGTGTCAGCAGCTCATGCCACAGGTGCGAAAAAATATGCCCATTGTGCTTAGTATTGTTGGATTAATGGTCATTTTAATATTCGGTAGCTCTTTATTTAAAACGAATCAGCAAAACTCATATAGATATATAAACTCTCAATATGAAACATCTATAAAAATTGATAATGAATTAGAAGATCCAACTATTACACCAGCTTTGATTAAAGAAATTGAGGCATTGCCGAGCGTGTCCTATGCCTATGAACGAAGTAACGCACCTTATATAGTGCTTGAAGGTGACAATGGCTGGGAAGGTAGTAATTTCGAGGCCATTGATGTTGAAAAATACGTCCAATTAGAAAAGCTTGATGCTTTTAAAGGAGATTTTAAAAATGGGGTGATCATTACAGAACGACTTGCCAAAAAACATCAATTAGCTGTTGGTGATCATATAATGGCGGGGACATTTGATGAAACACTACAGCATGAAGTGCCAATTGGTGAATTACTGGTCGTTGATATAGCCCTTGATTCTTATAAAGAATATATAGATTTGTTTGTCGATTGGTCCTCTTTTATAGTATCAGATTCAACTATAATTACCGACATTATGGTGGAAGCAGATGATACAGAGCAGGCATTAGCAGACCTCACTTTCTTACAGGAACGCTGGCCAGCTTTAAAAATTACTGATAAAGAGACATTTATCGAGCAAAACGATGAAATGATCTTCCAACGCTGGAGCCTTTTTGTTGGCGTCTTCGTTATTTTGATTATCGCTACTTGCCTTGGTGTATTGCAAACATTGCTTCACTTCATTTATTCAAAACGTGTCGATTATGCGATTCAACGACTAATTGGTCTTTCCCCTAGCGGATTAATCAAGCTGATTTTAACGCAAGTGTTGTCATTTGTGTTATATGGTCTAGTAGTTGGAACAATTCTTGGATTAGCGTTAACGAGAATGTTGAGCTTTATTGACGAAGGAGCTCCGACGTACTATGACTTCTTCACATTAAGTATGACGAGTATCGTCTTTTTAGTCGCGACACTCATTGTCTTTACACTGCAAGGATACTGGATTAGTCGTAAGAAATTAGCGAATGAAATGATTGATATTTGAATGACAACAGACCCTCTTTAAAAGATTCTATTTGAAATATCATACCTCTATAGATTTCTTAGAGGTATGATATTTTTTTCGGGGAATTTTTATAATTCAACTAACGAGCAAGGTAGATTTATTAAAAAAGATGTTCGCTTTCCGTGTTAAATTTTGTAAAATATATTTTAGAGCAATACTATAAAGAAATATTACATCTTTTATCTAACTGAGAAAGTAGAATGCAATATTAGGAGGAGACACCGTTGAATCAGGCTGTAGAAGCTTTTCTAAATAAGGTATGGCAGGAAATCACTACAATTTACAAACAAGAAAGTAAAAGAATCAATGAGTTTAAGGATCAAAGAACGTTGCAAGCTGGAGTTCACAACTACCTCCGGGTGGCGTGGAGAAAAGGCAAGTTTACTTGGTCTAAAGGTCAAATTTATATCGATTTCTCCAAATTTTTATCCAGCTCGAATAAATTTGGAGCGGATACTTACATCATGGAGTTAACCGATGAACTTCTAACTGAGGAGTTCTTTCCTGCCTTGTGCAGGCTTGTAGACGAATTGTTCCGCTCGGAGGAACAAGGACACGATTTCTTTGATTACAAGTTTGAAGTTGTATTTGAGTTTGAATGGGAGAATTCGAAATTAACGCTTAACAAACAGCTGTTGAATGAGGCCAAGTTGATTCAACTACAAAAGAAGCTGGATCATTTTATTCAAACAATGATTCTTTCTGATCTGCCCGTGTTGCCTGTAAAGATTGACATTTTCTTTTTCGCCAATCATTTGCTCAACCCTGATTTGATGAAACAGGAAGTGGAAGTAATTGATCCGTTAATTCGTCGTCTATCCGACAAGTTAGATCATGAACATGAGCTCAAAAATGACTGGATTAGTCGGTCTACTTATGCGTTAAAAAATTGGGCGTTGGATTACTTTTTACTGCAGCATTTTACCCGATCCAGTCATTATGGAATGATTTGGACTTTGAAAGAAGATCGTCCTTCCGTAGACATAAGCGAGATGAAGTTCTTTCTTTATGCAGCATTACAGATTGGCTTCACTGAGCCAGATATCCGGCAAAAATATATGGAATTGGCAGTCCAACTGGGCTCCAAGGAGGCTGCTATTTATTTAAAAGAAGGCAGTGGAAAATTTGTTCGTACATATCGTGGAGAGCTGATAGAAGGCAGAAACAACGATATTACACAAACAATCGAAATCCGAATTCTCTCCGGAGAAGAACTAGCATATAAAGAAGCGCTAGATTACATTATCAATCTTTTGAAGCAAGGTTTTTCCAAAAGTTATCTGCTAAAACTGGAGAGTAGCCAAAAGAACTTCCTTCCTGTGACGGAACTGGCAAAGTCCGAGCTACATCAATTTTTTGCGAATGCACTTAGCTACCCTACTTTGTTTCCGAAGCTTGCAGAATATGTGGAAACAGCTATGGAAGAGTTCGCATGGTATGGTGATGTGGAGCCTAGTGAGGAATCGGTCATGCCAGGCACTTATGCGGTATTGGGACTAGGCTTGTACAGCAAGGCTTATTTTCCGTTGGTATGTCGCTATATGGAAATGGTAGATACAGAGCATCAGTTAGCACATGATGGCTATGCAGAGGCGTTTATTGAGGCGCATGGCGTAAAGGCGGAGCATATGCCGGTAATTGTATCCATTTTGCTTGGAGGGATTGATGAAGCTACGCTAGTCAAAAATCTAACCATTGATAGTCTTGAGCTTTCCCAGGCACTATTCGAGGCGCTGAAAGGCAAAGAGATTTATGAATGTGAAATGGTAATATGCCGGATTTTCGGTAGCATAGAGGAACTTGAAGAGGCAGCCCGAGAGGCCCTACCCCCATTAAAAGATGGGCTGGAGCAGCTGTTGGCACTTCAAATCGAAATGACCTGAGGGCTACATACTGTAATAAAGAGCGTGTTTTGATTAATTTAAAACACGCTCTTTAAATATGTTCTCATATCAAGTTAATCAAACTTTATTCAGGGCTATTTTTTAATTATCGCCTAACTTTCTAGATTTATCGCCCAACTTTCTCATTTTATCACCCAACTCTTTCAGTTTATCGGACACTTTTTCAAATTTATCAACATATTACGCTCCTACAAACAACACGGCCTGTCCGATCGCAATAAAAAAGGCTTCATGCTGTATAGGGCTGTTGTCTTCAATTTGCAGCGTAATCTCAAAATGCGTCTCACAAAAAACTGCCTGCCAACGAGCAATCGGTTGATCATCAAGAGAAAATACTGACCAGTCCTCCATTTCCTTGTTCAGTTTTATTTGTTGGACGCCATCCGTGATGATTAAATCAGGAATCATAATTTGCCAGCCATCATAGGCAATCATATAGTCTTTGCCTGTAACGAAATCCTTCCCTCGAAAATGCACTCGCCCACGTCGCGACATCTTCTTACATGTAAAAAGAGCCTGACCAGCGACATCGCTCACATCAAAACGTACAAAATAACGATAGTCCATCGTGCGGTCAAACACCTTTTTCAGTCCGCTTGAATAAACACGTTGAACAGTAGACGATACTTCCCCCGCTTCATTAACGATTTCTACTAACTCTGTCGATTCAATTGCCGCTGGTTGTTTGTATGTAAAAATCTTCAATATATTCGCTCCTTCATTACACTTGCTCCCTATAACCTAACATAAAATAAACGCCAAATACAAAGGTTGCATTTGGCGCTTGACTGTTTATTTAGTTTGCTTTGGTACTTCTACGGTAAATGGTTGGAACTTTACTTCTTTTAGTGATGACGGATCGAATGGTATCTTTGTTTCTGCGCCATTCTTATCAAATTGTACACCGCCTCCGCCAGAAGGAAGCATTAAATACGGTGTAATTATTAATTTTTGAACATCCTCAGAAATCGGGTCAAAGGACTTGGTGCTACTAAAGTTCCATACTCCTTTATCGAAATGACCTTCTCCCCCACCTGAATGCGATGTAATCTCCTTGCCATTCTGATCGGTAATACGGAATTCTATAAACGATGCGCCTACTTGAGCATTATCAATTGTGCCCTTTTCAGTAGCTTTAAAGTCAAGTGCTATACCCGATGGGCTGAATGAAATTTTGGACACATCTAGTTGAATGCCCTCTGCTTGTTGCTGATGATTGACAGGAACATAAATAGTATTCGTAATCTTTTTAACAGGAACTAAAAATTCCAACTTTTCCCCTTCTTTACCTTCTAATGTTAAGCCCATTTCAAAGGAATCCGGCATGTCCTCCTTCACTTCTAATGTTGCGATGCCTGTACGGACCGTTGGACTTATAACTTTTTCACCATAGCCACCAGAACTCACTTCAGGGTTTGTACCATTAATCGTAAAGTCTGGTCCTGCCCCGAAGTAATAATCACTTAATTCCTTTTCAGAATCAATTGTAAGTCCTACCGTAATATTTGACGCGTCATAAAGGACTTCATCAATCGTTACGGAAATACCGTTAATTGTTTGTTTTTCTCCAATAGTGCTTGTTAACCCTTGTTCACTTGCTTGTTTTAGCCCAAGGAAGCCAGAGTTACTGAATACCGAACCGACGATTGGTAGCTGTGATAATGTACTTGCGAATGTTGGTGATACATAAGCGGCTGAACCTACCATAATACAAAATGCTGCTGCCGCACTTGCTACATACAATAACGGTTTACGTTTACTTTTTCTTTTCATTTGAATAGGGGCTTGACTCATATTTGTTTGCTCCTCTGCTTGTTGGATTCCTTTGCTAATTGCTGCTCGTACCTCATCTCTTGGGAATTCCGGAAGGGGTCCGTTTTCATTAAATAGCTTTTTCATTCAACGTTGCACTCCTTTCTAATTCACGCTTTAATTGTTTTTTTCCACGATGCAAATACGTTTTAATAGTGCTAACAGGCTTTTCCATTACTTCTGCTATCTCTTTAATCGGTAAATCGTGATAATAAAATAAAATGATGGCCATTTGCTGAGAATGATTCAATTGCTGTATGGATTCCGATAAATCGATTGGATTCGCAATAACATTTTCTTGCTCCTGTAAACGATTTAATAATTCACTTTCTTCATAGGGGATAATTTTATTCCCTTTTTTTAGTAACCGATAGCACTCATGTATTAAAATTCGAAACAGCCATGTGGAGAAAAATTCCGGATGCTTTAGCTGATGAACGGTTAGAAAGGCTTTACACGCTGCTTCTTGAATCGCATCCAAAGCATCCTCTTTTTGACCAACATAAGAAAGCGCAGTATAAAATAATTTTTCTTCCTCTAGAATAAGTAGCTGCTCAAAAGCCTCCTTATTCCCTGCAATAGCCTGTTTGACGATTGATAAGTCATGTTCCACGCTGTTCCCTCCTTTCAATACTTAGAGTCAATAACTCTATGAAAAGGTTTCACTTTGATAAAATTCTTTTTAAAAATAAAATAAGTGACTCCGGGCGAGCGCCGTCACTTCGGTTCTTCTATCGTTGCATTTTATTCGTTCTATCTACGACCTTGACTGTTCTATCCACGATTTTGATCGCTCTATCCACGACCTTAACTGTTCTATCCATGATTTTGATCGCTCTATCCACGACCTTGACTCTCCTATCCATGATTTTTACCGTTGTATCCACGACTTTGCCTCGTCTATCCACGATTTTGATCGCTCTATCCACGACCTTGCCTCTTCTATCCACGATTTTGATCTCTCTATCCACGACCTTGACTGTTCTATCCACGATTTTGATCGCTCTATCCACGACCTTGACTCTCCTATCCATGATTTTTACCGTTGTATCCACGACTTTGCCTCGTCTATCCACGATTTTGATCGCT
>NZ_JBHURE010000009.1:0-8151 GCF_042674095.1 Lysinibacillus sp. NPDC056959 | reverse complement strand
GCTCTATCCACGACCTTGCCTCTTCTATCCACGATTTTGATCTCTCTATCCACGACCTTGACTGTTCTATCCATGATTTTGACTCTTCTATCCACGATTTTGATCGCTCTATCCACGACTTTGGCACTTCCATCTCGATCTTTAATCTTTCTATCCGTCACCTATGTATCTACGAAAAAAAATAGACTACTTCATATAAAGTAGCCTACTAAAATTTTCTTTATTTATCCAATTTAAATGTAATGTCGCCAACTCCGATTTCCGAGTGGACCTCTATTTTTACATCTGCTTTATCATACGCTTCGTTTACATAAACCCCTTTGCCTTTGGAAATGAAACCTTCTATATTGGATGTACCGAGACCTTTTTCCGTCGTAAGCTTTACCCCAACTTTTGATGGTAATATGACAGTAGTGTCCCCAACACCTGTTTCAATATCCGCCTCGAAGCTTTTTTTCCAATCGCCTCCTAAGTTCACATCGAGATCGCCAACGCCTGTTTCAATATTTAATTTTTCCAGCTGCAACCCTTGTAAATCTAGCTCTGCATCCGATGCTCCTGTTTCGATTGAGAGATCCATAGGAATATCATCATTCAGTTCGATATCCCATATATTTTTTATTTTCCCTAAACGCATGTTAGTAGAACCTTTATGTTCAATCGTTACTTTTCCTGTCTGGCCGCGTAAATCATATTTTACTTTCGGTGCTAATTTATCGATATTGTATTGAGCAGTACCTTCAACCCAATCGTCGGCACCCTTTTTAACTGTTATTTCTCCAATCCCAAGTTGTAAATCAACATCTAACTTCTCCGCTTTATCCTTTTCCACTAGGATCGTTTCATCTTTGGTTTTGCCTGGTATGACTGAGTTACACCCCGATAACGCAATTAATGAGGCGCTTATAACCAAACCAAGTCCAATAAATTTTTTCAATGTAATTTCCTCCTACTATATAATATTCCAATAAATTCATTATATAGGAACTGTCATATATAAAAACGACCCTCCGCTTTAAATTACTCTAAGACCTAAGACGTAGTGAGTATTTATATAATGGATATGTCACCTTTCAAAAAAAGTGCACTAGTATTTTGAATAAGGATAGGTAAATATTTGTGAAACATTATAAAGAATATACGTATTTCCTTCATGATCCAATGCATGTATCACCGCTATTTCTAATTTAAGAGGGACTGATACTAGTTGCGCATCATTCGAATCGACTGCTTTCTCAATACGCTCGTCTCCAGTGTCTATTATTAATTTTTCAACGTTATGATTGTTCAGTAATGGAATAACAAGATGGTATATGTCTTTAAAATAAATAGGACTCATTGTATCCGCTTCACTCTGGATATAGTGATCCAGTGCATAGCCTTTTCCATCATGTTTGAAAATCGAAATTCCTTGAAGGCGATCCTTTGAAAAATAACCCATTCTATATTGACGAATCGTTATTGTATCATTCATTTTCACACCATCAGAGCTAAATGGTATCCATTTAATAGTATTCTGAATTTCTGCTTCATTCTGTACGTAAACACGATAATCGATTCGTTCAGACATATTCCCTAAAATAGCAATAATAATGATGATACATAGTAATACACGCCAAAACCAATTTTTCATGAAAGCAAATATTGCGAAAATAAATAAGAAGACAGCACTTACTAAGCCTACTACCATCCACGGTCGTGCTAATGAGCTATAGTCTTTCACCCTTCCAGACTTTTCTGGATAAAGATTTGAATCTGTAAGCACCGTCGTCATTGGTTGGCTATCATGTTGGAAGAGGATCATCTTTAAGCCCATGATCAGACAAGCTGTTACGACTACTGTTAGGATAATCGGGATGAATGGTGTTCGCTTATTCGTTTTTTGATTAATTTTTTGAAACGTTTTTACTTGGCTTTCGTCAGAGAATTTACCTTCCTTATACATTTTGTTGATGGCATTACGAATCTGACCCATATTCGAATCCCTCCTCCAATAGCGTGAAGCCAACCATTTGACGCGCTCGCCTTAATCGTGTTTTTACCGTATTTACTGGTAGCTTTAGCAGTTCTGCAACGTCCTTTAAGGAAAACTCTGCAAAGTGAAATAGAAGTAGTACATCTTTGTATTTCGTCGGAAGTTTTTCAATCGATGCTACTAGCAGTGCATCCGTCTCTCCCATCAATATTTCCTCTTCAGGATTATCGGATAGGCTCTTTAATTTGCTCCAGTAATCAATGACTTGTATTTTTTTATAGCGCCAGCTTTGAAAGATAACTATGACACTTGTTAATGGCAATGCGATATAAGTAGGTTTTGACGGAAGCTTCTTCACGGAATTACTCCATCTTCTCATAATAGTTAACAAATGTGTCTTGAACCAAATCCTCAGCCACTGTCCAATCTTGAACATATGTATAGCATACTCGCAGTAAATAATCTCCGTACATTGTCATAGCTCTAGATAAGTGAGCGTCCTTCTGTTCTTTTAACATGTTGCTCGCCCCCATAAAAGCATTTACAGTTAGACTGCTGAACAATAAAAAAGTTTCATGAAAAAATCAATTTCTTCATGAAACTTATATGTTAAAGGATATTACTCTCCACTAAAGCTTTTAAGTTAGCAAGAGAATCCTCGTAACCGCTCGTATTAAAGGTAACCTTGGTGCCATTTTGTTTTTCCTCTAATAAAATAGAGATCAGTGATTCTTCTATACCTAAGTAAAATGAAAATTCTCGATTTGGCGTTACATGTTTGATCGTCAACACCATTGGCAATTTCTCTGCAAGCTGATTCTGTTCATTCGGCAGTAACGTGAAAACAATCTCTTCTCCAGGCTCTAATTTAGGGATTTCCCAAGTTGAATTTGGAGCGTACCATTGTGACAATTGCGCCTCCTCTGTAACAGCCCGCCAAACTGTAGCAATTCTTGCGTCAATCCAAATCGAACTTTTTTCATTATCCATCATTGCATTCCTCCGTTTGTTGAACTTATGCCTTTCCCCTTCATTTTATCCTATTATTGGAATAAACAACACTTTTAACTTTAGCTCCTAAGAAATATAAAAAGTGTGTTTTGACAATTAATTGCTCAAAACACACTCATTAAAGATTTTTTTATGTTCTACGCATATACG
Source organism: Lysinibacillus sp. NPDC056959 (assembly GCF_042674095.1). Classification (NCBI taxonomy): domain Bacteria; kingdom Bacillati; phylum Bacillota; class Bacilli; order Caryophanales; family Bacillaceae; genus Lysinibacillus; species Lysinibacillus sp. NPDC056959. The sequence goes on along the minus strand of NZ_JBHURE010000009.1, from coordinate 5,015 downwards.
CTTTCACTGTTAGTGGTGCAAAGATGGCGACAACCACAGCAGCACCAATAAGTGAGGCCGATAAATCCCAGCCTATTGTTCCTGAATTCGTCAGTTCTCTGACAGCCGTCACGAGATGCGAAATAGGATTAATTTTCACAAACCATTGTAGGAAATCTGGCAAAGTTTCTGCTGGAACAAAAGCATTCGAAAGAAATGTTAGTGGAAACAATACAAGCATCGAAATGCCCTGTACACTTGAAGCTGTTCGAGCAATTACACCAAAGAAGGCAAATATCCAGCTTATGGCCCAGGCACAGACAATGACTAAAAGCCCCGCAAGTACTACGTGTTCCAAACCACCTTCTGGTCGATACCCCATAATATATCCCATAGTAAAAGTAAGTACCGTTGCAATTGTATAACGAATGGTATCGGCCAATAATGCCCCTGCCAATGGCGCAATGCGTGCGATCGGTAATGATTTAAATCGGTCGAACACTCCTTTATCCATATCTTCCCGTAATTGAACACCTGTAACGATTGAGGTAGTGATGACAGTCTGCACGAGAATTCCTGGAATAATGACTGGCAAATAGTTTTGTACATTCCCCGAAATGGCTCCCCCAAATATGTAGGTGAACATCAGCGTGAAAATGATCGGCTGAAGCGTTACATCAAACAACTGCTCTGGCGTACGGCGAATTTTCAGGACACCTCGGTAGGCCATCGTAAGCGAATTTCTTATCGATTGGTTGATACTCGGCTTGCGTAACAATCTACGTCCAACTAGTGGTTTTATCGTATTACTTTTCATACTCTTTCCTCCTCTAGTTGGGGACCATTTTCATTCACACTGTTACCGGTGATTGTTAAAAATACTTCATCTAAGGTCGGTTTCTGTACACTGAACTCGTCAAGTTGAATTCCTTTTTGACGAAGGGCAATCAGTAAATCCGTAACTAAATCAACATCTGCCATTGGGGCAGTAATTTTCCCGATATCCTGTGAAATGGTTGTTTTGACTTGAAGAATGTGTTCTACTGTTTCACGAGCAGCCAACATTTCCTGTGTATTTTGAATGCTCAAATGTAAGGATGAAGTACCAACAGATGCTTTTAGCTCATCGACTGTCCCTTCCGCAACAACGCGCCCATGATCTATAACCGCAAGCCGATTTGCCAGCTCATCTACCTCTTGCAAATACTGTGTCGTTAACAATACAGTTGACCCTGTATCTACTAAACGACGAATCGTATCCCACATTTGATTACGTGTACGTGGATCTAGCCCAGTCGTCGGCTCATCTAAGAAAATTAAGGGTGGCTGTGCGATCAGACTGGCTGCCAAATCCAGACGACGACGCATACCTCCCGAGAAATTTTTCAAAGGCCGTTTAGCTGCTTCTGATAATCCGAACTCTTCCAGTAATTCAGCAGTCTTATTTCGGGCCTCAGTACGTCCCAATCCTAGCAAACGAGAGAAAATAATTAAATTTTCCGTTGCACTAAGTGACTCGTCAACTGAAGCATACTGACCAGTGACGCCAATTAATTGACGTACAATATGTGGCTCTTTCACTATGTCATAACCGAATATTTGTGCCGACCCAACATCTGCTCTTAGAAGAGTCGCTAGCATTCTAATAGTCGTTGTCTTTCCCGCTCCATTAGGACCAAGTACACCATAGATAGTGCCAGCGCGGACGTTTAGATCGACACCATCAACAGCTCGATTTTCTCCAAAATGTTTGACTAGGCCACGTGCTTCAATAGCCCACTCACTATTCTCTAACGGGCTTTTCATTCTATTCACATTCCCCAATACTATTCCTCCCTCATTCATTACCATCAGTTTTATAGAAATTTGTCTATAAACGGATAATACAACAAGTTTATGAACTGAATGTGAACCGAATAATCTACGTCACTCATTTTATTTGTTACAGGATTTCTGAACTGATCTTTGTAGTTTTAGTTGACCTATGTAAATTAATTGCACCTAGCGCTACAAAAGCTGCGACAATATCCAAGGCCAATTGATAACTTGAGAAAAAAGTGACCATGAATCCAAATAATGTAGGAGCAATGACGATAAAAAATTGATTTAGCGTCAAAGCAGCACTCACAGTTAGACCCACATATTGTGGATTCGATTGCTCGGTCACACAGGCGATAAATAATGAATACCAGCCAAGTGCTATGAATCCTAAAATAAAACTAAATAAAAGCATCGACAATTTCGCATGTATCATGTACGGCAATATTACTGTAAGAATAACTGCACTAACCATTACGATCATTAAAAAATATTCCCGCTTCTGTGCAAAAAATTGATCACTAATCCAAGCAATAACTACCCTGCCAATCATCCCACCGATTAATATAAGGCTTAAATATTGCCCCGCTTCCGTTAAGGAATAACCTCCCTCTTGATGTAAATAACTCATAAAATGGGCAACGAGGATCATTTGTAAAGTCATCATCACGATTCCTACAATATAGATTGGATATAAACCTTTATTATTTTTAATGGCCATGAGCTTCTCTTTAAAAGTAACAGACGTTGCAGCTACTGCTACACGTTCTTTAGGCTCCTGATAAATTAGTAAAAAGAGTAGTCCACCAGCAATTGCTACGAATCCTTGCACAAGATGAGCCGATGACAGGCTATAATGATGGTACATATATGTGAGAATGACTGATGCTAGCGCTCCTCCGATTGGAATACCTGTTTGTCGAATGCCGATCGCCAACCCACGATGTTTGTCTGGAAACCATTTCACGATGGCAGTGCTCCCCCCGGTTTGCGCACTGCCGTACCATACCCCTACGATTAATAATAAAAATAATAACACCACATAATTATTGACCAACATGAGTAGTAAAGCCGAGAGTCCTAATAATATCGAACCCCAAGCGATGATTTGTTTCTCCCCTTTTTTATCCATAAAATAGCCGAACAGAATCATCGAGAAGATTGGCCCAATATTAACCGCAGAAACGATAAAGCCTGTTTGTAGCGAAGATAAATTCCATTCTATTTGATAAAATGTAGCGATTGGCCCCATGCCGTACGTCACAAAAGTTGCCGCAGTTTGAGACAACGTAGCTACTAAAACGATGACCCATTTAAAATATGTATTCATAAAAATTCCTCCAATGCTCTTACACTGATTACATATTTGAGTTTACGCCTCCCCTATGAATGCGTAAAATGGAGGAAAGTGATAGTGGCTATCAAAAAATTTAATAGGTGTGTGACAAACAAATATGAACATAGAAGAAATAGCATTAAAAATCGAGATTTTGGAGAGGCAAAACCTTAGTAAATCCGCTGAAATAACGAATTATACGCAATCCGCCTTAACCTCTAAAGTGAAGAAAATGGAGACAGAAATTGGTCAGGAAGTATTTAAGCGTACACCGCAAGGCTTGAAGATTACGAATGTAGGGACACAATATTTAAAATTTTTGAAGTTAATGACACAGGAGTACGATGAATTTTTACAAGAAATCGGTTCGGCACAAACAAATTCAAAAATTAACTTCGGCACTTCCCATACAACGATTAAAATTTATGGCGCTTCCATTATGAATGCCTTACAGATCAATAATATTCCGTTAGATGTCGATTTCACTGTGGAATCAAGCACTTCCTTAAATGAAAAAATACATAATGCTGAAGCGGATTGTGCACTAACGAGTAATCCTATTAAACACTACCCTGATTTAAATTATGACAGGATCGCATCAGAGACATTCGAAGTCATTTCGAACAACTCACATATTATTAGTTTTGAGGAAGGCTCACCTATTACATTACTTGTGTTGAGCAGAGGCTGTATGTATACGCGTGCAATGGTGGAGTGGCTAAATAAGAATCAAGTGCCATTTACAATGAAAGAAATAAAATCGGTAAGTAGTATCCTTGATTTCCTACAAATAGACAACACGATAGCTGTGTTAAATACGAAACTAATTGACCTATATAACTATTCCAACATTCACTATTACAATTTGCCACAGCTAAACAAAATCATCGAAACTGTCTTTATTTACAAGAAGAACGAAAGTCAACAATCTCCTATTTTTCAATTAAAACATGTTATCGAGTCCTTACTAGAAGACCCAATCGAACGAAGCTAGTTCGTTTGATTGGGTCTAAAACAATTTATCGGAATCATTTCGAGATTTATCGGAACAATTTCGAGATTTATCGGAATCATTTCGAGTTTTATCGGAACAACTTCAAGATTTACATTTTTATTTAAAAAGGCAAAAATCTTTTCTTTTTCAATTACAATAAGATCTATTAAATACTTTCATCCAATTTCAGCACCTCACCATTATTTATGGTAAGAGTATGACCCAATGGTTTTTGTTTTACTTTTTATTGAGTGTCTTCGTCAACTTTGTACTCCAAAATATCACCTGGCTGACAATCTAAAGTCTTACATATCGCTTCTAATGTTGAAAAACGAACCGCTTTTGCTTTCCCATTTTTCAGAATAGAAAGATTCGCCATAGTAATTCCAACCCTTTCGGAAAGCTCCGTTACACTCATTTTTCGTTTTGCTAACATCACATCATGAAAAGCAAAAATATCTTTTAGAAAGGCTGTTTTCTCAAAGATTGTTGCTTATGGATTGTCTATTTTATTCAACTAAAGTACCCCGATTGTTTAAGACTGGATAGGATAATTTTCTTTTTGTAGAATTTAAGCTTAATAAACACAATTAGCCTCGAATACTTTAAAAGCATTCGAGGCTTTACACTTTACTTTACTTTAATTTGATATTTTAAAAGGCAAACATTCTTCGGCTTCATTTTCCTCGCTAATTTCATAAGGCATTTATCTTTGTGTTGCTAGCCGTACATGTGTATTTCTCCTTCTATTTATCAGAAACCTTTTTCGATTTCTAATCTAACCTTTTCAAATGACGGATTGTAATATTAAGTGCAACACCCAGAAGTCAATATAAAGGAAGCCCATAACGACCTCGTGTAGAATGTAGTTACCACACCAACATTCAA
>NZ_JBHURE010000008.1:0-193099 GCF_042674095.1 Lysinibacillus sp. NPDC056959 | reverse complement strand
TTGATGTCCAAAATTTTGTTTCGTTCACCAACTCAAGGTTAGCTACTAAAAACTTTATTGATTACGTTTTGCTTGTTCAGTTTTCAAGGTTCATTAATCTTTTTTTCAGTGTCACCTCTTGGCGACTCACTAATAATATCAAGAATCTAAAACTATGTCAACACTTTCTCAAAATTAATTAATAGTTTTTTAAAATCTATTATTCGTCTACACCACTATGTTCAGAGGATTAGTCCGGAAGTGAGAAACTTCAGTAGCTGACGTTTCACTTTCGCTACGAAAACACTTGTAACTGCCGTTTCACTTACGTTACATAAAACATTTGCTGAAAGAAGTTAACTAATTTCAAAGAATTCATTTCTCTATGTGACTTGGTTTTTATGAGATCCATCATCTCGTACTTAGCTCGCTTCATTTAAACGTTGAAGTCTTTGTTGATACTTTTGTTTTATCACCTATATAATTTATCGATCGAATTAAAAATAAAAAAAGGCGAACTCCAATGTAAATGGGTTGCCTTTCAACTATTATAAATTTGTTATAATACGTGAAATATAGAAGGTACGATTTTTACCTAAATCAAATATCTCCCCTGATTGGCTTAATTTGATAAGTGGTCGAGTTGGTGCAAATTTATTTACAAACATCACTTCGCCTTGTTCTAGATTAGATAGTTCAACGATTGTCCCTATAGGAAGGTCAGCAACAATATCTATCAGTGCACGTACTACTTTAATATCGAACTTCCCAAATTCAGATTCATTAATCATCTCTATGACTTTAAAAGAAGATTGCTTTGTTCTATACACTCGCTCACATGTCATTGCATGGAATACATCTGCAACAGCGATAATTTGAGCGAAAGTAGAAATATTAGCGATTTTTTCTCCTTTCGGATAACCACTACCGTTTAAACGCTCGTGGTGCTGGAAAATAGCCTCTTTCATTGTATCCTTTAAGATTGTTACATCTTTGACCATACTATAGCTATAAATCGGATGCTTATAAATTTCATTAAACTCCTGCTCTGTTAAGGTTGTTTTTTTATCGCGGATACGCGGATGAACTTTTGCCATTCCACAATCAGCTAATAACCCTCCAATTGCAACTTGAATTGTAATTCCTTTGTCATAGCCTAATTTTTGTGCAATCACCGAAGATATCAATGCTGTTGCTACACAATGGTGGTACAAATAGTCTTTTGGATTTGAATACTCATTTAAATCAAAAATTATTGTACGATCTTCTAAAACCATTTCTAATAGTGGCAAAATAATTTTCCGTGCTTTCGCAATATCTACCTTTGCTCCAGCTTCCCAATTTTTAAATTCCTTTTTAAATTGTTCAACTGAATTGTCATAAATCTTTCTAAAAGTCGGTGTAGGCTCTGTTGGAACAATTAAATCTGTTTCTTTTACATCTGATTGAGTTTCTACACCTTCTTTATAAACAGGAACTCTTGAAATATTAAAAGCAAAAAAAACTTGTAAATGCTCGTGAGAAATTATTGTGTTTTTAAAAATTATTGGATATTGTGTATTAACAAAAATATCTTCAGAAATTACTTTACCAATGCGTAACTCCGAAATTGGGACATGTATAGTTTCCACGCAATTAACTCCTCTTCACTATTTCACTTCCATAAATTTAAGGTTAAATTTATTTTATCATGGAATTCAAAATAATTACTTATTTTTAATGATTTATGTAAAAAAACCGATGAACGGCAAACATTAGCTGTCGTCATCGGTCTTTTTATTATTCTTCTACTTGGGCATTTTCTTCGTTCGATTCTTCTTCGATCGCTTCTTCTTCTTCTTCTTCTTTTTCAACCTTCGCTACAGTTGCAACAAGCTCGTCATCGCCTAAACGAATTAAACGAACACCCTGTGTACTACGACCAATTAATGAGATATCATTCACATCCATACGGATTAGCATGCCGTTAATTGTGATCAGCATTAAATCTTCTGAACCATCAACCGTTTTTACAGCTACCATTGGACCATTTTTATCAGTGATTTGAATTGTTTTTAATCCAACACCACCACGGCTTTGTAAACGATATTCCTCTTCAGATGTACGCTTACCGTAACCTTTTGCTGTAACAACTAAAATTTCCTGTTCCGGTTCAACGATTTCCATACCAACTACTTCGTCACCATCACGTAGTTTAATACCTCGCACACCACCTGCGGTACGGCCCATTGAACGAATATCATCCTCTTGGAAACGTACAAGCATTCCATCACGCGTACCGATAATCACTTGTTTCTCGCCATCTGTTAAACGAACAGAAATAAGATCATCATCTTCTCGCAAACTTATAGCTATTAAGCCGTTTGTTCGGATATTAGCAAATTGAGATACTGGTGTACGCTTTGTAATACCTGTTTTAGTAGTGAAGATAAAGTATGCATCCTCATCGAATGAACCTACACGGATCATTGCGGTTACTTTTTCACCTTTTTCAATATTGAGTAAGTTAACAATCGGTAATCCTTTCGCTGTACGACCATATTCCGGAATCTCATAACCTTTTGCTCTAAACACTTTCCCTTTTGTAGTGAAGAATAAAATTGTATCGTGTGTAGAAGTATTCATAAGATGCTCTACAAAATCATCTTCATTTGTGCCCATACCTTGTACACCACGACCGCCACGTTTTTGACTACGATATGTATTCGCAGCTAAACGTTTGATATAACCATTGTGCGTTAAAGTTACGACTGAATTTTCGACTGGAATTAAATCCTCGTCCTCAATCATTTCTAAACCGCCAGAAGTAATTTCAGTGCGACGTGTATCATTAAAGCGATCTTTTACTTCTAATATTTCAGTACGAATAATATCAACAATTTTAGCCTCATCCGCTAAAATTGCTTTTAATTCAGCAATTAATATTTGAAGCTCTTGGTATTCTGCTTCAATCTTTTCACGTTCTAATCCACTTAAACGAACTAAACGCATATCTAAAATAGCTTGCGCTTGACGTTCAGATAAATTGAATCGCTCCATTAATTGAGGTTTCGCTTCATCACCACTACGTGAACCACGAATAATAGCAATAATTTCATCAATATGATCAAGAGCAATACGTAAGCCCTCTAAAATATGTGCACGATCTTCCGCTTTCCTTAAGTCAAATTCCGTACGACGACGAATAATAACCTTTTGGTGCTCTAAATAATGATGCAACATTTCTTTTAAGCCCATTACTTTAGGCTGACCATTTACTAATGACAGCATATTAATACCGAAGCTCGATTGCATAGCTGTTTGTTTATATAAATTATTTAAAACGACATTGGCATTTGCATCTTTACGAACTTCAATGACTACTCGCATACCACGTCGGTCAGATTCATCACGTAAGTTTGTAATACCATCAATTTTTTTATCGCGTACAAGCTCTGCTATTTTTTCAATAAGCTTAGCTTTATTCACTTGGTATGGTAATTCATGAATAAGAATTGTTTCTTTACCGTTTGATTTTTGTTCAATCTCTACCTTTGCGCGAATAATGATGGAGCCACGACCAGTATCATAAGCACGGCGAATACCACTACGACCTAAAATTAATCCACCAGTTGGGAAATCGGGTCCTGGAATGATTTCCATCAATTCTTCTGTTGTGATAGCTGGATTTTCTGAAAGTGCTATCACTGCATCTATCGTTTCCCCAAGTTGATGTGGCGGAATATTTGTCGCCATACCAACTGCAATTCCTGCCGCTCCATTTACTAATAAGTTTGGATAGCGACTTGGAAGGACGATAGGTTCCTTTTCTGAACCATCATAGTTATCGGTATAGTCAATTGTGTCTTTATTGATATCACGAAGCATTTCCATTGCAATACGAGACATACGTGATTCTGTATAACGCATTGCTGCCGCTCCATCGCCATCGACAGATCCAAAGTTACCATGACCATCGACTAACATGTAACGATAGCTGAAATCTTGCGCCATACGTACCATTGCATCATAAATAGATGAGTCACCATGTGGGTGGAATTTACCCATTACGTCCCCAACAATACGTGCTGATTTTTTGTACGCTTTATCAGCTGTATTCCCTAGTTCCTGCATGCCATATAAAATACGGCGATGTACAGGCTTTAATCCATCTCGTACGTCTGGTAATGCACGAGAAACGATTACACTCATCGCATAATCGAGGAAGGATGTTTCAATTTCTTTTGTTATATTAACTCCTTTAACACCGGAGCGTTCTTGTTCTGACAAAGTGTAGACCTCCTCTCAAGAAAAATTAAATATCTAAATTAGCATATACTGCATTCTCTTCGATAAATTGACGACGTGGTTCAACTTCATCGCCCATTAAACGCTCAAATGCTTGGTTTGCTTTAATTGCATCATCTAATTCTACTTGTAACAATGTGCGGTGCTCAGGATCCATTGTAGTTTCCCAAAGCTGCTCTGCATTCATTTCTCCAAGACCTTTGTATCGTTGTACATTTGGTTTTGGCATTTTCGGTAACCGTTCTAAAATTCCCTGAAGAGTAATATCATCATAGCAATACTCAACATGTTTACCTTGCTTAACTTGATAAAGAGGTGGCTGTGCAATATAAATATAACCTGCCTCTATGAGAGGTCGAAGGAAACGGAAGAAGAATGTTAAGAGTAATGTGCGGATGTGCGCACCATCAACATCGGCATCTGTCATAATAACGATTTTATGATAACGAGCCTTTTCTAAAGTAAACTCTTCACCAATACCTGTGCCAAATGCTGTAATCATTGCACGGATCTCTGCATTCGATAAAATTTTATCTAAACGTGCTTTTTCAACGTTAAGGATTTTACCACGTAATGGTAAGATTGCTTGGAAGTGGCGGTCACGTCCAGATTTCGCAGACCCTCCGGCAGAGTCACCCTCAACGATATAAATTTCACATTCAGATGGATTAGTTGATGAACAGTCAGCTAATTTACCTGGCAAACTCGATACTTCAAGTGCATTTTTACGACGTGTAAATTCACGTGCTTTTTTAGCAGCGACACGTGCACGAGCAGCCATTAAACCTTTTTCTACAACCTTACGAGCAACAGTAGGATTTTCTAACATAAATCGCTCAAAACCATCTGAGAACAAGGAGTTAGTAATTTGGCTAACTTCAGAGTTACCAAGCTTTGTTTTTGTTTGTCCTTCAAATTGTGGATCTGGATGCTTAACCGAAACAATAGCCGTTAACCCTTCCCGAACATCTTCACCAGTAAGATTTGCATCTGACTCTTTTAAAAGTCCATTTTTTCGTGCGTAATCATTAATAACACGTGTTAGAGCCGTTTTAAAACCAGACTCATGTGTACCGCCTTCATACGTATTAATGTTATTAGCAAATGAAAAAATATTAGAAGAGAATCCAGCGTTATATTGCATAGCAATTTCAACTGAAATACCATCCTTTTCTCCAAGAACATCTATCGGATCATGGATTGGCTCTTTAGATTGATTCAAATGCTCTACATAAGAACGAATACCACCTTCATAATGATACGTAGTAGAACGTTCTTCACCTTCACGTTCATCAGCAATTGTAATCTTAATACCACGATTCAAATAAGCTAATTCACGAATACGATGTGCTAAAATGTCATATTCATAAACAGTCGTTTCTTTAAATATTTCAGGGTCTGCTTTAAAACGTGTAGTTGTACCGTTACGATCTGAATCACCGATAATCATTAAATTTTGAATCGTTTTTCCACGTTCAAATTTAATTTCATGAATATGACCCTCACGATGAACTTGAACGATCGTCTCAATTGATAGAGCATTTACAACAGATGCCCCTACACCATGAAGACCGCCTGAAACTTTGTATCCTCCACCGCCGAACTTACCTCCAGCATGGAGCACTGTCATAATAACTTCAACAGCAGGCTTACCCATTTTCTCTTGAATACTTACCGGAATACCACGACCATTGTCCTCTACACGAATCCAATTATCTTGTTCTATCGTTACTTTTATATCTGTACAAAATCCTGCAAGTGCCTCATCAATACTATTATCAACAATTTCCCATACTAAATGGTGAAGCCCTTTAGAGCTTGTTGAACCAATATACATCCCTGGTCTTTTACGTACAGCTTCTAATCCTTCTAATACCTGTATCTGATCGGCTTCATAAGCTTGATTTTGTAAACCTTCGTTCTCTATAGCCACGGCTTTCATCTACTCCTTCATAACATCATTGTGTGTAAATGAATGAACAGTCAACCGAGCTGACTATTACCATTCTTTTGTAATCTAAAAAACTCCCCGGGCTAACTTTCTTCAATCGCTCCTTGTTTCACGTGAAACAGCTGTGCATGCTCCATCGTTTCATGATGGATTCCATCAACACTTGTAGTCGTAACAAAGGTTTGAACTTCACCTTGAATGGTGTTTAATAAATGCGATTGACGATAATCATCGAGTTCCGACAATACATCATCTAAAAGTAGTATGGGTGTTTCATTTGTTTCTTGTTTAATTAATTCAATTTCAGCAAGTTTTAATGAAAGAGCGGTTGTACGTTGTTGTCCTTGTGAACCGTATATCTGAACATCGTAGCCATTTACTAAAAACTGTAAATCATCTCGGTGTGGACCAACTAGTGTTACACCTCGATCAAATTCACGGTCTTTAGCTTCTAGTAGCTTTTTATACAAAAAGCCTTCAATTTCACTGGAAGTATGTTCTTTTTCAATACCCGCTACTGTACGGTATTTAATAGCTAACGTTTCTTTCCCTTGTGAAATACCTGCGTGAATTGGCTCTGCCCACTCTTGCAATAAATCCATAAATTGAAATCTTTTTCGAATAATTTGGGTAGCTGCGTGAATATATTGTTCATTATAAACTTCGTACATCACGTCATCTGACATTTTTTTACCTTGATTCATTTTTAAAAAATGGTTACGTTGCTTTAAAATTTTTTGAAAGGTTAATAAATCATGCAAATAAACAGGCGAAATTTGCCCAATCTCCATATCAATAAAACGTCGTCGTAATTGCGGACTCCCCTTTACGACGTTTAAATCTTCGGGTGCAAACATAACGACATTCATTTGGCCAATATAATGACTGAGGCGGCTTTGTTCTATATGATTTATCTTACCTTTTTTGCCTTTTTTCGTAATCGTAAGCTCAATCGGTAAAATACCATGCCTTTTTTGAACGGCCCCTTCTATTTTACCATAGTCTGAATCCCAACGTATTAATTCTTTATCGTTCGTCGTTCGATGGGATTTAGCCATCGCCAATACGTAAATAGATTCCATAACATTTGTTTTCCCTTGTGCATTTTCACCAATGAAAACATTAATTTTTGGAGAGAAGTTTAATGCTAAATCATCATAGTTACGGTAATTTGTAAGTTTTAACTGCTCTATCTGCATAATCTACTGTCCAGCTGTGCCAACGATACGAAATCGACCACATCCAGGAATATTTACAATGTCACCATCACGCAATTTACGACCGCGGCGATCATCTATTTCTCCATTTACATAAACATCATTTTCATGTAAAAACCACTTAGCCATGCCACCAGAGCTAATAGCATCGGTCATTTTTAAAAGTTGCCCTAATGTGACAAATTCTACATCAATTTTAATGTCCTTCATAGTTGAGTTCCCCTCCAAATACAGACTGTCTATCTCTCTATCATACCTAAAATTCCGCCATAAGTAAAAAAAGATAGCCGCAACTAGCGACTATCAGAACGTTTTTCAAAGCATTTAGAGCTTGAAGTTATGGAGTTTATTCTCTCCAACCAAAACTGTTTGAAATTTAATAAGTTCGTACAGGTAAAATCAACTGTAAAATTGCATCGTCATGAACAGAACGTAAAATAAACGGTCTCATAGCTCCTGTGAATTGAATAACTACTTCTTGACCATCTATTGCTTTCAATGCTTCCATCATGTACTTCGCACTGAAAGAAATTTTTAAGTTCTCCCCTTCTAATGACTCAACAGGAATTTCTTCTTGGACCTTCCCGATTTCTGGAGAGTTAGAAGAAACTTCAACAGATTGATTATCAAAAATCTCAAATCGTACAACATTATTACGGTCACCTCGAGCAACAAGAGATGCACGATCGATTGCTTGTAATAACGATTTACCGTTAATCGTTAGATTTGTTTGATATTCTTCTGGGATTAAACGAGTTGTATCTGGGTAGTTCCCTTCAAGTAAACGTGAGAAGAATAATACTTCTCCAGTTTTAAATAACACTTGCTGGCTTGTAATAACGATTTGAACAAGATTTGTTGAATCCTCTAAAACTTTATTTAACTCATTTAAGCTTTTACCAGGAATAACAACACTATGTTCAACCTCAGGTAAATTTTCCAGTTGAACTTTACGTCTTGCCAAACGGTGGCTATCTGTTGCAACACAGATTAATGCTTCATTTTTAATCTGCCAGTTTACACCTGTCAACACCGGTCTACTTTCTGAAGTGGCAACAGCAAATACTGTTTCACGGATAATTGACTTTAATAGGTCTGCAGGAATAGTAAATTTTTGATCCTCTGTTAATTCAGGTAATAAAGGATATTCTGTAGCATCTGAGCCAATTAAGTGGAATTCAGATTTACCTGAACGGATATGAGTTTGGAAACCAGCTGTTACTTGAATTTCAACCTCATTTGTTGGTAACTTACGCACAATTTCATTAAACATACGAGCTTGTACAACAATTGATCCTGTTTCTGTAATATGAATTATTTGTTGGCCATCTTCTTCAACTGGAATAAATGTTTGTATAGTAATATCAGCGTCACTACCTGTTAAACGAATACCCTCTGTTGTTACATCGATTTTAATCCCCGTTAAAATTGGAATAGTTGTTTTAGAACTTACGGCTTTCATGACATCATTTAAACCCTCTAATAAACGGTCACGTAAAATATCAAATTTCATTCGTTTTCCCTCACATATTTATATTATTTATTTATATAAAATAAAAAAGATATAGTAATAGGCCCTGTGGATTTGTGGATAAGTGTATTTAAGTGAATAAAATCAGTCTATCCACATGTAGATAGACTGTGTATAAGTTTGTGTTTAAACGTATGGGTTGTCCACAGTATTATTTCCCTAGCATGCTTCGAATTTGTTTAATATCTTGCTGAAGCTGAGCGTCATTTTTCACCATAGAAGATATTTTTTCGTGAGCATGTATAACAGTAGTATGGTCGCGTCCACCAAATTCTTCGCCAATTTTCGGCAGCGAAAAATCTGTTAATTCGCGAGATAAATACATCGCGACTTGACGTGGAAAGGCAATTAATTTTGTACGTTTTTTCGCGGCGAAATCCTCTAAACGAATGTTAAAGTGCTCACCTACTGCATTTTGAATGTCTAGTATAGTGACAGTTCGTGGCTTCGAATTAGGAATAATATCCTTTAGTGCCTCAGCAGCCAAAGTCGCATTAATATCCTTGTTAACAAGCGATGAATAGGCAACGACGCGAATAAGCGCACCTTCAAGCTCCCGAATATTGGAGTCAATCTGGTTCGCAATATAGAGCATGACTTCATTTGGCACTTCTAGACCATCAGCCTTTGCTTTTTTTCGAAGAATGGCAATACGAGTTTCCAAATCTGGGGGCGCAATATCTGTAATTAGTCCCCATTCGAATCGAGAACGTAAACGATCTTCCAATGTCGGAATTTCCTTAGGAGGACGGTCACTGGAAATAACAATTTGTTTCGATTCTTCATGCAATGTATTAAAAGTGTGGAAAAATTCTTCCTGAGTAGATTCTTTTCCAGCTAGAAATTGAATATCATCAATTAACAGCACATCTACATTGCGATATTTATTGCGGAAATCAAGTGCCTTATTATCTCGAATTGAGTTAATAAATTCATTTGTAAATTTTTCAGATGATAAATAGACTACCTTTGCATTTGGATTATGTTCCAATACATAATGGCCAATCGCATGCATTAAGTGTGTTTTGCCAAGCCCTACTCCCCCATAGATAAAAAACGGGTTATATGCCTTCGCAGGTGCTTCTGCAACAGCTAGCGAGGCAGCATGTGCAAAGCGGTTACCAGAGCCAATAACAAACGTATCAAAAGTATACTTCGGGTTTAACATACCTGGTGAAATATCATGATGATCGTCATTTTTTGCTTGGATAATCGGCGCTGGTAAATCGAAATCGTCCGAATCCTGGTTTTTTTGAACAACAAATTTAATAAGCAAGTCTTCGCCTGTAAGCTCCGTTAATATACCTGTAATCAAATGAATATAATGATTCTCAAGCCAGTCTCGAGCAAACGAATTTGGCGCAGCAATCGTCACAGTAGAACCACTACCATTGTAGGAAAGTAGTTTAGTAGACTTTAGCCACGTTTCGAAGCTTGGTTTAGAAATTTTTTGTTCAACTTGAGCCAGGACATTATTCCATAGTTCTTCTAAATGTTCCAAGCTGCTAATCTCCTTTACAGTTCAATACAAATTAAAAATAGCGCATTTATAGAAACGGTAAACACGTTCATTTTACAACTAGTCCACAAACTCACAAGTTGTGGATAAAAGTTAACCAAAGGCTGTGATAAAAATTATCCACAGCATATTAACAGTTGTGGATAAAATAATAAGTAATTTCAGTTTTCAACAAAGTGAAGCACAGATATCGTATCAGAAAAACAAAGCCATTTCAATAGTTTGTGAAACTTATCCACATACCTTATATTTATGCACGTTCAAGTTGTCCACAAGGTCTGCTTATGTGAAAAAGGTGTAGATAAGTGTTGTGGATAAAAAAATATGCAAAAAATACTATACACAACTCTGTGTAAAAAAAACAAGTATTCTGTGGATAATTTATTTTATTCAGGAGAAGAGGATTTTAGGGAAATATAGATATGGATTTGCAAAAATATATAAATTTATAAAAGTCATTGACAAAATAACTAGTTACTTTATATAATATTCAGGTCTGTATGTTGAAAAATTCAACTCATTCAGGAGGTGTCTATATAAATGAAACGTACTTACCAACCAAAGAAACGTAAGCACAGCAAAGTTCACGGTTTCCGCGCACGTATGAGCACGAAAAACGGTCGCAAAGTTCTTGCTGCTCGCCGTCGTAAAGGAAGAAAAGTATTATCAGCATAAAATAAGTCCACTGAGACACATCAGTGGTCTTTTTTTTCTTTATTTTTGGGAAAACTAGAAATGAGGATCAAAGGATAATTATCGAGTAGCAGGTGAAAGTAATGAAAAAACGCCAACGAGTGAAAAAAAACGATGATTTTCAAAAGGTGTTTAAGAAAGGTAAATCTTTCGCTAATCGTCAGTTTGTCGTATATTTTTTAGAAAAAGAGGGACAAACAGAGTTTCGTGTAGGATTATCGGTTAGCAAAAAACTTGGGAATGCAGTAACACGCAACCAGATCAAGCGCTATATTCGACAAAGTATTCATGAATTAAAAGATGAAGTGAAGCAGAATATGGACTATGTTATTATCGCCAGACAACCGGCGGCCACTATGGATTTTCATGAAGTAAAACAAAGTTTGCAGCATGTACTACGAATCGCGAAGGTTTTGAAGAAGACGTAATATGGATGGCAACCAAAGTGGTGAAATAAAAGCATTTCTGCGTGAATGTGAAATTATTAAAAATACACATAGGGGTATTTAAAAGTAAGATTTCACTGCGATATGTGAATGATTAGTAACATTACTTAGCAAATATATGTACATTGTTAGAATATTTAGTAGAGTGAAACGTTATATGCATGATAAAATAACTGATAACTTTATTCAGTAGCAGGAAACTGTAAATGTATAAAGAAGAGAATGCATATAGTTTTAGAAAAAGTGAATAGTATTTGTAGGGGGAAGAAGGTTGAAGAAACAACTTTGGGTAATTTTGTCGCTAGTATCAGTAGTATTACTACTATCTGGTTGTACAGAATTCAATGAACCAATCTCCAAAGAAAGCACAGGCTTCTGGAATGAATTCATTGTTTGGCCATTAGTGTCAGCGATTAAATACTTTGCTGATATCCTTGGTTCATATGCATGGGGGATTATTGTTGTAACGATTTTTATTCGTTTAGCTATTCTTCCATTGATGATTAAACAAACAAAGAGCTCTAAAAAAATGCAAGAAATTCAACCAAAACTGAAGGAATTGCAAAAGAAGTATGCTTCTAAGGATGCACAGACACAGCAACAGTATCAGCAAGAGATGATGAAGCTTATGAGTGAGTCTGGTGTCAATCCACTTGCTGGATGTTTACCTGTATTCATTCAAATGCCAATTTTAATTGGTTTCTACCATGCGATTAGTCGTATGAATGCTACAGCTGCATTCGATTTAGGGAATTTCTTTATTTTCCCGTTAGCAGATCCTGCACCGGCATTAGCAATTACTGCTGGTTTAATGCAATTTATCGTTTTACGTACGGGCCCTGCGATGGATAACCCTCAAATGAAAATAATGATGTACATTATGCCATTTATGATTATTGGTTTCGGTATGGCATTACCAGCAGCATTATCACTATACTGGGTAATCGGTAACATTATTTCGATTGCTCAAAACCTGTTTATTTATAAACCTTGGAAAAAAGATAAAACACAACCTGCTCAAAATGGAGGGGCTAAAAAGTGAAACAACTTACGCAAATAGGCGCAACAACACAAGAAGCGATCTCATTAGCGTTACAGAAACTTGGCAAAACCCGTGAACAAGTAGATGTTGAAGTTTTACAAGAAGGTAAAAAAGGATTTTTAGGTTTTGGGGCACGATCTGCAGAAGTTCGTGTAACAGTAAAAGAAGTACAGGTTCGGCCAATGATTGAGGCGGAAAAAGCTGAACAGCAAAATACGACTCAATTTGTCGAATCAACAGTAATAGATGATGTTGAAACAATAAGTTCACAAGTTTCTGAACAACTAAGTGATAGCGAAGCGGTTCAACAAGTCGTAGAGGAACAAGATACCTCGATGAACCCAATTGAAGATGCAAAGTCTTATTTAGTAAACATTGCAGAACAATTGGATATTCATGATCTTGAAATTGAAACGACACGTGAAGGGAAATATGTATTATTTCAGCTGAAAAGCGAGAAAGCTGCACTGCTTATAGGGAAACGTGGTCAAACATTAAATTCCTTGCAGCAATTAACACATCTTGTGTTAAATAAAAGTGCCAAGCAGTTCTTAATGGTGAAATTAGACGTAGAAAACTATCGTGAACGTCGTCAAGAAGCATTGGAGTTACTGGCAGATCGTATGGCGGATAAAGCACTTCGCTTAAATCAGCGTGTAACGTTTGAGCCAATGCAGTCGTACGAAAGAAAAGTTATTCATAATCAATTGGCAAATCGCCTTGATATTGAAACATACTCAGAAGGAACGGAGCCTAATCGTTATTTAGTCATTGAACCTGTAAAAAACGACTAAGCTTCGTAAAAACATACAGACAAAATTAAAGTCATTTTATCGTCATGATAAAATGACTTTTTTATGTTGTTGAAAAACAAGATGGCCGAGGGAATCTTTGTGAATGTTGTGGCGCTTTAGATGGGGGTGAATTCCGTTCCAGGCTACTCGCTTTCCCCTAGGAAAACGCTCATTCGGAACGGAAATCAACCCCCTCGTTTTGCTGAAGAGCCATACATTATTCAGTGACGCCTTAATTTCATTGGCAAAATGATTTTTTTTATGATCTAGACTGAACGTTCTAGTACTCGCGGCATTTGTCGAAATACGTGCTATAATGTAGAGCTTTCTGATTATCCACAATTGGAAATTATCCTTACTTTAGATTTTGCGGAAAATATGTTAGTCTAAGGTGTTAGTAAGTATTGGTCGGTTTTTATTTATCCACATGTGGATAACGTTAAGGAGGTCATTAAATGGAGTTCGATACAATTGCTGCGATATCCACACCTATGGGTGAAGGCGCTATTGCTATTGTTCGTTTAAGTGGGGACGAAGCAGTCGCAATTGCAGATAAAATATTCAGATCGCCTGGTGGAAAAAGTTTAATAACTAAGGCTTCACATACAATTCATTATGGACATTTGGTCGATCCAAAAACGAATGAGGTTGTAGAGGAAGTAATGCTGTCATTAATGCGCGGACCTAAAACATTCACTCGTGAGGATGTAATAGAAATAAACTGTCACGGGGGACTTGTTTCAGTAAATCGCGTTTTAAAGCTAGTATTAACTAATGGAGCAAGACTAGCGGAGCCAGGTGAATTTACAAAACGTGCATTTTTAAATGGACGCATCGATTTATCACAGGCTGAAGCAGTTATGGATTTAATAAGAGCGAAAACTGATAGAGCGATGAATGTAGCGTTAGGACAAATGGATGGCAAATTATCGCGTTTAATTGGTGACTTACGCCAAGCATTACTAGAGACATTAGCGCAAGTTGAGGTTAATATAGATTATCCGGAGTATGATGATGTAGAAGAAATGACAGTACCAGTATTAGTAGAAAAATGTACATGGGTACGAAATGAAATTATAAAACTTTTGCAAACATCTTCTCAGGGAAAAATATTACGAGAGGGTCTATCAACTGTTATTTTAGGTCGCCCAAACGTTGGGAAATCTTCTCTTTTAAATAGTTTAGTACAGGAGAATAAGGCTATTGTGACAGATATAGCAGGGACAACTCGTGATATTATAGAAGAGTACGTGAATGTACGTGGCGTTCCGCTTCGTTTAGTCGATACAGCTGGTATTCGAGAAACAGAGGATATCGTTGAACGAATTGGTGTTGAACGTTCACGTGAGGCGTTGCGTGGCGCAGATTTAATTTTATTTGTTTTAAACTACGCAGAAGAATTGACTGCCGAGGATGAGCGTCTATTCGAAACGATTAAAGCGATGGATTACATCGTTATTGTGAATAAAACAGATCTACCGCAAAAAATTGATTTAGCACAAGTCAAAGAGCTAGCAGGCAACCGTCGCGTTGTGACAACTTCTCTTTTACAAGAAGAGGGTATCGCAGAACTAGAGGAAGCGATTGCCGCGTTATTCTTTGAAGGGCAAATTGAAGCGGGCGATTTAACATATGTTTCAAATGCAAGACATATTGCATTACTTCATCAAGCACAAGCAACGGTCGAGGATGCATTAGCTGCAGCACAAGCTGGTGTACCTGTTGATATGGTGCAAATAGATGTAACAAGAACATGGGAATTACTTGGTGAAATTATAGGTGACACAGTACAGGAAAGCCTAATTAATCAGTTATTTTCACAGTTCTGCTTAGGAAAATAATTTTATTAAAGAAAGGAAGATACGAGCTATGCCAACAAAATATGAGGCAGGCACGTTTGATGTTATCGTAATTGGCGCAGGTCACGCAGGTTCTGAAGCTGCATACGCCGCAGCCAAAATGGGTGCTAACACACTGATGTTAACAATCAATTTAGATATGATTGCATTTATGCCATGCAATCCTTCCATTGGTGGTCCTGCCAAAGGAATCGTAGTACGAGAAATTGACGCATTAGGTGGCGTCATGGGGAAAGTTATTGATAAAACGCATATTCAAATGCGTATGTTAAATACAGGGAAAGGTCCTGCTGTGCGTGCATTACGTGCGCAAGCGGACAAAGTTTTATACCAACAAGAAATGAAACGCGTGTTGGAGGAAACTGAAAACTTAACAATGCACCAAGGTATGGTGGAAGAGCTAATTATCGAAGACGGGGAAGTAAAAGGTGTTACTACACAAATCGGTGCTATTTACCGCGCTAAAACTGTTGTTATCACAACAGGTACATTCCTTCGCGGTGAAATCATTATTGGAGACATAAAGTATTCAAGTGGTCCTAATAACCAACAACCGTCTATTCGTTTAGCAGATAACTTAAAAGAGATTGGTTTTGACCTTGTGCGTTTTAAAACAGGTACACCACCACGAGTGAATAGCCGTACAATTGATTATGATAAAACAGAGATCCAACCAGGGGATGATGTTCCACGTGCATTTAGCTTTGAAACAACTGAATTCATCATGGATCAACTACCTTGTTGGCTAACGTATACAAGCCTAGAAACACATGAAATTATCGAAGCAAACCTACACCTTTCACCGATGTACTCAGGGATGATTAAAGGTACGGGTCCACGTTATTGTCCTTCTATTGAAGACAAAGTTGTGCGATTTAACGATAAACCGCGCCACCAAATTTTCTTAGAGCCAGAAGGTCGCGATACACGTGAAGTGTATGTACAAGGTTTATCAACTAGCTTACCAGAGCATGTACAAACACGTTTACTAAAATCAATTCCAGGCTTAGAAAAAGCAGAAATGATGCGTGCTGGCTATGCTATTGAGTACGATGCAATCGTGCCGACACAATTATGGCCAACGTTAGAAACAAAACGTATTAAAGGCTTATATACTGCTGGTCAAATCAATGGTACATCAGGTTACGAGGAAGCGGCAGCTCAAGGCTTAATGGCTGGGATGAATGCTGCTGCTAATGCGCTTGGAAAAGAAGAATTAATCTTAGGTCGTTCAGATGCTTATATTGGCGTATTAATTGATGATCTAGTAACAAAGGGAACAAATGAACCGTATCGCTTACTAACATCTCGTGCGGAATATCGTTTACTACTTCGTCATGATAACGCTGATTTACGTTTGGTAGAGCAAGGGTTTAATATGGGAATGATTCCTGAGGAAAGATATGCAAAATTCAATGAGAAAAAAGAGCTGATTGATAACGAAATTGCACGTCTTCGTGAAGTTATTATTAAACCAAACGAAACAACACAAGCTGTTATTCGCTCTGTAGGTGGCAGTGAACTAAAAGATGGTATTCGTGGAGCAGATTTATTAAAACGTACAGAAATGAATTATGGTTTAATTTCTTCATTAATTCCAGCAGACATAGAGTTTTCCGATGAAGTGAAGGAACAAATTGAAATTCAGCTTAAATATGAAGGCTATATTGAAAAAGCATTGCAACAAGTTGAAAAGCTTCATAAAATGGAGAATAAAAAAATCCCTGAAAATATTGATTATGATGCTATTTCAGGTCTAGCAACAGAAGCTCGACAAAAATTAAAACAAGTTACACCACTTTCCATCGCCCAAGCATCGCGAATCTCTGGTGTAAACCCAGCAGATATTTCAATATTACTTGTTTATATTGAGCAAGGTAAAATCGCACGCGTCAGCGGCGAATAATTAAGAACAGTAAAGTGAATAAGAGGCGGGCATACCTTTGTGCCCGCTTCCTATTTTTAACTTCTTTCAGCGTTCATCTCCCATCTCCATAGGTGGTGCGATGAATGCGGTTTTAAGTCACTATTTCAGCGGGTGTCCAAACATCCGTAGAAATAGAGGAACTCAGTCTAAGAACGCCACGTCCTGTGGCATTACCGAAATGACCGACATCATGTCGGCCCTCGTGCAGGCCTAAGCACAAAGCCGATTCAGGACGCAATTATGCCGAGACATAATTGATGGCTATGCTATTTTCTCATTGTTGATTTTAGGAGCGAGCGAATACATGCTTACAAGTCAATGTTGGGATAGTAAAGCCATATAGAAAAAGGAGACTTTACATGAACGAACAACAATTTATCGAGGCTTTAAAGAAAAAGGGTATCGAACTCTCTGAAAAGCAGATTGCTCAATTCAAAAAATATTTTGAGTTACTTGTTGAGTGGAATGAAAAGATGAACTTAACAGCTATTACCGATTTAGAAGGTGTTTATTTAAAACATTTTTATGATTCGATTAGTGCCTCTTTCTATTTTGATTTTTCAAAAGTAACAACAGTTTGTGATGTAGGAGCAGGTGCTGGTTTCCCAAGTATTCCAATTAAAATCTGTTTCCCACATTTACATGTAACAATTGTCGATTCTTTAAATAAAAGAATTACATTTTTAAATCATTTAAGTGATGAGTTACAATTAGAGAATATGAATTTTGTACATGCACGTGCAGAGGAATTTGCTCAAAATGCGAAATATCGTGAACAGTTTGATGTTGTAACAGCTCGTGCAGTAGCCCGCTTATCGGTTTTATCAGAGTTATGTGTACCACTAGCGAAACAAGGTGGTTATTTTGTTGCTTTAAAAGCAGCAGCTGGTGCGGAAGAATTAAAAGATGCCAAAAAAGCATTGACTACATTAGGGGTTGCACTAAAAGAAGAGTTTTCTTTCCTGCTACCTGTTGAAGAAAGTGACCGCATGTTATATATCTTTGATAAAATAAAAGGAACACCAAAAAAATATCCGCGTAAACCAGGTGTACCAAATAAATCACCGATTCAATAATTAGTGTTTCATGTGAAACTTCTCAAAGTAGAAAATATTTTTTCTATTTTGAGCATACATACTAGTTATGGATGGTTCACGCAAATGACATCTACGAACTATATACATTTTAGGAAATATAATAAATAATAATAGAATAAAACAGAGCAAGATAGTTACTTAAAGGTGGTGCCACTTGGATGAAAAGTCCTTTTTCACGTTTTTTTGGAGGCGGGAATAAAACTGAGCCTATTGTGAAAAATGAAGTAGAACAAGCAGAGACGGTTCATGCAGCGGAAGAGGTAATAAAGCTGCCGATTGATCAAATTGTACCTAACCGTTTTCAGCCACGTACTATTTTTGATGATGAAAAAATTGAAGAGTTATCAAGAACCATTCATACGCATGGTGTAATTCAGCCAATTGTTGTACGTAAAACAGCAGAAAACCAATATGAAATTATTGCTGGTGAGCGTCGTTATCGAGCAATGAAAAAGCTACAATGGACAGAAGTTCCGGCAATTATAAGAAATTTAACTGATAAGGAAACAGCCTCTATCGCGTTAATTGAGAACTTACAGCGTGAGGAGTTAACAGCAATTGAAGAAGCTGTTGCCTATCAAAAATTATTGGAGCTTCATGAGCTGACACAAGAAGCTCTAGCCCAACGACTTGGAAAAGGACAATCCACGGTAGCCAATAAATTGCGTTTATTAAAGCTTCCTGAAGAAGTACAGCGTGCTATTTTAAAACGTGAAATCTCTGAACGACATGCACGTGCATTAATTGCAATTAAAGATCAGCCACTACAGCTAGAAGTTTTACAACAAACGATTGAAAATGATTGGAATGTTCGTCAGTTAGAAGAGCAAATTTATTCTTTATTGCATCCAGAGTTGGAAGTACAAGAAGAAGCAGAGCCGAAGAAAGTAAAGCCGAAGCGTAAGGCCATTAGTAAAGACGTGCGCATTGCTTTAAATACGATTAAACAATCGTTATCAATGGTAACAAAGAGCGGTATTACAGTTAAGACTGAAGAAGAAGATACAGAGGAATATTATCAAATTACAGTGAAAATCCCTAAAAAGAAAAAGTCTTAAGTCGTGATTGAAGTTTTATTAGAAAAATAAAAAATGACTTTTATGACATCATCAAAATTGAGGATGTCATCTGTATACCATATATATAGGTTGATTAGAGTGGAGGCTGGGCGACTCATTGAGGCTCATCGGACGTCCTCAGGAAGCTTTGCTCTGCGCGAAAGCGAAGCGGCAGCGACAAAGTGTCCAGCCGGAACGGAAATTAATCCCACAGTATGATGATAAGTCGCTTTTATATCTCTGTACGAAGGAGACATCTTAGTAATATTTCTGAGATGTCTCCTTTTTTGCATATATTCTTAATATTTTATACAACTCTGTTCTGTTTTTTTGATAGAATGAAAGTAAGGTAGACGTATTTATATAGTGATTTTACAAATGATTTGTCAAAGTGGACTTTGATGGATGAAAGCAGGTGCTTTTAAATGGGTAGAATTATAGCAATCGCCAATCAAAAAGGTGGCGTAGGAAAAACAACGACATCGGTCAATTTGAGCGCTTGTCTAGCATATTTAGGAAAGAAGGTGCTCTTAATCGATACTGATCCACAAGGAAATACAACAAGTGGACTTGGTGTTAATAAGGGAGAACTTCACGGCTGTATTTATGATGTGTTAATTGATGATGAAAAAGTTGAGAACGTCATTCAACAAACAAATGTCGAAAACTTAGCAATCATTCCGGCAACCATTTCATTAGCAGGAGCAGAAATTGAATTAGTTTCGACTATTTCCAGAGAAGTACGTTTAAAGCATGCTCTTCAAGATGTAAAAGAAGACTATGATTATATTATTATCGATTGTCCGCCTTCATTAGGGCTACTAACAATTAATGCTTTAACGGCTTCAGATGCACTCATTATTCCTGTACAATGCGAATATTACGCATTAGAGGGATTAAGCCAGTTGTTATCAACTGTCCGTTTAGTGCAAAAACATTTAAATCAGCAATTATACATTGACGGTGTATTATTGACGATGCTTGATGCACGTACAAACCTTGGCTTACAAGTTATTGATGAAGTAAAAAAATATTTCCAAGAAAAAGTATACAAAACAATTATTCCTCGTAATGTGCGATTAAGTGAGGCTCCAAGCCATGGACAGCCAATTATCACTTATGACGCAAAATCAAGAGGTGCAGAAGTGTATTTAGAGATGGCGAGGGAAGTGATTAAAAATGGCTAAAGGTTTAGGAAGAGGCATAAGTGCACTATTTCCTGGGGAGTCTTTAGAACAAAGTGGGCAAGTGGAAGAGATACAATTAGAACTTATCGTCGCAAACCCATTTCAGCCACGTAAAATATTCGATGAAGAAACTTTACAAGAATTAGCTGACTCTATACAGGAACATGGCATTTTACAGCCTATTGCCGTACGTAAAAAGGGACGTAAATATGAAATCGTAGCGGGGGAACGCCGTTATAGAGCAACTCAATTAGCAGGGTTAGAGGTTATTCCAGCTATTATAAAAGAGCTAACAGATACGCAAATGATGGAGCTAGCTATTTTAGAAAATCTGCAGCGTGAAGATCTGACAGTTATTGAAGAGGCAGAGGCATACCAAAGCTTAATGGAAAACTTACATTTAACACAAGAGGAGCTATCAAAACGATTAGGGAAGAGTAGACCACATATTGCCAATCACGTTCGTTTACTTGCATTACCAGAGGATGTTCGTAAGTTTATGAACGATGGAACATTATCGATGGGACAAGGACGAGCATTACTAGGATTAAAAAATAAAAGAAGAATATCAGAAGTGGCTAATAAGGTCATTAAACAAGGTTTAAATGTGCGACAAGTTGAGATGTTAGTACACAACTTAAATGAAGAAGTTTCACGTGAAACAACTCAACCGAAGAAAAAGGATATATTTGTTGCAGCTAAGGAATCACAGTTACGTGATTATTTTGGAACAAATGTACAAATTAGAAAAGCTAATAATAAAGGGAAAATTGAAATTGAATTTTACTCTGAAGATGATTTAGAACGCATTTTAGAAATACTAAATTTACAAGAAGAGTAAGAGAAATATCGATAACGTAATCAGAGCGCCAAACTACAAGGCGCTCTCTATTTATCTAGAGAGAAGGAAGGTAGGGACGTGGTATTACTAGGGGCATTCATTAACGCGCTGCTCATCATGGTAGGAGCATTGGTAGGACGTATTTTTAAAAATATACCTGAATCGATGAAGTCTACTGTATTATCGATTATCGGCTTAGCAGTTGCACTTTTAGGGATTAAAATGGGCTTTGAAAGTGATAATTTTATTATTTTAATGATAAGTTTAGTGGTCGGTACAGTAATTGGTGAGTGGTTAGATTTAGATAAGCAAATGAATAGACTTGGACAATGGGTAGAATCTTTATTCAGTAAAAAACGAACTGATAATAATCAAATTAGTATAGCAGAAGGCTTTGTAACGGCTTCTTTAATCTTTGTAGTTGGCTCTATGGGCGTCATTGGTGCACTCGATAGTGGTCTGCGTAATGATCATAATGTACTGATTACGAAAGGATTAATCGATGGATTTATATCGATCATCTTAACATCTACATTAGGTATTGGCGTGCTATTATCTGCAATACCTGTATTTGTCTATCAAGGTTTAATTGCACTTTTCGCGGGTGTTATCAGCTCTTTTATACCTGAGGCTGCACTACAAATGTTTATTCATGAAATGACTGCTGTAGGCGGTGTTATGATTTTTGCCATTGGTTTAAATATAGCAGGTTTAACTAAAATCAAGGCTGCTAACTTGTTGCCAGGTATCCTTATTGTCGGTATTGTGGTTGCTATCTTCTATATTTTTCAATGAGTAACGATGGGCAGCGAGCAATAGAGCTCTTGAAAGCTTTTCAGCCATTGCATAGGAAATATGAAGTCTTGTATTTTGTAAAACAAGCATTTCCATAAAGCCTCCAACATTGACGATTCCTTTAATGGAAATGTCACCGATTGGGGGTAATTGTTTTTTGACAGCTTTTCCCGGAAAAATAGGTCCGTTCTGTACAGAAATATGTCCAACATTTTGTTCACTTCCAAGACATGCATCAATCGCAATAATGAAAGGTTTTATAGTATGATTGTGTAGCTGTTGCATAGTAGTGTCTAAATTAAGGGCATGCAAAGGATTTTCTAAAGAGCCTACAATTTCATAGGGAAAACTAACTGACTTTTTTAGGAAGCTACCTGTTAACGGCCCAAGCGTATCACCTGTACAACGGTCACTTCCAATACAACAGAAAATAAGGCGTTCATGATGAAAGGGTATATGTTCTAAAAATAATGTACTTAATTGCCAAACGATATTTTTACTTTCATGATGAAGAGAATAAGGGAGTAACAATTTTGGTATAGTATTCATAGAAAAACTCGCTTTCTTTTTTATTTGTAAGAAGTGCTCGATTTTTATGCAGTATACGCAAATTTTTAGCAAGTTATTCAAGAGGTGGTAATAATGGATTGGTTTAGTGAAAGGGTATTAAATAACTTATGGGATAAGCTGATGTCAGAAAAGCTTTGGGAAACGATAATGACTGCTTCAATTAAGATAACGGTTATTTTGATCGCATCGTGGTTAGCTGTCCGATTAGGTAAAAAATTTATTAAAAAAGTGTTTTTAATGCGTATGCGTTCGCCTTTAGATCATTCAGAACGTCGCCAAACAACAATTTCAAGATTATTACAAAGTGTCATTTCCTATGCTGTATATTTTTCAGCAATCATTGCTATTCTCTCTATATTAAACATTAAGATAGCAGGGTTACTGGCAGGAGCAGGGATTGTCGGTTTAGCCATTGGTTTTGGTGCGCAGAGCTTAGTAAAGGACGTCATTACGGGATTCTTTATTATTTTTGAAGATCAATTTGGTGTTGGCGATTATATAAAAATCAATGCAGCTGAAGGAACTGTTGTAGAGATAGGCTTACGTACGACAAAGATTAATGGTGCTACAGGGGAGCAGTTTATTATTCCGAATGGTTCGATTGGCGATGTTGTCAATTACTCTGTCAACAACTCTAAAATTTATATAGATTTACAAATGACGACGGATGCCAATTTTGAAAGAGCTGAATCTATTATTCAAAAGTATTTAAATACTTTACCTGAAATTCATAAGGAACTTGTAGCAGTACCTGTATTTTTAGGAGTACAAAATGTTAAGGGTACAGAAGTAACGATTCGTATAGCCGCAGAAACATTACCACAGCAACAATATGGAGTGGCTCGTACTATTCGTCGTGATGTTACAAAACTCTTTGAAGAAAATAATATACCAATGGCTCATCCGAAAATGATGTTCTATGGTGTGAATGGAAATGAAGAGGGGAGAAGTGAGTAATATGGACGCAAAGAAATTTGGTTTAAATGATATTGTTGAAATGAAAAAGCAACATCCATGTGGCACAAATGAGTGGAAGATTATTCGGATGGGGGCAGATGTACGCATTAAATGTGAAGGCTGTCAGCATAGCGTCATGATTCCACGCCGCGAATTTGAGAAAAAAATGAAGAAGGTTTTAATTTCCGCTAGTGAAGACTAGTTTTTATCTTCAATCAGTAGGTGTTCTGATACCCACTGATTGAAGATAAAGCCTCCGGCGGATGTCACGGATTTTGAAAGGAATGAATTATGCCCGCACAATTCAAAATCCGGACGCAATTACGCCAAGGCGAAATTGATGTGTATTAGACTTTTTATGAGTGAATCAATATAATAGATAAGGTTATACAGTGATTCATCAGTGAGGACTTCTGTAACCTCACAGTATCCGTTAGTACGGGAAAAAAGAACAAATTTGAACAGATCATAGAAAGGTTGTGTCCATTCATGGCATTAACAGCTGGAATCGTTGGTTTACCTAACGTTGGAAAATCAACATTATTTAACGCAATTACAAAAGCGGGCGCATTGGCTGCAAACTATCCATTCGCAACAATCGATCCGAACGTCGGTATTGTTGAAGTACCAGATGCACGTTTAGATAAATTAACAGAATTAGTAACACCTAAAAAAACAGTACCAACAGCATTTGAGTTCACAGATATTGCTGGGATCGTAAAAGGCGCTTCAAAGGGTGAAGGGTTAGGGAACAAATTCCTTGCACATATTCGTGAAGTAGATGCAATTTGCCAAGTTGTACGTTGTTTTGTTGATGAAAATATTACGCACGTATCAGGTGGAGTAGATCCGATTGACGATATTGAGGTCATTAATTTAGAGCTTGCACTTGCTGATTTAGAATCTGTTGATAAGCGATTACAACGTGTTGGCAAAATGGCAAAGCAAAAAGACAAAGAAGCAATGATCGAAGAACCAATTCTTGTAAAAGTTAAAGAACAATTAGAAAACGGTCGTCCAGCACGCGCTGCAGAGCTTTCAGATGACGAGCTAAAGGTTATTAAAGGACTTCATCTTTTAACAATTAAACCTATGCTTTATGTGGCAAACGTTTCAGAAGATGAAGTTGCTGACGCAGATAATAACGAATATGTGCAAAAAGTACGTGAGTATGCAGCTGCTGAAGGAGCTCAAGTTATCACAATTTGTGCAAAAATCGAGGAAGAAATTTCTGAGCTTGATGATGAAGAAAAAGCAATGTTCTTAGAAGAACTAGGCATTAAAGAATCTGGTTTAGACCAATTAATCCGTACTTCATATGATTTACTAGGGCTAGCAACTTATTTCACTGCTGGAGTACAAGAGGTACGTGCATGGACGTTCCGTAAAGGTATGAAGGCACCACAATGTGCAGGAGTCATTCATACAGACTTTGAACGTGGATTTATTCGTGCAGAAACAGTTGCTTTCGATGATTTAGTAGAAGCTGGTTCTCAACCTGCTGCTAAAGAAGCTGGTAAAGTACGTCTTGAAGGTAAAGAGTATGTTGTACAAGATGGCGATATTATGTTATTCCGTTTCAATGTGTAAAAAACGAACAGAGGCAATCTTTCAATAGATTGCCTTTTTTGTATATATTTTTATCTGAATTTTCAATCTGGAGGATTAGTATGAACATATTACAAATAAAAGATCGTGGTTTAGAAATTGAGGAGCTAGGTAGATTGCCAAAAGATATAGTGGAGCTTATTTATGAGCAGCAATTGTTTAAGCTATTCACTGCAAAGGAATTAGGCGGTAAAGATTTAGAGCTACTAGAGGGCATTAAAGTATTCCAACAGATGTCTGCACTTGATGGCAACTTTGGGTGGCTTGTCACAATAGGGACAGGGGGTAACGCGTTTATTCCAACATTGAATAAAGAGATTTGTGAAAAAATATTTTCACCAAGAAATGCAGTCATAGCAGGCAGCGGCTATCCTTCGGGCATAGCGGTAAAAGTAGTTGGGGGCTATCGTGTAACAGGTCAATGGAAGTATTGTAGTGGAGCAGATTATGCTACAACTTTTACGATGAATTGCTTTGTCGAGTATGAGGGTATTAGAACTGATAAAATAATAAGTTGCTCAGTAAATTGTGATCAAGTAGAGGTTCTTAATGATTGGCGAGCGATGGGCTTAAAAGCGACAGCTAGCCATACGATTCGTATGCAAGATGTTTGGGTACCTGAAGAGGAAACATTCCAATTGGGCATAATTAAAAACAAGTATGGAAGTGCGGTACATAGTTTTCCGTTTGGTGCATTTGCAGAAGCTTCATTTGTAAGTGTTTGTCTTGGAATAACAGAAAATTTTTTAGAAGAGGCGTCTGTTTTAGTAAAGCAAAGGAAGCATGATCCAAGCCGTACCGAACGTATGGGTGCAATCCAATTTTTATTGATGCAGCAACAGAAAAACTTTAAACAGCTTGAAGAGCGATATTATTTAATGTTGAATGAATACTGGAAAAAACATAAAGAAGATCATGAGTTGACTGAAGAAGAACTACAACAATTTTCACGAATAAGTAAAGATATTGCAGCGGCTTGTGTAGATATTTCCAATAGCTTAATACGTAGACTTGGCATGGATGCAATTACGGAGACATCTTCAATTAATCGTATTTGGAGAAATTTATATACAGCTGCACAGCATAGTTTTTTAACGCCATAAATTTGTGTTAAAAAAATTGAATCTGCTTGGAGACAAGCAGATTCTATATGTAACGTGACGTTCAGTAAAGTTATTTCTTTTCCTCGGGCATATATACATAAAGCTTAGGTAGATGAGGATCATCCTGTATTAACGCGTTCTTTGGGTATTTGCGCAATTCTTTATACATGGAAAAATCACCTACTGCTCCAGCGATTAAAAAGGCTCCCACTAACACTAAAACAGTACTATTAAAATAGAAACCAGCAATTGTCGGGAGAACGCCAGTTGTCCAGAATGGGAGCAATAAAGCTTTTTTCATTGCATGATTCGGTAACGGTTGTTCAGTTGTTGCGTACGCTATGCCAAGCTCTAAATTCAGGCCATATTTTAACGATTTAAAGGGTACGCCTCCAAAGAGCATAAAGCCAATTAAATGAAAGGCTTCATGTAAGACAATGAAAATAATATATAGAATAACAAAAAGGATAGATCCAAGTATTATATTCCAAAATGAAAAATCAAAATTTTTAAAGCAAATATATTGAATAGCTACAAATAATATGACAAGGCCACTTGTGACAACTATATTGTCCATCATTAGTTTTTTTATATCCAACTCTATTACGATTGGTTCTTTATCTGGTAGCATGAAGATCCTCCGTTCATTCATGAATTAAGTTCATTATATAGAAAGAATTGTTTAGTTGCGACTTGAAAGGCATGTATCTATATGTTACAATTCATTGATGTGAGTAATAATTATTACTTGCTCCTTGCTCCCTGTATACAGGAGAGCCTAAGTCCATAAGGAGGTGTAAACAGATGAGAAAATACGAATTAATGTACATCGTACGTCCGAACATTGAAGACGAAGCGAAGAAAGCTTTAGTTGAACGTTTCAACGAAGTCTTAACTTCTAACGGTGCAGAAGTCATCGAATCAAAAGAGTGGGGCAAACGCCGCTTAGCTTATGAAATTCAAGACTTCCGCGAAGGTTTCTACCAAATCGTTAAAGTAAACGCTACTTCAGATGCAATTAACGAATACACACGTCTTGCTAACATTAGCGAAGATATCATTCGTCACATTGCGGTTCGCCAAGAAGCATAATCATTTAACAAAATGCTGAAAAAAGGAGGTTGCATTTCTGATGATAAACCGTGTCGTATTAGTTGGAAGACTAACAAAAGATCCTGAGCTACGCTATACGCCTAATGGTGTTGCGTCTACAAGATTTACAGTTGCTGTAAATCGAACATTCTCAAACCAACAAGGTGACCGCGAAGCTGATTTCATTAGCTGTGTTGCTTGGCGCAAACAGGCCGAAAACCTAGCGAACTTCATGCGAAAAGGAAGTTTAATTGGAGTTGAAGGTCGCATTCAAACAGGCAGTTATGAAGGACAAGATGGTAAGCGAGTATACACAACTGATGTAGTGGCCGATAGCGTACAGTTTTTAGAACCTCGTAATGGTGGCGGTGCTCCTGCATCTCCTCAATATGGTGGTGGACAGACTTACGGTAATAACCAACCGTCATATGGCGGTGGTCAACCACAACAACAGTTTGGTGGTGCTATGCCAGGACAGGGTTCATTTGGAGGCGATGCTTATCAGCAAAATCAACCACCTGTGAATCAGCCAAATTATACACGTGTAGATGAGGATCCATTTGCTAATAGCAAAGGACCGATAGAAGTATCTGAGGACGACTTACCGTTCTAATACTTCTAAAATAAAAAATGATAAGGAGGAGACACACTATGGCACCACGTCGCGGAGGCCGCAAACGCCGTAAAGTTTGCTACTTCACTGCTAATAACATTACGAATATCGACTATAAAGATGTGGATTTACTTAAAAAATTCATCTCTGAGCGCGGTAAAATCTTACCACGTCGCGTAACTGGCACTAGCGCTAAGTACCAACGTAAATTAACTTCAGCTATCAAAGTTTCTCGTATCATGGGATTACTTCCATTCGTAGCAGAAGACAAATAAGATATAAATAAAGGCACAACAAGGTTTAATCGCTTTGATTGTGCTTTTTTTATTTGTGAAAATGGAGTCGCTAACCTTGTAACCTCTGATATGGAAATTTTATAAGGTGTAACTTGTGAATAATCACATAGGGTAGGGCAATCGAGAATGAGTATCCCGATTTTAGTAATATTGTTTATTTTACCGAAAGATGAGGATGGTTAAAACGCATGTCATGTTGGTTGGAAATCAACTCCCATGCTATGGTAGCTTGGTTTATCTCAGTAATTGCTCTATATATTACCGTTTGCTATTATGATAAGAATTTATTACACTCTTAATAGACATGAATAAAGAAAAGATGGAACGTTAGAGATTGAGAAACAATCGACTAAGGACATTTTAAAACAAAACGGCTTATAATCACTTCGATTAAAAGCCTTTTTTCATGTATTAGTAACTGTCGTAAGTTGCTTTTTTTATTGCTAAAAAGATTTAAAAATAATATATATAGAAGAACATAACCAATAAATGAATTTGTTATGCTTTTTCGGTAAAAAATCTCCTATATAGCTATGTGTTTTATGCTTTAGTCATTGGTTCTACAAAATTAATGACAAAGCATAAGTTGTTCTTAGCGTTTTTTGTTCAATAACCTGAAAAAATGGTACAATAAAGGTCAGTAAGTTTGACTAAAAAAAGGAAGGTTTTCAATGCCGAATAATCAAACAAAGGCGCTTGTACAAGGCTCAATGACGGTCGCAATCTTTACGATTCTAATGCTTATTTCTGCATATGTACCACTCATTTTTATAGTAGGTCTACTATTTGCCCCACTACCGATTACTTGGTATAGCGCAAATTACAAGCGTTCATCATCAATACTCGTAGCAGTAGTAGGATGTATCTTAACCGCTTTAACGAGTGGCATAATTATGCTACCATTTGCCTTTATTTTGGCGTTACTTGGTATCGTTATAGGAAGTGCAATTAATCAAAAGAAGAGCAAACTTTACCTATTCATGTCGTCTGGAGTGGCTGTTCTTCTGTCAATGGCAATTGTTTATGTAGCCTATGTTCAATTTGCTAATATCAATATTATTAGCATGAGCATAGATCTTTTACGCGAAAATTATGAGCAATCAAATGAACTTGCAAAAACGGTGACAGGTCAAGTAGTGTTTCAGCAAGAACAAATTGAGGCTATGTTAAAACCAATTGAGCTGACAATACCTGCAACAGTAACAATCACTGCGTTTATGACAGCATTTATTATCATAACGTTAAATTTACCTGTATTAAAACGTCTTGGTTTAGACGTACCAAAATTTGCACCGTTCCAAAATATGCGTTTACCACGATCTATTTTATGGTATTACATGATTGTTTTATGCATTAATTTATTTGTGCGTCCGGAGTTTGGATCTACATTAGATATTATTGTGTTAAATGTTTCTTCTATCTTATGGATGTTATTAATCCTGCAGGGGATTTCCTTTATACATTACTTTATTTCTAAAAAGGAAATGCCTAATGCTGTTAAGTGGATAGCAACTTTGTTAGCTTTACCACTATCATCCATTATGATATTGCTAGGCATCGTAGATTTAGGTTTCGACTTACGTTCACTTGTGAAAGGGAAAACCAAAGAATAAGGGGCTGATGTAATGGGGACTTTTAGAAAACGACCAATCCGCTATCCGCTTTTTGTTCTTTCCATTTTTGGCATTGTGACGTTCGTGCTTCTATGTATTTGGAATATCGGGATAGGTATCGGTTATGGAGTAGGTTTTGTTCTATTAATGGCCTATACGTGGAAGGTAGAAAAGATTACCTTTGAAGAAACGGAAAAGCATATTGAATCCATCTCTTTCCGCATGAAAAAAGTTGGGGAAGAGGCATTGCTTGAAATGCCAATTGGGATATTACTTGTCAATGATCAATATGAAATAGAATGGTCGAATCCATATATGCAAAATGTTTTAAATATGGAGAATTTAGTAGGTGAAGGAATCGTTAATATATCTGACGACATTTACGTGCTAATGAAGACCGAGGAGACAAACGAAGATACGATTACGCTTCGTGATCGTAAGTACCGAGTTTATTATAAAAAAGAAGAGAATTTATTATATTTCTTTGATGTCACTGAGCAGATAGCTATTGAAAAACAATACTATGCTGATAGTACAGTTATTGCGATTTTATTTGTTGATAACTATGACGAAATTACACAAGCAATGGACGACCAACCACGTAGTTTAACGAATACGCTAGTGACATCAATTGTTAATGATTGGGCGGCTGAGCAAGGGATATTTGTGAAACGAATATCATCCGATCGTTTTTTAGCTGTATTAAACGAATCGATTTTAATGGAGCTTGAAAAGAAAAAATTTGCTATTTTAGATACAATTCGAGAAAAAACGGCGCAAAAAAATATGTCATTAACATTAAGTATTGGCGTAGGCGCGGGGTCATCTTCATTAGTAGAACTTGGTGAGCTAGCACAATCAAGTTTAGACCTTGTTTTAGGTCGTGGTGGTGATCAGGTTGCCATCAAGCAACCTACAGGAAAGCTGAAGTTCTATGGCGGGAAAACGAACCCGGTTGAGAAACGTACACGCGTTAGAGCTCGTGTTATTTCCCATGCACTACGCGATTTAATTCAGGATAGTGATCAAGTGTTTGTTATGGGGCATAAAAATCCGGATATGGACTCTATTGGCGCCTCTGTTGGTGTACGTAAAATGGCACAAATGAACGATGTGAAGGGCTACGTTATCATAAATTTTGAAGAATTAAACGGAAGTGTAACCCGTTTAATGAATGAAATTGAGAGTAAATCCGATTTCTATGAACATTTCCTAACACCAGAGGAAGCTGCGACAAAAATGACAGAAAAATCATTGCTCATTATTGTCGATACACATAAACCAAATTTAGTCATCGATTCACACCTATTGAAGTTGGCTGAAAAAGTTGTGGTCATTGATCATCATCGTCGCAGTGAGGATTTTATAGAAAATCCAACGCTTGTTTATATGGAGCCATATGCATCGTCAACAGCTGAGCTTGTGACAGAATTACTCGAGTATCAACCAAAACGTGCGAAGATTAATATGCTAGAAGCTACTGCATTGCTAGCGGGAATTATTGTCGATACGAAAAGTTTTACACTGCGTACGGGAGCCCGTACGTTTGAAGCGGCTTCTTATTTAAGGACAAATGGAGCCGATACAGTGCTAGTACAGCGATTATTAAAAGAAGATGTAGATACGTATATTGAACGTTCTAAAATAGTGCAGACTGTTAAGTTCGTGAAACCGGGTATTGCTATTGCTGTAGGTGAAGAAGCGAAAGTGTATGACTCTGTACTAATTGCGCAAACCGCAGATATATTACTAACAATGAAAGATGTCGGTGCTTCCTTTGTCATTGCGCATCGGTCAGATGGCAAAATTGGCATAAGTGCAAGATCACTTGGCGAAGTAAACGTGCAGCTTGTTATGGAGAAGCTAGGCGGCGGCGGGCATTTAACTAATGCAGCTTGCCAAGTCGAATCAAATTCCATTGCTGGAGTAAAAAAATATTTAGAAGAGGCCATAAATGAGGTACTCGAAGGGAGTTCTGAATCATGAAAGTAGTATTTTTAAAAGATGTTAAAGGAAAAGGGAAAAAAGGCGAAATAAAAAATGTAGCAGACGGCTATGCACAAAACTTCTTAATTAAAAACGGTTATGCTGCTGAAGCAAATGCACAAGCATTAAGTCAATTAGAAGGTCAAAAGAATTTGGAAGCTAAAAATGCTGCTGCCGAATTAGCTGAAGCAAAAGCATTAAAAGAAAAATTAGAAGCTTTAACGGTAGAACTAAAAGCAAAATCAGGTGAAGGTGGTCGCCTATTTGGTTCAGTATCTTCAAAGCAAGTTGCCGATGCACTTCAAAAAAAGCATGGCATAAAAATTGATAAACGTAAAATGACTTTAAGTGATGGAATTCGTGCGCTAGGCTTTACAAATGTACCTGTAAAACTACACCATGAAGTATCTGCTACTTTAAAAGTTCATGTAACGGAAGAATAAGGGGCGACAATCCATGAACGAACCGATGATGGATCGCGTTCCACCGCATAACCGGGAAGCGGAGCAATCGGTTATCGGTGCGATTTTCCTCGATCCTCAATCGTTAATCACTGCATCTGAAATTTTACTAGCAGATGATTTTTATCATAATGCACATAAGCAAATTTTCGAGACGATGCTACGGTTAAGTGATCTGGGAAAAGCGATAGATGTTGTCACAGTTACTGAAGAATTATCAGCTAAAAAAGAAATTGAGGATGTTGGCGGGCTATCATATTTACTAGAGCTCGCCAATGCTGTCCCTACAGCTGCTAACGTCGCACACTATGCGAAAATTGTCGAAGAAAAGTCTCTATTACGTCGTTTAATTCGTGTAGCTACTAAAATAGTAGAAGATGGCTATACTCGTGAAGATGAGGTAGAGGCATTACTTGGTGAAGCAGAGAAGAAAATGATGGAGGTAGCCAATCGTAAAAATGCGGGTGACTTTAAGCATGTTAAAGATGTATTGGTGGAAACCTTTGATAACATTGAGCAGCTTCAATCACAAAAAGGTGATGTTACAGGTATTCCGACAGGCTTCCGTGACTTAGACAATATAACAGCTGGCTTCCAGCGTAACGATTTGATTATTGTTGCTGCACGTCCATCTGTAGGGAAAACAGCCTTTGCATTGAATGTCGCACAAAGTGTTGCCGTTCAAGCAAGGGAAAATGTTGCGATCTTCTCCTTAGAGATGGGTGCTGAGCAGCTAGTTATGCGTATGCTTTGTGCAGAGGGAAATATAGATGCACAAGTTTTACGTACAGGTGCTTTAACAACGGAAGATTGGGGTAAACTAACTATGGCAATGGGGAGTTTATCAAATTCAGGAATTTTTATTGACGATACACCGGGTGTACGTATTAATGAAATTCGCGCAAAATGTCGACGTTTAGCACAAGAGCATGGCCTCGGTATGATTTTAATTGACTATTTACAACTTATTCAAGGTAGTGGTAAACCAGGGGAGAATCGTCAGCAAGAGGTATCTGAGATTTCACGTTCTTTAAAACATTTAGCGCGTGAATTAAAGGTTCCAGTCATTGCATTATCACAGCTATCTCGTGGCGTTGAGCAACGTCAAGATAAGCGACCAATGATGAGTGACTTACGTGAATCGGGAAGTATTGAGCAAGATGCTGATATTGTTGCCTTCTTATATCGTGATGATTATTACGATAAGGAGTCCGAGAGTAAAAATATGATTGAGATTATTATTGCTAAACAGCGTAACGGTCCGACAGGTACAGTTACACTTGCCTTTAAAAAAGAATTCAATAAATTCATTAATGTGGATTGGTCGCAAATGCCGCCACCACCTCCACGTGACTAAATATGTATTTGGCTCATCATCAGTAGTTGAAAATGAAATTTGTAAAACATATGCCATGTATATAAGTTGATCTGCGTTACGATTGGACAACTCCAGGAAAGCGCCCTGTCGGAACGGAAATCAACCATACACTATGTTGGCCAAATGCTGATTGAAAAAGAGGGACATAACGTTTGCGACTATACCAAAACGGAATTAATCTGAATGTTAGATAATATTCATACCATTCTGTTATTAAACACGAACGTTGAATCATGTTTTTTGATTTTACGTTCGTGTTTTTAAGTATTTTTGTTGACTAGGCGTTTCTATCATTGTTACAATAATTAACGGCTTAAAAATTGAGATACAAATTGTATCTAACGGAGGTGCTGACTATGACATCAGTTGTAGTTGTAGGAACACAGTGGGGAGACGAAGGAAAAGGTAAAATTACAGATTTCCTTTCACAAAAAGCCGATGCAATCGCTCGTTTTGCAGGTGGTGATAATGCAGGACATACAATTAAATTTGATGGTGAAACGTATAAGTTACACTTAATCCCATCAGGTATTTTCTATAAAGATAAAGCTTCAGTAATCGGAAATGGTTTGGTTGTAAATCCAAAGTCATTAGTGACTGAGCTTAGAGGCTTACAAGAGCGTGGCATTAATACAGATAATTTACGAATTTCTAACCGTGCGCATGTTATTTTGCCATATCATATAAAGCAAGATATCGCTGATGAGGAAAGCCGTGGCGATAATAAAATTGGTACAACTTGTAAAGGTATTGGGCCATGTTATCAGGATAAAGTAGCACGTATCGGTATCCGTATGGCTGATTTACTAGACAAGGATGTATTTGAAGAAAAACTACGTCAAAATTTAGTAATTAAGAATAAGTTGTTTGAGAAATTTTACGAAGTTGAAGGTGTAACATTCGAAGAAATTTTCGAAGAATATTACAGCTATGGACAAGAAATCGCAAAATATGTAACAGACACGTCTAAAATCTTAAATGATGTACTAGATGAAGGCGGCAAAGTGTTATTTGAAGGAGCACAAGGTATTTTACTTGATGTCGATCAAGGTACGTATCCATATGTAACATCTTCAAATCCTGTTGCCGGCGGAGTAGCGATTGGTGCTGGTGTTGGCCCATCACGAGTTACAAGTGTTATTGGTGTATCTAAAGCCTATACATCTCGTGTTGGTGATGGACCGTTCCCTACTGAATTATTTGATGAAGTAGGTCAACAAATTCGTGAAGTTGGCCGTGAATACGGTACAACAACTGGTCGTCCACGTCGTGTAGGCTGGTTTGATACAGTAGTTGTGCGCCATTCACGCCGAGTAAGTGGTATTACGCATCTTGCGCTTAATTCAATTGATGTTTTATCTGGCTTAGAAACAGTGAAAATTTGTACTGCGTATAAATATAAAGATGAAACAATTACTGAGTATCCAGCAAACCTTCATATTATTGAACAATGTGAACCAATTTATGAAGAGCTTCCAGGCTGGGCAGAAGATGTTACAGGCTGCAAAACATTAGAAGAGCTACCTGAGAATGCACGACGCTATGTAGAACGTGTAAGTGAATTAACTGGTATTGAAATCGCTACTTTCTCTGTTGGTCCTGCACGTGAACAAACGAACGTATTAGTGGACGTTTGGGAAGCAAAATAATTATAAATCAAAAAAGGACGTACCATATGCGGTACGTCCTTTTTTATACCTAATCTCTCTTTGCTGTCATTTTGAGGTGAGAGATGACGGATATATTTTATGTATTCCAAAGTGAACGTTATGGCTGCTGTAGCTAATCTTTGCAAAGACATCTGTTATTGTCGCTTCGCTTTCATACAAAAGACAACTGTTACAACTTCTATATTTTCGCATATTAGAGTGATATGCAGAAGATACACTAAGAGAAGTAGGTGATTGGAGTGGAGACTGAGCGACTCCTTGGGGATCAGCGTCACAGATGAGACCCTGGAGCGAGCAATGCGAGTGAAGCGGCTCATCGGACGCCCCCGGGAAAGCGCTCAGTCGGAACGGAAATCACCTACTCGTTTTGCCGAAGAGCCATACTTAATTTCATTGGTGTTATATTTTTTCACAACAAAAGGGACATGCCATATACGGTACGCCCCTTTTGTCATTAGTGAATATCTCTTTTCTTGAAGCGACCACCTCTAACCTCTGCAATATTACCAATTGCTAGGAATGCATGATCATCAATTTCCGCAACGATTGATTTAAGTTTCGATTCTTCTAATCGAGTAATGACGGTAAAAATAACTTTTTTATCGTTACCCGTATAAGCCCCTTCACCATGAAGGAAAGTTACACCTCGACCAAGTCGGTCCATAATGGTCTGTCCGATTTCATCAATTTCGTCACTAATGATATAAACAGATTTTGATTCCTCCATCCCTTGAATGACGATGTCAATCATTTTATAGGCAATATAGTATGCCAGGATAGAGTACATGGCTTGTTCCCATGTGAACACAAATCCTGCTACTGTAAAGATGAGTACATTGCAGAACATAATAATTTCACCAACGGAAAACGGCGTTTTACTATTAAATAAAATAGCTAAAATTTCTGTCCCATCTAACGAGCCACCATAACGAATGACGATTCCGACACCAATACCTAAAATCATGCCTCCAAAAACTGTGGCCAATAGTGTGTCTTGAGTAAATGGTTTTATATTATGTAAGAAAAGTGTTGCTAATGAGAGTACTGTAATTCCGAGTCCTGATGAAAGTGCAAAAGTTTTACCAATCTGTTTATAGCCTAAAAAGATAAAAGGTAAGTTTAAAATGAAGATAAAAATCCCAAGAGGTAAATTTAATAAATGCGAAGTGATAATGGATACGCCTACGATTCCACCATCCATAATGTTGTTTGGTACTAAAAATAGCTCCAGCCCTAGTGCCATAATGACTGCACCTAATGACACCATAATGGTCCTCATTATAAGTTTACGAACAGTATTTTTGTTTTGGGGCTTTCTTACTTTAGTGGTTATTCCAGAGGTTTGTGAATCATTCAAATTAATCGCTCCAATCAACTAGTATATCTCTTTTCTATTTTATAGGAATATTAATAAACTAAAAAGTGGTAAGTCTTAAATCATACTAAAAATAAATACAATACTACATTTTTCTCAAACGCTCCAAATTTACAGAAAGAATTCAGTAAATGTCTTTTGTACACCGAAAGCGAAACGTATTGAGTGAAATTTACATCAGATCTCCTTTGAAAAGACACGACTGAAGAGAATATCCGCGCTTACAATTATTTTTATTTATTGCTACAAAAATAGTAATTTTGTAACAAGTAGTAGAGAAATAATACATTTACATTACAAAAAGATGAAAACAATCTAACCGTATTTTCTTTATGGTACAGTATATTGGTGCAAAAAATCCTTGTGGGTAATTAATCCTGCTAAAGGTTAAAGTTGGAAGGAGCTTTATTGATGAGTTCGTCTTGGTCAAGAAAAGAAAAAAAATTTTCTTCAATTAAAAAGATATCCATTATTACAGTGTTAATGACAAGTTTAACGTTTGATGTAGGTTTTGCAAAAGAAAATCATAATGAAGATTTG
This sequence comes from Lysinibacillus sp. NPDC056959, assembly GCF_042674095.1. Taxonomy (NCBI): domain Bacteria; kingdom Bacillati; phylum Bacillota; class Bacilli; order Caryophanales; family Bacillaceae; genus Lysinibacillus; species Lysinibacillus sp. NPDC056959. The sequence continues at coordinate 155,614 of NZ_JBHURE010000008.1, read as the reverse complement.
AATAAAATTTATCACGTTTACGTGGGAAATCAATATATAGGTGCGGTCTCAAATGAGAAAGCTGTTGAAGAAATTATTGCGTCAAAGGAAAAAGGAGCAAGTCAACAATACAAAGAGGTATCGATCGATGCTAGTTCTTCTGTCAAAATAATCCCAGAGAAAGTATTTAGTAATCAAACTAAAGATGTGGAAATTTTGGAGAAATTGGAGCAATCTTTAGTAGTTCAAGCTCCATCATTTACATTATCGGTAGATGGTGAGCCTGTAGTTTCTTTAAAAGATGCAAAAGACTATGAAGATACTATTCGTATGCTTAAACTACAATATGTTTCACAGCAAGAGCTAAATAGTTTATATGTTAACCAACAATCAACGAATATTCCACCATTACAGACTGGTGAAGCGCGCCTTGTAGATGTTTCTTTTAAACAGAAAGTTTCAGGTGCAATACAAAAAGTAGCACCCAATGCTATTGTAACGCCTACGGAAGCCGTGAAATATTTAATGACAGGCTCTCTTGAACAAGAAACATATAAAGTTCAATCAGGTGATGTTTTAGGATCGGTTGCCCAAAAACATGGATTAACAACAACTGAGCTAGTAGCTTTAAATCCTGGTATCACCGTGGATACAGTTTTACAGATTGGACAAGCATTAAACGTAACAGTCGCTAAACCATTTGTAACACTTGAAGTAAAACAGGAGAAGAAAGTTACTGATACTATTCCGTTTAAGAAAATAGTTGAAGAAGATCCGACGATGTATAAAGGTGAGAAAGTGATAAAACAACAAGGTGTTAATGGAAGTAAAGAAACATCTTATTTATTAACGTCTGAAAACGGAACTCGTATATCCAAAGTTGCGTTAAAAGGAAATATTATACAACAACCAGTTGATGAAATTGAAGTAGTTGGTACGAAAGTGATTTCTTCACGTGGTACGGGTGAGTTTACATGGCCAACAGTGGGTGGTTATATTTCAAGTGGGATGGGCCAACGTTGGGGGGAGCTCCATCGTGGTATTGATATCGCTCGTCCTAATAATTATAATATTTTAGCTTCAGATAATGGTGTTGTTGTCGCTGCTGGTGTCTCAGGCAGCTACGGTAATCGTATTGTAATTGATCATCATAATGGTTATACAACGCTTTACGGACACCTTTCTTCGATTGAAGTAAAAGTAGGGCAAGTGGTAGAAAAAGGTTCTGTTATAGGTATTATGGGCTCTACTGGAAATTCAACAGGTACACATCTACACTTTGAAGTTAAAAAAAATGGTTCGTTAGAAAATCCATTAACATATGTAGGGCGTTAATCAGTTCGAATAGAAGACAGTCCAAAATAGGGCTGTCTTTTTGTATACGTTGTATTTAAATCTATGTTATTTCCCGAGAAATATTTGTCGAAATATAGTTAAATACAATATCGTATAATGTCTTAGGATTTAGAATAATGCATAGAAGCAAAAAGCATGGTAGAGTTAAGAGTAGTTACTTTAACTTCTTTCAGTAAAATACCCCACCTTTATAGGTGGTGAGTTGAATACGGAGTGAAGTTATTTTTCAAAGGGTGTCCGCTGAAAAAGAGGAACTTAGGCTATGAACTTCACATTTTACGAAAAAGCCAAGGAGTGCTTATAGGATATTCGCCTAAAATCATCGCATCCATGTGATAACGGCTAACTGACCTGTATCGTGTCGGCCCTCATGTTGTTGCTGTCGCTTCGCTTTCGCACAGTCAAAAACATGTTGCTGTCGCTTCGCTTTCGCACAAAAGACATCTGCAGGCCTAACTACAAAGCCAAATCATTATAGATAAAATACTCATTGTTTAAGAATAGATAAAAAGCGAAAGGGAGAGAAATATATGGACAAAACCATTTTAGTTGTTGACGATGAAAAACCAATCGCAGATATTTTACAGTTTAATTTAATAAAAGAAGGGTACAAAGTTATTTGTGCTTATGATGGAGATGAAGCCCTAGAGAAGGTTGAGGAAGAGCAACCGGATTTAATGCTTTTAGATATAATGTTACCTAAGCGTGATGGAATGGAAGTTTGTAGAGAAGTACGAAAAAAATATGATTTTCCAATCATCATGCTAACGGCAAAAGGCTCTGAGATCGATAAAGTATTAGGATTAGAAATGGGCGCAGATGATTATGTGACGAAGCCATTTAGTACACGAGAGCTGATTGCGCGTGTAAAGGCAAATATGCGTCGCTTACAGGTAGTAGCCCCTACTGCTGAAGAGGTCGAGGAAGAATCCAATGAAATTGTAGTTGGCTCTCTTGTTATTCAGCCAGACGCTTACTTAGTATTGAAACGTGATGAAGCAATTGAACTAACGCATAGGGAGTTTGAGTTATTACATTACTTAGGTAAGCATATCGGTCAAGTAATGACGCGTGAACATTTACTGCAAACTGTGTGGGGTTATGACTATTTCGGCGATGTACGAACAGTTGATGTAACTATTCGTCGTTTACGAGAAAAAATAGAGGACAATCCTAGTCATCCTGCTTGGATTGTTACACGCCGTGGTGTAGGTTATTATTTACGAAATCCTGAACAGGAGTAAAAAGGAATGCAGAAAGTGAGCTTCTTTAAATCAATTCATGTCAAGCTAGTACTAATTTACATTTTACTCATCCTACTTGCATTGCAAATAATAGGAATCTATTTTGCGCAAGAATTAGAGCAAAATTTAAAAAGAAACTTTCGAGACTCCATTTTTCAACGTGTCGATTTGATGGAATATAGCATTCGTGAAGAAATGTTAAAAGAACGTGATGAAAGTAGTATGCCATCTCTTGAAGATAGCCTGAAAACGATAGTTATGGAGTTTTCAACAGGATTGAGGGAAGTTTCTAATGGCGATATTTTAGAAATCCGTGTCATTGATAATAGACAACGTATTCGCGCCACATCTGAGGTGGACAATCAAAGTTTGATTGGACAGCGTTCGAATAATGATCTCGTGCGCCGTGCTATCTCTGCAGAAACTTTATTTGAAAACATTAAACTTGATAGTAAAACAAGAAATCGAGTGTGGGTATTAGCTTCACCAATTCGAGAGGGTGCAGGTCCTGATGATGAAATCGTAGGGGTACTCTACATTGAAGCTAATATTGAATCTGTTTTTGAACAAGTGAATGACATTAACGGTATTTTCCTTGGGGGTACGGCCGTGTCCTTGGTGATCACTATCTTTTTAGGGATTTTAGTGGCACGAACAATTACACAGCCAATTTCAGATATGCGTAAGCAGGCGCAGGCTATGGCTAAGGGTAACTATTCTCGAAAAGTGCGGGTTTATGGTACAGATGAGATAGGACAGCTTGCAATCACCTTCAATCATTTAACGAATCGCTTGCAGGAGGCGCAATCTACTACAGAGGCAGAGCGGCGAAAGCTCGATTCGGTTCTTAGTAATATGACGGATGGTGTTATTGCTACAGATCGAAAAGGGCGTATCATTCTTATTAATGATCCTGCACTAGAACTGCTGCATATTTCAAGAGATATTACATTAGGTCGTCCGATTGCATCTGTTTTAGGTATTGACCAAGAGTATAGTTTTGAGGATTTAATTCATATGAATGATGCGGTGAATCTAAATTTCAGTACAGCAGACGCGCCGTATATTTTACGTGCAAATTTCTCGGTTATTCAAAAAGAAACAGGCTTTATTAATGGGCTTATTACCGTACTGCATGATATTACGGAGCAAGAAAAAATAGAGATGGATCGTAGAGAATTTGTATCGAATGTGTCACACGAATTACGGACACCATTAACGACGATGCGTAGTTATTTAGAGGCGTTAGCTGATGGTGCATGGAAAGATGAAAATATTGCTCCAACATTTTTGAATGTCACACAAACGGAGACAGAGCGTATGATCCGTTTAGTTAATGACTTATTGCAGTTATCGCGAATGGATAGTTCAGATTATGAGTTGAATAAAGACATTGTTCTATTCAATTCATTCTTTAACCGTATTATCGATCGTTTTGAAATGTCTAAGTCAGACAAAGTGAGATTTGAACGTTTATTACCAGAGGCATCTTATTATGTAGAGATTGATACAGATAAGGTGACACAAGTTATCGATAATATCATTTCCAATGCTATTAAGTATTCTCCAGATGGAGGTAATATTCGCTTTGGCTTTACAGTGCAAGGAGATATGCTGAAGGTTATGATTTCCGATGATGGTATGGGAATTCCTAAGGAAAATGTGGGACGTATTTTTGACCGTTTCTATCGAGTAGATCGAGCTCGAGCTCGTTCTATGGGAGGCACTGGTCTAGGGCTAGCTATTGCCAGAGAAATGATTGAAGCTCATGACGGTAAAATATGGGCTGAAAGTGAGGAAGGACATGGAACAACAGTGTTCTTCACATTACCACTTAATTTAGATGACTTTGACGAGGCAGGTGAGTGGGAATGAAATATATAGAACCAGTTAAATCAGTTGTATTATTTCTACTCGTTGTGCTAAGTGTAGCTTTAACTTTTATGATTTGGACATACACGCCAGATTATAAATATATTGAAAAGACCGAGGGCAAAGAAATCCTGATTGGACCACAAAAAAAAGTGGCAGATGTCATTCGTCCATATAAAGCTATTTATCGTTTTGATAAGGAATTTACCGGAACGGTTTCTAATGGCGTCATGGAAGATATTATGAAAACATTTGAAGGATGGAATGTTCTAGATTTAATGCCTGTAAACAATAATCTTACGGCCGGCTCTGTTAACGAGATGATTCGTACTAATAATTGTATGACTGTCTTTTTTACTGGTGAGATTCCTTACTCTGCCTTTAATACAATTTTTCAATTTGCTGATAAGGAGCTACCTGAAACAACCTTTAATCGTATGATTATAGATTGGAGTACTTATAGTAACAAAGAGTTACAGGTGTTTTTCATTAGTGGCAATAATGAATCATTGATGCGTTCGCATGTAAGTTTAGAAAATGCTAATCAGTTTGTACGAAATATTATTGAGCCAGCGAAAACATATGGTACTTTTACAGAGGTGGAGCGAGAGGGCTTTACCTCACTATATATTGCAAATGATAAAGTTGAATCAGCAAAGTATACGTATTTTATTGAAGAGAAACCTGAATTATTTAAAGATGTATTATTTACAAATCTAAAAAATGTCCGGCGCACTGATGAAAGTGCAACTACTGAAAGATATCAAGATGGAATGTCAAAGATGGTGCTTGATTCAAAATTGAAATCATTGACCTATGCAAATCCAGCTGCAGAAAGTAGTTTAAGAATAGAACCTTCCAAGCTCTTGAAAGATAGTTTTGAATTTATCAATGAACACGGAGGCTTTACAGATGATTATCGCTTAGTATCAACAAGTACAAGCAATAACCAATTAGATTATCAGTTATATATACATGGATTACCGATTTATAGTGAGCAGGCTATAAATCGAATTTCAACCGTTTGGGGAGATAATCGTATTTTCGTCTACAAACGTCCATACTTTTCTTTTGAGAAAGAGATTTCACCCGAAAGAGAGATGAAAGAACTCCCGTCAGGAACGGAAGTCGTTGAAAAAATTAAAAAGCTAAATAACATTGCTTTATCAGATATAGATGATATTGTTGTGGGGTTCTATTTGACTTATGATCAAAGTACTATTGTGACATTAGAGCCGTGCTGGTTTGTCATTCGTAATGGTGTATCCACGAGACTGACGCCTGAAGTAGTAGGGGGTGTCAAAAATGGATTGGAATAGAACAAAATCTATTTTTATATTCGTTTTTTTAATCTTAAATATCTTCTTATATTGGTTGTATTTAGAGCGTTATAATGAAGCGCAGAGCGTAGAAATACTAGGTGAAAAAACGATAGAAGCCCGTTTAAAAGATGATAATATTACGTATGGACCACTGCCTAATGGTAACGAGTTTGCTTCTTATCTTACAGGCGAAGTGCATGTTTTTAAAAATACTGCTCCTGATAATAATCAGAGAGTGAGTTTCATGGATGACAAACATACACAAATAAGTGCTATTTTTATCAATCCTGTGAAATTACGAAATATTAATGATGATGCAAGTTTTATCGATTTTGTCCACACAAACGTTAAAGATGGAGATTCTTATGCATTATGGGAGGTAGACCGTGAGGAACGGGTCGCAGTCTTCTTCCAGAAGAAAAATAATCGAATGTTCTATTACAATGATAGTGCCGTATTAAAAGTACACTGGAATATGGATGACGAAGTGGTAGAGTATGAGCAGACAATGATTGATAATTTCCAAGAGATGGATCAACAGGAAACTGTTATTCCACCACTTCAAATTTTCCAAACACTTTATAATAAAACGCTATTAAAGCCAGACTCAAGTATTTCGCAAGTAAAGTTAGGTTACTCGACATTTAGTAAATTAGATAAAACGCAAGTGTTGATACCAACATGGGAAGTACAAGTGAAATTATCGGACGGAGAAATAGAAGAGTACTTCGTTGATGCTATTGATGGAAAAATTATCGAAATTCAAGGAGACAAGCAACAAGGTGAAGAGGAAGACTGGGGAGTTGAATGATGCGATTTAGTGTTTTAGCAAGTGGCAGTACAGGAAATTCGATTTATGTAGAAAATGAAGATCATGCATTTATTGTCGATGCTGGTCTAAGTGGCAAAAAGATGGAGCAACTATTTACAAAAATCGACCGTAATATGAAACAGCTAAGTGGCATTTTCGTTACACATGAGCATAGTGATCATATTAAAGGAATAGGTGTATTGGCACGAAAATATAATGTACCTATTTATGCAAACAACAAAACATGGCAAGCAATGGACGGGCTAGTTGGTGATATACCTTTAGAGCAACGTTTTGAATTTGAAATGGATACTGTAAAGCATTTTGGTTCATTAGCTGTTGAATCCTTTGCTGTATCACATGATGCAGCAGATCCAATGTTCTATAGTTTTCATGAAAACGGGCGTAAGCTTGTTGTTATTACGGATACAGGTTATGTTAGCGACCGTATGAAGGGTATCATTCGAGGTGCTGATTCCTTTGTATTTGAAAGTAACCACGATGTGAATATGCTGCAAATGGGGCGCTATCCATGGTCTATCAAACGTCGTATTTTAAGTGATGTAGGGCACGTTTCAAATGAGGATGCAGCTATAGCAATGAGTGAGGTAGTATTTGAAAAACCAACAAATATTTATTTATCACATTTAAGTAAAGATAATAATATGAAAGAGCTTGCGCGCATGAGTGTCACACAAACTTTGCAATCCTGCGGCATTATTGCCGGAGAGTATTTAAATTTATTTGATACAGATGCAGAAGAGCCGACAAAATTAGTTACTGTGTAACTTTTTTCAGCAAATGTTTTATATAACGTAAGTGAAACGGCAGTTAGAAATGTTTTATATAACGTTAGCTACATTTGCTTTTGGCTTAATGTGAGTTAATCATATCGAATTATACAATATAAAAATGAAGCTTTAATGAGGCTGTTCAATCACATTTTATAGAAAATGCATTGAACAGCCATTTTTATGTCCATTTTATTTATTTTTCATCTGATTTTAATGTTTGAATCGTAATATTAAGGTAACAACTAACAAATACTAATAAGAGGAAGGACGAGGAGAATGAGCTATTTTCAAGATGATGATAAAAACAATGATTTTCTAAAAAATGATGATATACAGAAATCACCTCTTCAGGAGCGACTCGAACAAGAGGAGCGAGAAACGCAAGAGAAGCGTCATAAAAAGAAAGGCGGTGGCGGAGGTAAGGGTGGTTATTTATTTACTGGTCTTATCGGTGTCATCATAGGCGCTTTACTCGTTTGGCTCATGATGCCTGGTCTTGTCAATCAAATGCCAGGTACAACGACAAGCAGCACAGGTAAAAATGAAACAACCATTAATCAAGTTGCAACAGAAGTGACTACTGATGTTACGAAAGCAGTAGATAAGGCTTCAGATGCTGTTGTAGGAATCACAAATATTCAAGAAGTATCAAGTGGCGGATTCTGGAGTCCGCAACCTGCAATAGATCAGCCTGCAGGAAGCGGTTCAGGTGTTATTTACAAAGTTCAAGGTGATAGAGCTTTTATCGTGACAAATAACCATGTTATTGAAGGTGCAAAACAGTTAGAAGTAACAATGCCAGATGGAACGAAAGAAGAGGCACAATTAGTTGGTCACGATGTTTGGACAGACTTAGCAGTTATTTCAATCAGCTCTAAAGATGTTAAGACAGTAGCGACATTTGGTAACTCAGATGTATTAAAACAAGGTGAGACAGTAATTGCGATTGGTAACCCACTTGGCTTAGAATTCTATGGCTCTGTTACTACAGGTGTTGTTTCTGGTAAGGATCGTTCTGTACCAGTTGACATGAACAATGATGGTTCAGTAGATTGGCAGCAAGAAGTATTACAAACAGACGCAGCTATCAATCCTGGTAATAGTGGTGGTGCACTTGTTAACCTTGCTGGTGAATTAGTCGGCATTAACTCCATGAAAATTTCGGAATCCTCTGTTGAAGGTTTAGGCTTCTCCATTCCGATTAATTCAGCAATTCCAATTATCGAGGAGTTAGAGAAAAATGGTGAAATGAAACGTCCAACAATGGGTGTTTCTTTAGTAGACTTAACGGATGTTCCGTCATACATCCAACAACAAACATTAAAATTGCCAAATGATTTAACAACAGGTGTTGTAATTAGAAATGTTGTGCCGAACTCTCCAGCTTCAAAAGCAGGTGTTAAACAATACGATGTAATTGTTGAAATGGATGGCAAAAAAATTGAAACAGGAATCGATTTACGCAAACATTTATATAATGACAAAAAAATTGGTGATACATTAACGATGAAAGTATACCGCCAAGATAAATTAGTGGATCTATCATTAACATTAACTAATGGCGATTCATTGTAAATTAAAAATCAGTGGGGATTATATGATCTCCACTGATTTTTTTGTTGAATTATTAAGAATGATTTAGAAAATATTGTGGATAACTAGAAAATTGTGAATAATAACATTAACATAGCGAGTGGCGGTATGAAGCCTATTCTTCCATACTTGCCTGTCCTTTGTTACAATAGATTGTGGATAACATAGACCGAATTGTGAATAAGTTTGTGGAAATTTCGGAAAATAAGAAGAGGTGTAAAAATGGAAAAATACAGCTGTGAAAACCATATAGAACACGCTTTAGACATGTTTGTGGCAGAGCAAAAAGAGTTCCCGATTATGGATAAAATCGAAGAGGATAAAAAGTTATCCACAAAATGTAGATACTGTGAACAACCAGCAGAATATCTTGTATCAAGTAAATAACTTTACACAAGATATAGGAATGGCTTGTGGATATGTTGATAACTTTTGTGGATAATTTGTTTGTAAATGAAATGTAAAGGTGGATAACGTGTGAATATAACGATTGTATCAGTCGGAAAACTAAAAGAAAAGTACTTAAAAATGGGCATAGATGAATACGTAAAACGTCTCGGTGGCTACGCAAAAATGGATATAATCGAAGTACCAGATGAAAAAGCACCTGAACAGCTAAGCGAAGCAGAAATGGATATCGTCAAGAAAAAGGAAGGTGAACGTATTCTGTCTAAAATAGGCCCAGATACATACGTTATCGCCTTAGCCATTAACGGCAAAATGAAAACCTCAGAACAAATGGCGGCAGATCTTGAATCTCTAATGACCTACGGCAAAAGTAAAATCGCGTTCGTCATCGGTGGTTCCCTTGGATTACATGATGATGTGTTGAAACGAGCTGATGAGCAACAATCCTTCGGAAAGATGACATTACCACATCAGCTAATGAAACTTGTTTTGGTGGAGCAGGTTTATAGGAGTTTTAGAATTATGAAGGGTGAACCGTATCATAAGTAAGTGAGATTATCTACTTTACTGACGGTTAATTGTTACTAAAGTTGATATAGCTGTGAGATGACAGCCTAGCTAAGAGATTAGTTGGGCTGTTTTTATTTTCTTGTACTATGTATAATGCTATGACACATAGAGATTATGAAAATACATCCTAAATTATTATTAAATTTTATCCGACTGAAATTGTTATAGAAAACCCTGTCTCTTTCCTGACAGCGAAAATTCAAGTAAAGAAAATTTAGATTATTTTCTAATATAGCTCAATACCTTTGCTGCTAACTTTGCTGAACATACGAGGGATAAAGGGAGAACTAAAATAAACTTTGCTCCACATATTTTATAATTGTATAATTTATGTATAACTTATGTATAACTGGTTGATTTGAAGCAGTGTATTACTATGAATATTAAGCCCTCCACCACAATAAAAAGAATTACAATATTTGCGTGAAGCGGGGATCTAATTGCAATTATGTGTATTATTATAGATAAAAGCTAAACTAGAAGGTGTAATGAAAATGGGTTTTCCCTTGATTGGAAGAAAAAAATTATTAAATACCAGTAGGACAACTAAGCGCTCTAGAAAAGAAAAATCTAGAAGTTTAGTATTTACGAGCTCGTTATTTCTCTCCGCCCTCATAATTATCGTTATCGGATTAATGATTTCCCTGTCCATACGCGATCAACGTGGGGCGTACTTTCGCCAATTTGATGAATATGGAAAAGTATTCAAATCCATAACTCAACAAAATGAACCTCTTGTTGCCGAAGCAACGAAGACAATTCTTGAGCATCAACCATTGGAGGGAAAACCATTCCAGGAACTCCCTAATATTTTGAATTCTATGAATTCCAATAATATGGTAGTGGATGTCTATTTATTAACACCGGACATTATCAAGAAGGATGGCAAAGAGTACTTATATAACTCAGAATATGGTCGGGATCCAGTTGAATATGCTGAAGAGTTAGGTACGTTATATGAAATAGATTCGGAATTTCTTAAAAGTTACGAAGATGCAATGAGAAACGGAAGCACATTAACTGATGTTTACACTGATGAAGGTGGAACTTTCATCTCGTATTTAGCGCCGATTAATGATGGAAGCGGGAAACCAGTTGCGTTGTTCGGTGTCGATTTCGATTACGGGATTGTTAAAAAGGAACTTCAACGGATTCTATGGACGAATATCACGGTTGGTATTTTTTTTGTACTTATGTTAATCGGGTTGGTTATATTCATTCTTCGTAAAATGTTGCGCCCGCTTGCACGTTTAGCAGAAGTGTCTGAACATGCTTCGAAAGGTGATTTAACGGTTGAAATTCCTGTACTGAACCATAATGAGATTGGTAAAGCTGCAAGTTCATTTAATCAGATGATTGGCGGACTTCGGGTATTGACCCATAACATACAAAATTCTTCGAATGAAGTTGCTGTATCTTCTTCTCAATTACAAGAAAGCGCTGCCCAGACCGAAGCAGCTACACAAGAAATCACAGGTGCTATTCAAAACATTGCTGTTGGGCTCGATGAACAACTTCGTCATACTAATGAGTGTCAACAATCAATGAAGGAAATGGGAATGGGTATTCATAGAATCGTAGATGCATCCTCCGTCGTCTCAGAATTGGCTTCGGTTACAGCAGATAGCGCAAATGCAGGAATGAAGGATATAGAAACAACAGTTGCTCAAATGAGCACAATTGAACAAAACTTGAAAACATCGGTCGAAGCAATCCATGGACTGAAGAAATTAAGCGATCAAGTTAGTGAAATAGTTACATTAATAGGTAGCATTGCTAATCAGACCAATTTGCTTGCACTTAACGCATCGATTGAGGCATCGCGAGCAGGTGAGCATGGTAAAGGTTTTGCCGTTGTGGCTCAAGAAATTCGTATACTCGCTGAACGGTCCAAAATCTCTTCGGAGAAAATAACTGACATACTCCAAGGCATCAGCGATCATACGAGTAAAACAGTGGTTTCTTTGGATAAATCAATGACAGAAGCCCAGGCAGGTACACACATCGCGAATAAGGCAGGGCAAACATTTAGTTCGATCGTGGAGTCGATTCAGAAAGTGTCCGATCAGATTGACGAAGTATCTGCTGCTTCGGAACAACTGTCATCAGGAAGTGAGTTAGTTGCAGCTTCACTAACAGTGCTGGAGGGTATCGCAGATTCATCTTCAGCCGACGCCGCTCACATCGCCGCTTCATCAGAAGAACAACTTGCAGCCATGCAAGAGGTAGCCAGTTTTGCAGCTATGCTTTATGGGCTGGCGGATGAATTGAAACAGAGTGTTGACCGTTTCCGTGTAAAGTAGGTTACTAGTTAAAAACGCACTTAGTTAGAACAGGTACGGAGAACCGTACCATAAGTAAGTGAAGGTTACTTCAGTTTGAGAGTTAAACATTTTATTTTTGAAATGTAAGGGGGGCTAACATAGAGTAACGCTGTGTGTTGGCCTCCCTTTTTGTGTATTTATTCTTTTGATTTGGGTGGTAGTTACTGTTTTTTAAGTAAAACTAGTACCCTTTTTCAAAAAAATGTATAATATGCTGATGTATATGTAAGGAGGAATAAAAAATGGATTTTTGTGTTCACTGTGGTTATCAAAATGCAGAAGAAACTAATTTCTGTGAGAACTGTGGTAAACCTATTAATTCGGTAAGGGAAACAAAATCTGAATCGAATAATTCTGTAGGACCTCAGTATTCTAAACAAAATGGAAAGAAGAAACCTATGTCGAGGAAGAGTAAGTTTACAATCATAGGTATTGCAGTAATGATCGGATTAGTTGTAATCGCAAATATTGCTATTACAAAAATGTTAGATCCGATGAAGCAGATTGAAGCGATGGATTCCGCATTGAAACAAGAAGATTATCAAGCGTTTTTAGAAGAATTCCAAATTCCTAAAGATTTGATTTATGATGCTGAAAGTTTTTCTTTGTATGTAAAGGAAAATGGGTGGAGCGCAATTCGTGATAATTTAATAGAGGAAGTAAATTCTTTAGAAAATGGTGAATTTGCAGATCCCATTAGTGATAGTCATGGTACAGATTTGATAACGGTTCTACAAAAGGAAGTCTTGTTTGGGCTCTTTAAAAAGGTAGAATTCAAATTGGTGCCAATAGAAGTCTACACTGAAGCGCCATTAAAGGATATAGAAATTATGATTAATAATCATAAAGTTAAAACGGATAACGAAGGCACACAATTATTGGGGCAGTATTTGCCTGGTGTTTATGCCTGGAGTTATACGTATGATGGCCAGTGGGCTAACTTGGAGAATAGCGGCGAACTGACAATCCGAGGAAATGGATCTAATAAGCTAAAAATTGATATTGATTGGGATATGACATCTTTAGAATTAGATTCTGACATAGAAGATGCAATCGTTTATGTAAATGGGAAATCCACTAAATTGACTGTTTTAGAAATAGGGGAAATGTACCCTCTTTCAGCTAACGATATTATAAAGATTTATGCTGTTGCCAAAAACTCAAAAGGTCAAGATGTTCAATCAAATATTATTACTTCAGATGCCCGATATGCTTACTTTGAATTTCCAGAAGATACAAATCAACCTACCTTTGAAGAAGAACAAGAAAAAGTTACAAATGGGAGTCAAAAAGATGAGTACATACAGAAGCTAGATTCGATTGATGCTGGTTTAGCAGATCTGGAGCATTTGTATACTAATAAAGATAATACAGAAATTTTAAAAGCAGAAAAAGAAACATATAATAGATGGGATAATATCTTAAACGAAATTTATGCTTTGTTAAAACAGCAACTTTCTAGTGGTGACATGCAGAGTTTAAAAGAAGTACAAATAGAGTGGATTAAAGACAAAGAGAGTTCTGCCAAAAATGCGGCTTCAAAGTATGCTGAAGATGAAATGAAAGAAATTACAAAGTATAAAATTGAAGCTCAATATACGAAAGAAAGATGTTATGAGCTAGTAAAAAATTATATGAAATAAACAAGTGAAAAAGAGAGTTTTAAAATCTATTACACAAGATATCTACATAAAAAAACCTAAAAAATTCTCTAAATAATTGAATGTGCTCTTTAAAAAGCAAACCCCAAGAATGCTGTGAAATCACCATTCTTGGGGTTTTTTATTTCGGTGTGTATTTACTCTAAAAAGGATGTCCTAGACAATCCCTTTGCCTTTATACACTGTTGTAAGAGCTATCAGAATTAGCTCTATCTGTTCGGATTTTTACCAGATGGAAACTCGCTCTTCCGGTGCTATATACATGCCATCTCCAGGCTTAATTCCATAGGTATCATAGAATTGTTGGAAGTTCACAATCGTGCGGTTTACCCGGATTTTATTGGCTGAATGTACATCATTTTTGCTCAGCATTGCTGCAAATTCTTTTGTAGTTGTGAATTTCCATACTTCTGCATTGCTTTCGAAATATGCTTTATAATCCGGACTACTCATTTGGGATACAACTTGCAATGAAGCTGCCATTCCACCTAAATCAGCGACATTTTCGCTTAGTGTAAGCTGACCGTCGCTCAATACACCGGGAATAATCTCAATTCCATTATAGAACTCAATCAGTTTCTGGTTTTTCTCTTTGAATTTCTTAAAGTCCTCTTCTGTCCACCAGTTATTTGCATTTCCTTTTTCGTCGTATGCAGATCCGTTGTTATCAAATGCATGGCTGATCTCATGGCCAATGACCATGCCAATGGCACCATAGTTTGCTTCAGGTTTAGCGTTAATATCATAGAAAGGCGCTTGGAGAATACCGGCAGGGAATGTAATTTCATTATTAAAAGGATTGTAGAAGGCGTTTACAGTATATACGCTCGTGCCCCATTTTGTTCTGTCCACTGGTTTTCCTAGCTTGGCTTTCATGTCATCAATGTATGCTTTGTTTACTGTGACAGTATTAGAGAGCAGTGAACCGCCTTCGTCATATGTCTTGATAGCTACTTTATCTAACGTCGTATCCCATTTATCTGGGTAACCGATCTTAACAATCATCGTATCCAGCTTTTTAATTGCTTTAGCTTTTGTTGTCTCTGACATCCAATCAAGAGATTTAATTCTTTCCTCATACGTAGCAATTAACTTCTCTACCATTTGCTCAACATCTTTTTTAGCTTCTGGTGAAAAGTGTTTCTCGGCAAACATTTGCTCCAAATATCCGCCCATTGTGCCAGTTGTCTTGGCTACAGCGATTTCTTTAGCTGTTTTTTCACCTGTAACGCCGAATAACGTTGCGTCAAACTCAATAGCAGCATCTCTGAATTCATCTGACAACGAACCGCTTGTTGCCATAATCAATTGCACTTTGGCGTAAGCTTTAAGTACGTTAAGATTAGTCTCAGTCAAGAAATCCGTGCCTTTTTGCGCCAGCTTCACATCGGTTACGATCACTTTATCAGCACTGTCGATTTTCATCGATTTCAAGACTTGTTTCATATCTACTGTTTTGAACATGTCATCGAATTGTTCGATTGTATACGGATTATAGTATTTATTGACGTCGCTTTGTTCATGAGGCTCAAGTGATACGGAAGCTAAGCTTTTCTCCATATCATATATTTTTTCGGCAAGTGCATTCGCAGCAGACTTTTCCTCGCCAGATGCCACAAGAAGTTTAGTCATATATTGAACATAGGCTTTTTTCGCTTTCGCGTCTTCTGTTACAAAGCTGTTCTTATCCAGAACAGAAGTTAATCCAGAGTAATACAAAGCATTTTCACTGCTGTTCTTTGCATCGTTCATGATTGAAAAGCTAAATAATGAGGTTAGACCCAATTCTTTCTCCAGGATAAGATCTGCTTGAACGAGTTCATCAAGCGTTTTTGCCCCGTCAATTGCCTTTACATATTTTTGGATGGGCTCCATCCCTTGTTTATTTCTACTTTTTGAATCCAACGCTGTCGAATAGAAGTCGGCAATTTTTTGTTCTTTAGTTCCTTCTGCGAACTGTTTGCCAGCGAGTTCATCTATTATTTTTTCTATTTTATCGTTATTTTGCTTGTGCAGCTCGGAAAATACGCCGTCCATGATTTCTCCTGCTGGAATTGCCGATTTATTTAACCATTCTTTATTGATTGCTTCATAAAAATCGTCATTTAAATGGGAGCCTTTAAGCGACCAAATTCTAGAAATTATATTTTGAAACTCATCGATCGTAATAGTGTCAGTTGCGCCTAATGTGCCGTCAGGGTTGCCCGCCAGTACGCCTGCTTTTGCCAGTTTATCGATATCTTTCTTAGCCCAAGCCGGTACATCGGAGAACTCGACGCCGAATGTTCCACTGCGCAAATCATTTCCGACAGGCTTTGGCAATTTGCCGAATGCTCTGCTCAACATGACTAAAGCTTCAACCTTCTTAGCTGGCTCATTCTCTCTTAAATCTCCATTTTTAGAGCCTTGCATAATGGCTTCTTTATTAATTCCTGGTTGATAAGCGTCTGCTGCCAGCAACAAGGCTTTTACAATCTCTCCTCTTGTCGCTGATGGCGACTTTTCATCGGCATACACCGATACGCTAACGGATAGGACCATTATTATGGTCATGAGTAAGGATAAAACCTTCTTTTTCATCTTCGTGCTCCTCTAAATTGTAGTTGTATAAATAAAGATAAATGGGTATAATTTAGAATTTTCTCCATTTATAATCCATTGTAGTTTATTTATTTCAGTTTGAAAATATGTAAGGAGTTTTTTTAAATTTCAAGAGAGCATAATTTATTCAATTTTGGCTGATAGAGCTTTTAAAATTTAAAAAGGATTTAATTTCGTTATTGCTTTTATTATATTCTGGAGTAACTTGTGTCATACAACTTGTGCGGGAAGTTTAGTTTTCAAAAAGGCGTGAAGGTTGATTACTTTAGGAAAGTAGACGAAGCACCTACTTATGATACGGTGAACTGTATCATAAGTAAGATTATTAAAAAGACCACCTATAACGTTGATATAACAATGTTTTAGGTGGTTTTATTAACTCTAAATTAAATTTATGATAATCTAGAAAAAGGAAATTAAGGATAAATAAGAATGGGAAAATTCTGGATGTTTGTTGCTCTAGCAGTAATTTATATAATTCGCATTGTTCTTGGTTTCTTATCGGGTGTATATCTTTTGGATGGTACAACAGCTTTAGATACAGAGAAAATCGACAACAACATGTTTAATGAACTATATGAACATGAAGCACGTCACCGTTCATTCTTTGTAAATATAAAAGTTAATGAACCGCGCTTAGACAATTTACAACAACGTATTATAAGTAAGTGAGGTTTTTATCGGAGGGTTAACAATGAAAAAAGCAGAAGTGATGGACAAGTATTTGGACTCTTATGGAAAAAGAATTGGTAGTTCTGAGATTTGTCATGTTGTAGATTTAGTTTTCAAGATTAATTTAGATGAGACACCTATTTTATCAAAAGAGAAGGAAGAGGTAGATGAGATTTCTTCATCAACAGGGAGAGAGGTAATAGATTCCTATCTAAATCAATATGACAGGGACATAACAGGGGCAGAAATTCGAAAAATAATAAATGAAATTTTTGGTGTTAATTTAGAAGCGATATCTTCATTAGAAGGAGCAAGAATTTCTTTATATTCAAAAGGTCAGTGGATTGTTCAACATGAAAAAGACTTATTTGTAGTATATACTGGAGCAAGTGATATTGACGTAAAGGTCTTTCCTACAAATTATTTCACTGAACAAACTGGGTTAGTAACATTACCTTCTGATTTACAACATGCTCTAACGAGTATAGGGTATCACTTCGATGAAAAAATCGATAGTTACTATTTCTCAAATCCAACAGGTGAGGCTGTTCCAGATGCATTTAAAGGAAAAACAATAGGCGCTATACTTGGTGTCATCCAACATTCATTCTCAAATTTATAAACAAACGAATACATAAATAAGTAAGTAATTGGAGATAGAAAATCTCTGTAAGAAAAAAAGTCATATAGGGGAATATGATTCCCAATCTATATGACTTTTCATATTGTTTAAAACCTCTTACTTTCCAAAGGAAGATAAAAATTTAACTCGATCTCCCATAGGAGGCGTGTTATTATCTGTTAAAACTACTTCCAAGACTGCTGGTCCATTTAAATTCATTAAGTTATTTATCGTATCTTGGTTAATATCTTCTAGTTCCGTTACTTGGAAATTCGGTATGTCCATAGCTGAAGCCAATGCACTAATACTAATTGGATTTTGCTCAAAAGATGGGTGAGTACGGTGGAACTGTAGAGCATGTCCATGGTATACCATTCCTAAGCGAGCATTATTCATAACAATAAACAAGATCGGTAGATTATATTCTTTTGCTGTTAATATTTCCATTCCATGCATGAAAAAGCAACCATCACCTGTGATACATACAACAGGGCGTTCAGGTTCAGCTAACTTTGAGCCAATGGCAGATCCAATTCCACTTCCCATTGCGCCAAAATGGACATTAATATCATAAGTATCATTATCTAAAACCTTCATGTGATGAATGACATAGGACATAAATTCACCAATATCAATTGTATATCTAGTGGAGGATGGTAAATGTTTTTGAATACTTAATAGAACGTTTTTCGTATTATATTCTTCCATATCTCCAAGAGGCTCTTTATTTTCTTTACCCTCAAGAGCAGTTTCTTTTGTTGTAAGCCCTTTAGTTCTTAACTCTTCTATAAGTAATAGTAAACTTAAATTGATATCACCTAGCACAGGTAAATCAATCTCATATTTTCGATTGAACACCGATTGATCATAGTCCATTTGTATAGAAAAACGGTTTTTCGTAAGATTTAAGTTGTAGTTATTTGTAGCTGTTTCTCCTAAACTTGAACCCATGATTAACAATACTTGTCCATCTCCATCAGCTATTAATTCTGAGGCAGCCTCGTGGCCAGCAAAGCCGAAAACGCCAACTAGAAGAGGATGATTCTCTGGAATGTATCCTTTTGCTTGCGGTGTTGTTAGAATCGGCCAATTTAGAATTTCTGCTAACTCTAGTAATTGCTCAACTGAATTTCTTACGCCTTGTCCTACTAAAATGTATCCGTTCTTTCTCTTTATTAGCTCTTCAGCTACATTTTTAATAGTATCCATAGCAGGAACTATTGCTGTTCTTTTTGGTGGAGCTGGTATTTCTATGTTTTGCACTATTTCGTGTTGAACATCTATTGGTATAGCAATATGTACTGGACCAGGCACTCCGGATATAGCGATTTCGGAGGCTTTTACTACTTCTTTCAGTAAATCCTTTGATTCTTTAACTGTTACACTGTATTTAGTAACTGGTTGAAAGATCGGCTGAGCATCCAACTCTTGAGAAGCATTTAAGCCGATTGTGCTAACTGGAACAGCACCGGTTAAAAATAAAACTGGTAAATGCTCGCGCATAGCATTAGCGGCACCTGTTACTAGGTTTGTTCCACCAGGTCCACTACAACCAATACATACGCTCATCTGGTTTGTATATTTTGCGTAAGCTGCGGCCATGTATGAAGCAGCGCCTTCATGCTTTGTTACAATCGGTGTTAAGTCTTTCATATCATACAGTTCATCAAAAAATGCATTGACTGAACCTGCTGGAATACCAAAAATATATTGAACACCGTTACCTTTTAAATATTCTAAGACCGTACGAGCTGCTTTCATTAAAAATCTCCCTTTTTTATAAAATAGAACGTTAAGTTAATAGAAATATTTTTTCACAATATCTTCAGCCTTCATGGGCTTACTAAATAAATAACCTTGCATTAAATAACAATTTTGTCTTAATAAAAAATCGGCCTGTTCTTTTGTTTCAACCCCTTCAGCAATAACTTCAAGCTTTAAATTTTGAGCGAGGGTAATAATTGTATTTGTAATCGCCGCTGCATCATCCGTTAACATCTCTTGTACAAAGGATTTATCAATTTTCAATGTGGAAATAGGCAGATTTTTCAAATAACCTAAAGATGAATATCCGGTACCAAAATCATCTATGGCTAAATTTACCCCAAGTCCCTTTAATTGTATCATTGTTTTTAATGTTAATTCTGTATTTTTGACAATTAGATTTTCAGTAAGTTCTAATTGTAAATACTCAGGTGACAAGTCTGTTTCTTGTAGGACATTTTCTACAATAGAAAATAAATTACTCTGTTCGAATTGATGGACGGATAAATTTACAGACATACTAATGAAAGGACATCCTTGGTTATGCCATTCTTTCAATTGCTTGCAAGCTTCTTTAAGAACCCACTCACCTATAGGGACAATTAAACCGGTTTCTTCAGCAAGTGGAATAAATTTATCTGGTGTGATCATTCCGTGTTCTCGATGATTCCATCTTAGTAAAGCTTCAACGCCCTTAATTTTGTTTGTTTTATAGTTTATTTGTGGCTGATAGAAGATAATAAGTTCATCTCGCTCTAATGCTTTATATAAATCATTTTCAAGCTTGATACTTTCAAAAGTTCTCGTATCCATTCCTTCGCTAAAGAAATGGTAGCTAGTACCTGGTGTTTCTTTTGATTTGTACATAGCTGTGTCTGCATTTTTGATTAACGTATCTGTCGTATCCCCATTATCAGGAAACAGGCTTATACCAATACTTGTTTTAATGTATATTTCATTGTCTATTAAGTTGAAAGGATTAGAGAAAGAAGCATTAATACTATTAATAACCTTCAAAATGTCATTTTCACATTTAATATTAGGCAAATAAATTGTAAATTCATCCCCTCCTTGGCGTGATACAGTTGCATCTTCTAGGACGCAAGTACTTAAACGTTTGGCAACCTCTTGAAGTAATAGATCGCCATAGCTATGTCCAAGCGAATCATTTACTAACTTAAAACGGTCTAAATCCAAATAGAGAACTGCTAATTTTTCTCCGTTCGCTTTTGCATACTTCAGCCCTTGAGTTAGTCTGTCTATTAAAAGAATTCTATTCGGTAAATTCGTTAAACTATCAAAATAAGCGTGGTATTTAATCTTTTCTTCTAGTTGCTTTCTTTGAGTTATATCTTTAAATGTGACAACTTCTCCTACAATTTTGTCTCCTTCTTTTATTAAGGAGGTTACATATTCTACTGGAAAGTTGGAGTTGTCTTTTCTAAAAAACACCTTGTAGCTGTTGAAATTAGTATTTAAAAGGGATGAAATAATAATTTTGTCTTCCGTTTCATTACCACTCATAATAATATCGACGGATTTTCCGATTAATTCTCGCTCTGTTTCATAACCTAACATGAGTGCACCAGCTGGATTGCAGAATGTAATGTTTCGATCAAGATCTAATCCAAAGATACCTTCACCTGCAGAGTTGAGAATTAACTCTTTTTCACGGCTAAGCTGCTGTAACTCCGCTACAACTTTTTCAAGCTCTTTATTTTTGACTATTACTTCTGAGGTTCTCTCCTCAATAATGATTTCTTGCTTTTCCATATATATAAGGTTTGATAATGCAGATGCTGTAGTGTCAACAATGGATTGAGCTAGCTGTAATTGAGTTTCTGAATAGAAAAATGCTTTTTCTTCAAGATTAACAATAGATATTTGCCCTAAAATTTCCCCCATTGAAACTAGAGGAAACATAACTAAACCGTTTATGCCGAAATTACGACAAACTTCATGATTAGGTCTTTCATCCTCAAATACATTTGGAATAAGAATGGCTTTTTTGGTTTCAAAAACCTCCTGCATTACAGCATCATTGCTTTGATCAATTTTAAATTTGTTATGTGTCTTTAGCCAATTTTCTTCTGTCCAATCACTTTCCTTACTCAACTTAGCCGGTTTCACTCTTTTTTCTGCTAAAGGATCTAAAAGGTGAATCCCTATATTTTTATTATCTAAAAATTTCTCTAAGTAGAAAAAGCATTTATCAAGGCTTTCTTGTAGTGAGGAGCACATTGATAAGTCACGTGTAACATCAAGCAGCAACTGCTTTTCGTTAATAAGGCGTTCTTTATAAGTTAAGTTGTTTGCATTTTGAATAGCAACAGCAGCCATATTCACATATGCCTCGACCGTTTGAATTTCTTCGTCTGTTAAGTTCATTGGAATTCCATAATCAAATAAAAAAACAAGGCCAAATAACTCTTGTTCAAAGGAGATGGGAAGAACTAATAAAGATTTAATATGGAACCCCTCAACTGCTCTGGGATCAGGTCGACTATCCTTCGAAGTATCAGGAATATAGATGGTTTTCTTTGTTTCAATTACTTCTTTTGCTAGTAAATCTATTTCGGTATCAATTATATGCATATTCAAAGTCCAGCCATTAATAACTGCTGGTTTTCCTACATATCCTCTGAATGTACCATCTTTTTGTGGTAAATAAATGCCCACAGAATCACATGTGACGATTTCTTCAGAAATTGCTATTGTTACCTGCTCTAATACTTCACGTAAATCTAGCTTCATATTAATCATTTTTGTTATATTAGCCAGTCGAGAATACCTCGTTTGTTCCATAGACATATATATGAACCCCCATTTTTATCCTTATCTTGTATAAATTTTTATTAAATTATTTCTTAATTCGTATCGAATGTCCCAGTCTTTTCATTTTACAGTAGTGATAAACAGGTAGGTAAGAAAATATAAAAATTAGTAAAAAAATCTTAAGAGCATTTTGTCTTTTTACTAGTAGCCTTTTTATGTAGGACTACAATCATTCTTTAAGTGAAGTATTCCTTGTATTTCAAGTAGCGAAAGTAAATTTAAATATATCAAACAGTGGTAATTTCTTGTGCGACTTTTTGTTGTAGGTCTAAAGGAGGGAGATAATTAGTATTCAATAGAAAATATTGACATTTATTTTTCGGATAACTAAACTTAATTGGAAATAGAGCTGGGGAGGGACTGCCAGTGGAATTCATTAAATTAAATTGTCCGAATTGTAATGGGAAAATTGAATATAAAGAGGAACAATCATTCAAATGTCCTTTTTGTGAAACCGAGATAATGTTGAAAGAGAATAAAGTTTATTATGTTGATCAGACGATTAATAATTATTATGGTACAACTTCTGCCAATAAAGCTACACGTCCAAAAACGAATTTAAAAGCTCTTTTAATGGTACCGATTGTAATCCTTTGTGCATTCCTTGGCTATTTCCTCTTAAGTAGCAATCAAACAGAAAATGGTGACCGTGAGAAAATATCTGTTCGAAAAATGCCTGAAAGCGAAGTTCTTTTACTCTTTTTAAAAGATATTTTTGATAAAGGTGAAGCTTTGCCAACTAAAGAAGAAATCGCAAGTATCCGTTATTTGGCAGCATACCATTCTGAAGATCAGTGGCATTTTGATTACAGTCTTGATGACCCATTTACAAATAAGCAAGCCAAAATTTCTAACTATATCATTATGGATAAGTTATTAAATACACAAAAAATCGAACAAAAAGATTTTGAAGCCTTTTCTGGTCTGACGGTATTGAATTTGATGGGCGATTATGAAATATCACAAAGTGGAAATGTAAGCTTCCGACATCTGGAAGGTTTAAAAAGCTATACAGGTAGCTTTAATGAATCATTTAGTAAAATTGCTGAATATTTTAGTGATAAGTCTAATGTTGTAGAGCTTTCTATCCAAATTCGGAGTAATGATGAACTTGCTTTATTATTAGAGTTTCCCAATCTTCAATCACTTGAAATTTCGTACTACACTGAGACGGTTACAGACTTCCCTCTGCTGAATCAACTGCCATTAAAATCATTGTCCTTAATGTCTGCCAATGATTTGAAATGGTTGTCTTCATTAACGGATTTAGAGTCGCTAACAATAGATCTAAGTGAAGCGACAGATTTTAGCTCATTCTATTCACTGAATCAATTACAAGAATTGAAGCTTACAGCGGTACGAAATTTAAAAACGCTTGATTTTATACAAAACATGCCCAACCTGCAATCGCTTGATCTTGAAAATATGGATATTACAAATGTAGAACGCCTTAGAAATAAGTCTTCATTGACAAAATTGCGTTTAGCTTCACTTTTTAAATTAGAAGTGCATGATATTGTAAACAGCCTGACTTCTCTGACCGATTTATCGATAACTGGTTATCATGGTGAAATATCGTCGATTGTAGCACCTCATTTAAAAAAAGCAGAATTAACAAGTTCTTTTCTCCCAAAGCTAGAGGCACCTGTTTTAAAATATTTGACTGTTGAAATAAGTGGAGCGCAGTCGTATTTGAATGGAGAAGAATTACTAAAATACCCGCAGCTAGAACAACTTACAGCAATGGAGGGAAGTGATTTCATAGGCATCGCTTCTTTAAATCGACTACCAAATCTGCAAACAATAAATTTAAATGAGACAACTTTTTATGAAGAGACGAATGAGTTATTCAATTTACAGCATGTAAAAAGGTTAAATTGTAATGAGTGTAAGTTTCAAATTGATAGTCAAAATTCGTTTAACAACAACAACCTGGAGCATTTAACTTTGAATGATGCATCTTTTCAAATAGACAATGGTGACTGGGTGAACGAAGTTGATAAGGTTATGCCTTACTTCGCTGGCTTTTCAGCTCTGCATTCATTCACTTTACAAGATAGTTCACTACAATCATTAAGTTTTATGGAAAAGTGGCAACAAATTGAGGAGCTTCACTTAGAAAATAATGCCATTTCAAATGTAGAGCCTTTGGTGAATTTGCGTAATTTGAAAAAGCTATATATTTTAGGGAATCAGGTGCAAAATACTTCTGTTCTAGACAAAGGAATTTTGATTTATTAAGATAATTTCAATCAGGAGATACGTATCACTAAGCTATTTAAATTTTAGGTAGTTCTTCTTGCATTGAAATGAGCCAATTAAAATCATCCTCAATAATTATTTGAATGTCTAAGCCGAGGCTCATTAACTTCTCGGCTTTTAATTGTTTTGTACTTATACCACGACGTTTGTTCCCAAGAATAAGGAAATCTGTATCCTGTGTAACCGCCCCTTGCATAATTCCTCCACAAGCTCGTACTCTTTTTGCAGCTTCTGAACGTGTCATAGTGGAAAGGGCCCCTGTAAAGACAATTTGTTTATGATGAAATGGATGCTTTAAACATTCTGATGGGTCAGAAAGTAAGATGACTTCTGTGTTGTCCTTATTGTTGTTCATGTTGACTCTCCTTGATTGAAATAAGGTTTCTACCTAATGTATAGGTGACATTGATTTGATTCTACATTTAAACTAGTTATGGGAAATCGTATCATAAGTAAGGGATAAAAAATAATAGATCCGTTAATTATGAATACTTGTATCTATAGAAAAAGCTAAGAGTATGTGAAATTTAAATTGATTTCGCATACTTTTTTTCCTAAAGAAGGATTTTATAAAGAGTGCTCGAACTAAGGAATAGAGCGGGCAAAATATAAACTAGCTCATTATCAAAAGAAAATAAGGGGAAAAGGGTGGTTCATGGTGATTCAATTCCAAAATAATAATATTACAGTTTTTCAAAGTGCATTATATATGACTACTTCGGCAATCATTCAAACGAATGAAGCAGTAATTATGACAGATCCTAATTGGCTACCTACTGAAATTGACGACATTAAGAGTCATATAAACGAGGTTAGAGGTGATAAACAACTATATATTGTTTATACACATAGCGATTTTGATCATATTATTGGTTCTGGGGCATTCCCAGAAGCTAAGGTAATTGCCTCAAAACAATTTGATGAAAATCCTAACAAAGAAGACATCATGCAAAAAATTAAACAATTTGACCAAGGGTATTATTTGAATAGAAGTTATTTACCTCAATATCCAAATGTAGATATTGTCGTTTCAGAGGACGGGCAAAAAGTAGAATTCGATTCCTTTACCATGACATTTTATCCAGCACCTGGTCATACAAATGATGGTTTATTTACAGTTATTGAGCCTTATGGTCTGTTTCTTTCTGGCGATTATTTGTCAGATATTGAGTTTCCATTTATTTTTAGCAACTATAAAGACTATGTAAATACGGTCAATAAAGCTGAAAATATTTTGCTTAATCATGAAATAACGACCCACGTACCTGGGCACGGTACGACAACGCAAAATCAACAGGAAATTCAAAAAAGGATAAACAGCTCGAAGTATTACTTAGAGCAGCTTCCTCATGATAATGAAGAGTTAGAAAAATATTTAAGTGAAAAATATTCATTTTTTGAAGGGATGAGAGGCATCCATACTGACAATAAGAAAATGGTTGAAGAAATTTTGTAGAGGAAGCATTCATTAGTGCTTCTTTTTTTGTTTTTTAATTCGCACTTTGTCCGTACATATTTTCTGCTCATTTTACAATACTATATCTAGATTATTTATTTAAATGGCAGGAAGGGGAGAGGTAGAATTGGCTAAGCACTCAGATATGAGTTGGAAAAAGGATCACCCAAGCACTTTGTTTGGGAACTCCGTCCAAAAGGCGGAGCGTTTGTTGAAGCATGTAAAGTCACACCCAGAGGAGATTGCGATTGAGCATGCATTCAATCAAATCGAACATGCAGAAAATGCATTTATGAATGCAAAGGAATATGGTGAGCATTTGGATACAGTCCAACAAAATAAAGAGTACTTAGAGCAGATCAAGCAGCAATTACACGAAATGCAAGACAAATAGTGACAGAATAAATAAAAATAACTTTTAAGCGGCTTAAGTCCAATAATTGAAAGGACTAAGCCGCTTCATTTATTCCTTTTGTTTGCTTGCAGTAATCCCACCGTTATGCGAAGTGTTGCGAAAGACGGGGTGACTGAGCACCTTTCCTGGGAAATAATTTTTGTATATTTTTAATGTTCGGTTTAATTTTATGTTATTACTAAAGTCGGAATGATATTTACGTATGTCATGAATGTTAGATAAGGTAGGGGCGCCCCTGAAAAGCGCCTGGTCGGAACGTATATCAACTACATGTTCTTAATCTTAAATTAACACCAAACGATTATTTTATACGGTGTGGTTTGTGCAGGGATACTTCTTGTAGTAGGGCCATAGATCACAATTAAGTTTCGATTGGCTAGGCTTTTTGAAAAAGGTTGCCCATTTTTGAGCAAGATAAGTGTATAAGCAGAAATATTTAGTTGTAATTGACCATCACTACTAACTAATTGGTTATTAAAAAAGTCGACTTTGACATTTTGATTGTTATTTTCCTTTACAACAACAAGTGCTCGATATTGAGGCGGATATATTAAAGGGACAGGTGCATTCCCATCATAATATCCAGTAACCCGATCGCCGGGAGTCACAATTTCTTGATTCACAAAGTAAGTGGAAGGTGAGACGACAAAATTGACGATGCCCTGAGTACTATCTTCTACCGTCATCAATTTATAACAGCCTTCCTTTTCACCATTTTGCCCAATAGGGAAATCATCAATCTGAGTAACGACACCACGAAATGATTTAAAGTTTACCATTGCAATTCCTTTCTTTATAAAATTTCAAGCAATCATTGGTGAGGCAAAAGCTTTCGTTATTTATTGTTTACCCGAAGGAGCTAAATTGAATTCATGACTAAAAGAAAATCAACAGCATTATTTTTAATTTATGTAACATATCCAATTTGGGTGACAGAGAATGATTGTAAGGACAGGTTTATATAATACATGAATCAATATATACTTAATTGGCAAACTATAAACGTTATTTTTAAGAGGAGGGGAGCCTATTGAAGTGGATTTCTAAAAACAAGAAACTCCTTTTAATATTCATCATTATTATTATGTTTATTGCTGGTATACTCGATATCAAATATGAAGGATTATTCTTTCAACTATTACCTGAATCTGTTCAAACCTATTTAGCTAATATTTTTTAAGTAGAATTGTATTTTTTAGGACATAGGACTGGCTAAAAAACTCGTCTATTCATAGTTGGAATTGGATTTTTATCCAATTCCTTTATTTAATTTCACTGCTAATAATTGCTGAAGAAAATGATTACCTTGATTATCGAAAAGAGGAAGAAAAGATAGAACTTCATAATATTGAAAGGATGTTTAAAGAATAAGTCATTAAAGGGTTAAGTGGTGGTGAGACAATGAATGAAGTTGTAAAATCAATTTTATCTCCAAGTGAAGAATATAAGGTTGAAATTATTAAAAGAAATGACGGTCTATATACAATAGAGATCTTCAGATGGTTTGAAGGCGATATCGACTATTCATATGAGTATTGGAATCCTATCACACAAGGTTTTTCACTAATGGATACAGAAGAAAGTGCAATGAAAATCGGTGTTGAACAATTAAAAGTACACTCTGGTGAAATATTTGACCTTTAACATAATTAGCAACTGCGATATATTTTGACTTGTATTAAAGTAATTGTTCAGAAGGTGTTGACATGGAGCTAACTCCATCTTTTAAAGTGAAAATATTAAAAGAATGGGGTGATGTGAATGGCTATTATTACTTATGTATTGATAGGGTTATACGCATTATTGACAGGGATTGCAAGCTTGCAGCAATGGAGAGAGAAAGGATATCAAGTACGAACATTTTTGTTTATGGTCTTATCTATCTGTATTCTTGTAACGATATTTTTACCGAACAAAGCTCTAGTACTGATGTTGCTAATTCTTGAATTTGTTTTGTTACATGTATTAGCAGTTGCGGAAGGGCTAGTAACAAAAAAACAGCTTAGATATAGTCATCATATCGTTCGCTTCATATTCCATTGTATATTGCTATTAATGGTTATCTTCATTCAGTAAAGACTCATACCTTTCAAAATCCGGACGCAATTACGCCAAGGCGATATTGATAAATAATTATTTACGAGTAGGTGATGCTCATAAAAATCGGTGAATTTGCTACATGTACTAGTCTTAGTAAAGACACTATCCGTTATTATGAAAAAATAGGTCTATTACGTCCAGAAATAAATAACAAACATCGTGAGTATAACGAGGATCAGATCGAGATCATTAGTACAATTCTAAAACTAAAAAAATGTGGTTTTTCACTTCAAGAAATTAAAACACTTTTTGAATGGTCGCAAAATACGGACGAAAATGATGAATTGACAGAAGCGGAAATTCAAAACCTTCAACAGATGAAATTATTATTTCAAAATAAGTATAAACAGATGATTCAAAGAGAAAAAGAGATTAAACAAAAAAGCAAGTCTTACAACGTGCTGATAATAAAATGGAGCAGCTATTAGAAAAAAATAAAGGTAGATTTTAAAAGCTTTAATGGAAACGGATAAACAAAGGATGATGGAGGTATATGAAGAGTTAGTAAACCGTGTAATGAATAGGATGGGTGATTTTGATATTGGTGGTTGGAAAATAAAAAGTCCTGTAATAGAATGAGTTTTACTTTCTTGGTTAGACTAAAAAGAAATAATTTTAATAAAACACTAGAA
The DNA here is from genome assembly GCF_042674095.1 of Lysinibacillus sp. NPDC056959. NCBI lineage: Bacteria > Bacillati > Bacillota > Bacilli > Caryophanales > Bacillaceae > Lysinibacillus > Lysinibacillus sp. NPDC056959. The sequence continues at coordinate 126,321 of NZ_JBHURE010000008.1, read as the reverse complement.
AATAGTGAGAAAATTCTATATATTTTTATGTATAGTGGAGCTGGTGCAAAAACAAGACTGGTTCCATATTTTTATGTTATTATATAAATATAATAATAAAAAAAACCTCATTATTTTATGAAAACGCTAGCCAAATTTAGGACGATTATTCCATAACGCTTAAATAAAGGTAGTGATTCTTAATGGGGGAATAGTAGGTTTTTCGCTTGATTTATTAAGGGGAAGGCTCGAAAAATGCACATAACTCTCATATAGATAGTTGATATTTTAATCTTTATGTAATTATGATACACTGCAATAAGGTAATAATTGATACAGAAAAGATGTACTCCTAAGTTACTCTAGAGCTTACTGTGACAGCAGGAGAGCTTACATCCTTTCTGCAAATCTTAATATATAAGGAAGGTAAAAATGAGTAACAGACAAATTAAATCAGATGTTATCTTAATTGGTGCCGGAATCATGAGTGCGACTTTGGGGACAATGCTTAAAGAATTAGCACCAGATTGGAAAATTACAGTGTTTGAGTCGCTTGATAAAGCTGGTGAAGAAAGTTCTCACGAATTAAATAATGCGGGAACTGGGCATGCGGCACTTTGTGAGCTTAACTACACTTCAGAGAAAAAAGACGGATCAATCGATATTAGCAAAGCGATTAACGTTAATGAACAGTTCAATGTTTCAAGACAATTTTGGTCTTATCTTGTGAACAATAAACTAATCAGTAATCCACAAGACTTTATTATGCCTTTACCTCATATGAGTTTAGTACAAGGGAAAGACAATGTAGAGTTTCTGAAAAAACGTCATGAAACGATGACAAAAAATCCTTTATTCCAAGGTATGGAATTTTCTGATGACCCAGAAAAACTAAAGGAATGGATTCCTCTTATTATGCAAGATCGTCCAGCAGATGAAGCTATCGCTGCGACAAAAATTGACACTGGTACAGACGTTAACTTTGGTGCATTAACACGTATGTTATTCGACCACTTAAAAAATAAAGACGTTGACATCAACTACAATCATAGTGTTGAAAGTATGAAACGTACTAGCGATGGTTCATGGGAAGTACGAGTGCACGACAAAAAAGGCTGTAAAATGGAATACCATACAGCAAAATTTGTCTTCCTTGGAGCTGGTGGAGGAAGCCTAGAATTACTACAAAAAACAGGTATTCCTGAAGGGAAACATATTGGTGGATTCCCAATCAGTGGATTATTCCTAGTATGTAAAAACCAAGAAGTTGCTGAGCAACATCACGCGAAAGTATACGGAAAAGCTAAAGTTGGTGCTCCACCAATGTCTGTTCCGCATCTTGATACACGCTATATTGATAACAAAAAATCTTTATTATTTGGACCATTCGCAGGTTTCTCACCTAAGTTCTTAAAAACAGGTTCAAATATGGATTTATTTGCTTCTGTAAAACCGCATAATATTACAACGTTATTAGCGGCAGGAGTTAAAGAGATGGGATTAACAAAATATTTAATCCAACAACTTATGTTATCTAAAGAACAACGTATGGAAGAGCTACGTGATTTCATTCCAAATGCTAAGAGCGATGATTGGGATATTATTGTAGCTGGTCAACGTGTACAAGTTATTAAAGATACTGAAGCTGGTGGTAAAGGTACGCTTCAATTTGGTACGGAAGTTGTAAGTGCTTCTGATGGCTCAATTGCTGCATTACTTGGAGCTTCTCCAGGTGCATCTACTGCTGTACACGTCATGCTTGAGGTAATCAATAAATGCTTCCCTCAACATGTTAACGAGTGGGAGTCAAAAATTAAAGACATGATCCCATCATACGGCAAGTCATTAGCAGAAAATCCAGAGCTTCTTAAAGAAATTAACGAAGCAACAGACGAGGCGCTTCGTTTAAAATAAAATTAGATGTAGAAACAAAGAATGTAAACGATTTGTTTCTACAAAATAAAATAGAACCTTCATTCTAATTTAGGGTGGAAGGTTCTATTTTTTTATTTCTCAAATGGAGTTGCAGCGATAATTTTCATCCATAATATCTAATATATTCAAATAGACATTAATTAATGACAAAATCGCAATAATTTATGAAACAAATATTTATTTATATAAAAGCAAAATAAATGATTAGAAGCACACCTTTTTCTAGCAAACAAAAGGTGTGCTTCTAATTTTAAAACTTAAGCTTGGAATAACAAAATTGGATAGAACGTTTGATATACATTGAACAAAAGAATAGCAACAAAGAAACCAAGAGTGCTAGCGGAATGCTGAAAGCGACCGGAAGCTCAGCGCCATTCCAAATGCTCATGTGTATTTGTTCCAAGCCGAATGTTCGTAAAATGCCGGCTACTATTGATAGTAATGCACTGAAGACCAGCCCTGCATAGAGGACAGATAGTACGAGAAGGGCTAATGAGCAAAAAAAGCTTTGAATGATTTTTATGAATGTCATTCCTTTTCCCTCTGTATAATTTGTTGCACCTTGGCGTTTTTAGCAATTGAATAGTTTTTTGTATAATAAAGTGTTTGTATATGACAATTATCGCCTACTGCTACAATATCTCCGTCAACAATTTCTGCATCGGTATAGGAAAGATGTATTTGTTCACCTTTAATACATTTACAATTCAACTTTTTCTTTAGAAAAGATATAGATAACGAATCTTTTTCTACATGTATCACATCTGCAATAAGCTTTTTAATCTCATTTCCACCAGACATTTTTAATTGAAAATGTTTTGCTTCTATTTCATTCGCTTTAACAAAACCGACTGCATGAAACTGTTCTACTTGTAAGTTTTGTTCAATAGCCAACTTCCCAGAACTATTCAATTTTGTTATTCGCCCATTGCGGATATTTAAGCTCCCCGCACTTTTAACCTCATTAATTTCACAAAAATCTTTTATAGAGCATGATCCTGTACTATTTAAAATCTGTGCTTCAACGCGGGAATGAAAAGAGCTATGACCATGAGTAGAGATTTTTTTTACGCGTATTTCCTGATGTAAAGTAACAGAGCCACGGATATTTAATTGCTCACAATCTGCTGCTAAGTCTTTAATAGAGCCGTTAGTAAGGGTTACTGTACGTAGTTTTTGAATCACGGAAAACCACCTCATTTTAATTTAATTAATATATATTTCAATAATTAAAATATATATCAATTAAATTATATGCCACCTTGTTTTGTCAAGAACAAAAAAATTGCCAGGAGCTTTTTATGGATTTTTTAGGCAATAAAAAAAGGATTTCAATTTTATGAAATCCTAAAAAATTTTATTCATTAACTGATTAACCTCACGCAATATTTTTGTCATGTCTATCAGTTTTTCCTGTGGAAACTTTAAAAATAAATCTTTAACCTTTAATTCACCATTATTAGTTAACACCATTTTTACTACACGACGATCTTCTTGCTCTCTAATACGTTCTACAAATTCTAATTTCTCAAGTTTATCGCACATGGATGTAACGGCTCCTGGCGTCACACTAAAGAACTCAGCAATTTCTGTTGCCTTCATACCGTCATTAATCTTTAGCTGAAGTAGGAGGATCAATTGGTTTTGCGATAATGATTCTCCCTCAGATAAGAGATTTACAAACATTTTTGATTTATTCTGTATTTCAAGCATCTCTCTCATAATCGTTTCCACATTGTGCAATTGCTCATTTTTTGACATAGTATCACTACCCGTTAAAATATTTAATAACTAAATTATATAGTAAATAAATAATGTGAGCTACTATCGTTATCCTTAAGAGAACTGATTTCTTGTCATTGTAGAACACAGAAGCGACCCATCAGACGCCCCGAGGAAGCTGTGCTATGTGCGAAAGCAAAGCGACAACAACAACAACAACAACAAAGTACCCAGTCGAAAGGAAATCAACCCCATGTTTTAGTGAAGAGCCAATTTATTTCACAAACGTATCGCACATCCATTCATAAAATTTTTCCTTCTCTTCAAATTGTGGATAATGAGCGGATTGTTCAAAGGCAATAAATTCTTTTTTATCGGCTTCAATCATATCAAAGTATTTTTTTGCTGCATTAGATGAAGTTTGATAATCATATTTACCCATAACAAAATAGCATGGTAATTCAAGTTTTTTTACTTTAGTAGGTAATGGGTTTTTCATTACTTCCCCTAATAGAGTTTTTTGAGAATAGGATAGCCCATAGTTGTAACGAATCACATCTAATAAGTTATACTCACGACTGAATAACATACTTATGATATTCCCATCGGGGTTATCAATAAGTCTTGTAGCTCCACCATATTTTGCAATATACTTCCGTGGAATAAACATCTCGCCATTTTCAACTTGTTCAGTTAACCCTTGTAAATATAGAACATCCTCTGCATTACCATCGTATTCAGCTTGCTGAATAACGAAATTCAAACCGTCAATCTCGCTTCCTGCTGGATCACTCATCTGTCCAATTCCAACATATGCTGTAAATTTTTCAGGAGCTTTAGAGGCAGCTTGCGTTGCAATATACGTACCATAAGAATGGCCAATTAATATTACTTTTTCTTTGCCAAGACGATCTGATATATAATCCGTCAAGGCCAATAAGTCATCTACGAGTAAGTCCGATGAAAGATTAGAATATTCCTCAAAAAAATGATAGGATTTTCCGCTTGCTCTTTGGTCGTAATTCACGACCGTAAAATCGTTTTCCAATAAGTTTTGATACTTACTGGCATACGATATTTCTGAACATCCAGGCCCTCCATGGACAAAAATAATAACGGGATTATCCTGATCTTTGCCGCGTATCATAACTTCATGATTACTTCCATTTATCTCTACTTGCTCTAATGCACTTACACTGTTATTACCTTTAATATGGGCAGTCCATGTAGGGAATAAAAGCGCTGTTATTAGTAATACGATAGTAATTATTCCGGTGAATTTTATAAATTTCATTATCTTTTTCATCTAATTCCCTCTGTGAATGTGAAATATAATCGAAATTTTTAGACTCTTTTAGGGAGAGTTGTTGAATTGTACATTTTTCTTTTATAAACATAAAAGTACATACTAAGTGGCCACCAAAGGGCGACAAAGATTGGATAAAAAGCCCATATTACGTTTGGAGAAGAGACAACGTTTACTGTAATAAAAAAGATGCTGATCAGTATTGTAGCGGTAACAGAGAATGCTACAAACGTTTTTCTTTGTGCGTGGTATAAAGCTAATGGCCACCAAATGACTAAAAATGCAGGATAAATCGCCCAAGGGTATGGATGGGATAAAATAATATTTAATAAAGAATAATAAATGATGGTACTTGCACAGCCAATCAGCGCAATCTTTAATGTTTTTGCTTTTTCCTCTAAATACATAAGAATTGGCCACCAGATGATTGGATAAACCGCATAAATGAACCATATATGATCGGGGGAGTATAAATAATTTTCAATGATAAGAAAAGCAATAATCATAGCACTGCAAACTAGAGAATATTCCTTATACATTCTTTTAGACATGAAAAATAAAGTAATGGGCCAAAGCAGAACAAGTAAACACGGGTAAATGAACCAAATCGTCTGAGGTGATGTTGTATAATTGACGATTCCTAAAAAAATCATTGTCATTAAACTACCAACAATCGAAAAGCTAATAAAGTTCTTCATGTTTTATTCACTCCATTTCTTACGTGACCAAACGAAGTACATTGATAGGGGCCACCATAATATTGCGAAGATCGGATAGATTGCCCATATTGTATGTGGCGTATAGTAGAGATTAATAAATATAAAAAATACAATAATTAAGCCGCTACCCCATATAGAGAATTCTAAATTTAATTTAGCCATGTTTTTCTTTTCGGGCTTCTTCACACCTAATTCCTTTTTTAAATCTTCAATATCTCCAAACTCTACGATGGCTTTGTTAATGGCATCCTCTTGTTCTTTCCCTTGATCCATCAAATAAAAAACTTTTTCTTCAAGATTTTGAATGATTTCTTGTTTAACCATCTCGGTTTCTTTATTACGAGGAATGTCTTTAAAAAGCTCATCAATATGGTTTTTTATTTTTTTCATTCTAAGCCCTCCATAAATAAGTCGATAATTTCTTTTACTTCCGACCACTCTTTTACTAGCTCATTTAAATAAGCTTTACCTAATGGGGTAATACGGTAATACTTTCTTTTGCCTCCGTGTGAAACATCACCATAATAGGCTTCAATAATTTCCTTTTTCTCAAGGCGTTGAAAAACTGCGTATAACGTTGCTTCTTTAATTTGAAAACGATTATTTGTGCGGATACTTATTTCCTGAGAAATTTCATAGCCATAACGATCTTTCTCTAATATTAGCCTTAAAATAATGGAATCCAAGTGTCCGCGGATGATGTCACTTCGAACCATAAGTCACCTACTTATTTTTTTATTGCTCTATCTGTCAGAGTAATATTAACAAACATTACTCTGCCTGTCAAAGTAATTTTTCCAAATACGTCCAAAATCTTGCCAGGAGTAATAATTGAGGCTAAAAATCAAATCCCCATTCACTTCAAAAGCGAATGGGGAATGGGATATTTTATTTCGATTTCATAAACAAGATCGTTTTTTACGAAACATTAAAATCTTCTTGTGAACTAAACTAATCTATTACATATACAATGCTGCAAGGAATATACCTAATGCCTCTTCATAGATGTCGTCGAATTGGCTAAGTGGAAGTGGATTTGTACCACTACCTAATTCAACAGTGAATCCAGGTCTACGCCAATCCTGAATAAACCAATCCTTATAGCCCGCATAACTGCCTGCCGAATTGATAGGCTCGTAGCCACTAACCCGGCTAAACTCGTTAACAAGGGTTTCTGATTCTGGTGGTTCGAGATTTTCAAACCCCCAATAAATGACTCTACCTTGTGTATGAAACGCAAGAACTCTGGCAAAGTCACGCTTCCTTGTTAAGTCAGCCATAGCGATGGCCTCAGGCTCGGACAAAGGTTGTTGGCCTCCAAAATCTCTTGGACCAGGTATTTTTGGATTTCGTGCTCTTTCAAGCTCCCATTTTGCAGGGAACTGGTCGTTCAAATCAACACCATGTATATTTGCCTTCCAACCAGAGAAATCGGTGTTACCGTTATTCCAAGTAATAAGCTGGTTTCTTAATGCTTCGTCGTTAGGTGGTCCTTGTAATACTAAATCAACACCATCGGGATTGACCATCGGAACGATAGAAAGGATTGTTTGCTGGTATAGTGGGAGAAGGGATAAACCGCGAATTGTATTTTGATTAGTGAGAGAGAGTAGGTAGTCGTTAATAAAAGTTAAAATAATTGGAGTTGTCATCCATTCATTTGCATGAAAGGAGCCGTTATAATGGACACGCTTAGCTCCGTTCCCGATTAGAAGCTCTGGAATTTCATGCTGTAAAACAGAATGTCCAATTGTAGAGCTTTGTAGAAACGGATAAGCATCGATTAGTTTTTTAATATCGTTCATCATGGTCGTGTAAGTATAATTTTGTTTCCCATTGATGAGCCTCCATGTGATTCGTTGGGGAATGCGAATTGTCTGCCCAATGTGTAATTGATTTGGATTAAGACCAGGATTGACAAGCAAAATGGCCACTAATGGGAGATTTCTGCTTTGGGCTATTTGCCAAAAAGTATCTCCTTGCTTTATTTGATAATTGACTGTAACAAACCCCGGAATTCGAACACGCTGTCCAACCCTTAAATATTGAGGTTTAATAGTTCGATTCGAATCTATAATTAGTTGAAGAGGTATTTTAAACACTTCACTAAAATGCCAAAGAGAATCCCCAGGTCTTACGAAAATGTCCACAATTGTTCTCTCCTTACTATTAATTATGCCTCGGCAAAATTGGCCAATATATAATATATATGAAAAGAATATGGGACTTATTATCTTTTAACTTCAAGTTGTGGATGACAATTGTAAAAACGTATGCCATTTATCTTCATTCAGTAGTAGACTATTACCTTTAAAGGTAATGAGATGAATGTGGATATGGTTCCCTTTCAGTTGGTGTCCAAACAACTACAGAAATATGGGAACTCAGTCGCAAAACGCCACGTCCTGTGACAATTTATCTGTGTTAAAACCGCAATTTGGCCAAGGTGAAATCACCACACATTATGGTGATAAGCTCTTTTAATTTGAACTTTGTTACGTATTCCTCGCAAAGAGATTCTTCTCTTAACCTAAGAGGAAGAAACTTTGTTCCTGTTTGATGTACAATAATACTAGATAGTAGAGTTTACGTCAGATAAAGGTAGGAAAGCAAATGTTCAATAAATTAAAGATAGGTATACGAAGGAAAATTACGTTAGGCTATATTGTTATCATACTTTGTTTACTTGCATCAGTGCTCATCTTAAATAATCAAATTATCTCTCTACAAAAAGAAAGAAATTATATTATCAATAATAATTCACATATACATGCTGTAACCAATCGCATTGAAAAATACATTTTAGATATGGAATCGAGCCAGAGGGGCTTTGTTATTACGGGTGAACCAAGCTATTTAGAGAACTATTACGAAGCTGGTGAAAAGTGGAGATCCGATTTTAATGAACTTTATCAGCTTTTTGAAAATAAACCAACACAACAACAGAAGTTAAACGAGATAAAGGCAACAATAGAGCATTGGATTACAACATCAGGAGAACCATCCATTGAATTTCAAAAAGAAAACAATGCAGAAGCGTTAGGGGAACTCTTCAAAGTAGATGTAGGTCGTAAAGACATGGAAACAGTACGAGCTCAGTTTGAATCACTCCGTTCAGAGGTAATTGCAAGTATGCAAGCCAAAGTAAATGACTTGGACAAAATGAATAGTATCGTAACACTTACACTGCTCGGCATACTTGTATTTATTTCAGTTGTTGCGATTATCATTGCAAATGGTATTTCTCGTTCAATCGTAAAAACGTTAACACAGGTTACGCAAACGATTCAAGAAATCGCTACTTCCAAGGGCAGTCAAAAAGGAAGGATTCATGTTAGAACGAATGATGAGATCAATGACCTTGCAGCTGCTACAAATGAGTTGTTGAATATACTCGAGAGAAGAGAATGGCTGCAGCTGAATATCGCGGAAATCGTCACAAAATATCAAGGCATTTCTGCCATCACCAAATTAGCTGAAACTTTCCTTTCGGAAATAGCGCAAAAAACGCAGTCTTCTCTTGGTGCATTTTATGTTAGAGAAACCACTGATAACAATATACAGTTTGTAAAAAAGGCTGCTTTTGCAGATGCAAGGGATAATGCTGGAATTGAGAGCTTTAAACTGGGGCAAGGTTTAATTGGACAATGTGCTTTAGAAAAAAAGATTTTAATTTATAATGATATTCCAGAAGACTTCCGTTTAATAGGTACTAGCTTAGGGGAAGTACCACCAAAAAGTATTTTTATCGTCCCTATTAAATTTGAAAATGACGTCATAGCTGTCGTTGAATTAGCTACAATGACTGGCTTTAATGAGCAACAGCGGGAATTAGTGAAGCAAGTTATTGAAACCTTTGGATTAACAATCAATAGTGTCCTAGGGCGTATGGAAATTGTCCGTTTATTGAATGAATCAAGAGCTTTGACTGAGGAATTACAGGCACAATCTGAAAAGCTTCAGACACAATCAGAAGAATTGCAGCTGCAAACAGAGGAACTGACAATGATTAATGAACAATTGGAAGAAAGAACAAAAGAGGCAGAGTTAAAGTCGAGAGAATTAGAACAAGCTAAAAAAGAATTAGAGGAAAGTGCGGAACAGCTGTTACTAAATTCAAATTATAAATCTGAGTTTTTAGCCAATATGTCACATGAATTACGAACGCCACTGAATAGCATTTTAATTTTATCTGAAATGTTAGCTGAAAATAGCCAAAATACATTATCAGAAGAGGAAGCCGAATATGCAAAGGTTATCCATTCTTCAGGTGGAGATCTACTGGCACTAATTAATGATATTTTAGATTTATCAAAAGTTGAGGCAGGCAAGCTTGATATTAATTTTGATGAAATGAATATGAGTGAGGTTCCTGTACAAATTGAGCAAACCTTTGCGCCTGTTGCAATGAAAAAAAATCTACAATTCTATATTTCGAAAGATGAAAATGTAGTCGATATTTTCTATACTGATGAACAAAGATTCCAGCAAATATTGAAGAATTTATTATCAAATGCCTTTAAATTTACAAAGCAAGGCTCAGTTCGTCTGGACATTAAACAGCTTAGAGAAGAACAGTTAACAAATAATATGAAGGATGTTAGTGCTGACTGGTTAGAAATCATAGTTTCCGATACAGGTATAGGGATTCCTAGGGACAAGCATCAGCTTATTTTTGAATCATTCCAACAGGCTGATGGGGCAACGATACGTAAATACGGTGGAACCGGTCTTGGCTTGTCCATTTGTAAAGAGCTTGCAAGATTACTTGGCGGCTGGATTTCTTTACAAAGTAATGAAGGGCAAGGTAGTACATTCACACTAACCATCCCAAGCTTGCCAAATGGCATCGAGGAGCAAGAATGTCTTGAACTTGCTATTCATGAGGTAGGGGCTACCAATGAATTAGAAGAACTAATGGAAGAACAGCTATTGGAAACTCAGGATTTCTCTCAACAAGAGGTAGAAGTTTTTCAAGGAAAAAATATTTTAATTGTAGACGATGATTACCGTAATATTTATGCATTAAAAAATGCACTCGAAAAACGAGGTATGAATATCTTAGTTGCTAAAGATGGGATAGAGTGTTTAGATATTATGCAAGCTAATGATGAAATTGACCTTATTTTGATGGATATTATGATGCCGAATTTGGATGGCTATGAAACGATGTCGATTATACGCAAACAAATGAAGATTACGAATTTACCGATTATTGCTTTAACAGCGAAGGCTATGAAAAATGATCGAGATAAAACATTAGAGGCGGGTGCTTCAGATTATATAAGTAAGCCGTTAAATTTAGATCAATTAGTATCCGTTTTAAGAGTATGGCTAGTTTCTAAAGGGAGTTAATAAAATGGAACGATTTCCTTTGCTGAAAAAAATGCATACAGATTTAGAAATTGATTTATTACTAGAGGCTATTTATCGTTTGTCGGGCTTTGATTTTCGGCAATATAATCGATCTTCTATATCACGGAGGATTTATAGAAGGATGGGGATGAGTAATATCCCAACGATTTCTCGTGTACTTGAAAAAGTAATACATGAAGATGGGTTTTTAGAGCAACTATTGAATGATTTTTCGATAAATGTTACTGAAATGTTCCGTAACCCTAGTTTTTTTAAGGCTTTTCGCGAAGAGGTTGTACCTTTTTTAAGAGATTACCCTGAAATTCGGATATGGCATGCAGGATGTTCTACAGGTGAGGAAGTATACTCCATGGCTATTTTGCTACAGGAAGAAGGGTTAATGGATAAAGCGGTTATTTATGCTACGGATATGAACGAACAAGTATTGGAAAAGGCAAAAAAAGGAGTATTCCCGATTAACAAAATGCAGGCATATACGAAAAACTATATGCTTGCTGGCGGCATCCATGCTTTTTCCGAATACTATAAAACAGATTATCAATATGCTTATTTCCATCCGGCACTGTTAAAAAACATTATATTTGCACAGCATAATTTAGTAACAGATCAATCGTTTAATGAATTTCATGTCATTATGTGCCGAAATGTTTTGATTTATTTTTCACCTGAGTTACAAAACCAGGTTCATCATTTGTTTTCCGAAAGTATAAGTGATAATGGATTTTTATGCTTAGGCGATAAAGAGACACTACGATTTGAAGGTGTTATTTCAAAATATAAAGAAATCGTAGGCAATGAAAAAATATATCAGAAGATAAAGTAAGATAAAAAATAGGCTGTTGTCCAAGTTTCCCACAGTAGAGACTTAGGCAACGGCCACTTTTTATGTAGTTTAATGTGCCTGTATCATTAATACGCACATATCATCTGGCTGATTACCTTGTTTCTCCTTAGGCAGTATATGGTCAATCAGACGTCGAGAATGATCCCATTTCGTAGATATTAGCGTTTGTAAATGCTTCTCGGATTCCATTTCACATGGTCCCATTGCCTCCAACACACCGTCCGTATATAAAATAATTTGCACGCCCTCATTGTATTGAATGAATTGCTTTTGCACGTCAATCTCATCAAAAAAGCCGACTGCGCAGCTTCCTCGATTTAAATGTACGAGCGTTTTTTCATCAACTAGAGCATAGCCAGAAGGATGACCGGCGTTTACATATTCAATGGTTTTTTGTTCTGTATCAATCACTAAATAAATAGCTGTGAAATAAAAAAGATTGTCCTCTTTTCCGTTTCGTAAAATTGTCATATAACGGTTTAACTCTTTTATAACTAATTCGGGATCTTCTAATTGTTTAACAGCTTCTCTTAGGACAGAGGAGATAAACATACAAACAAGTGCTGCAGAGATACCATGTCCCATCATATCAAGCAAAATGCAGGCGTATCGGTGATCATTTATTTTATGCCAATAATACATATCACCTGCTAAATTAGAAGAAGGAAGATAAGAGACCTCTATTTGAATATTTTTCTCGTTTACAGGGGCGCTCAAAAGGCTTCTTTGTACATGTGTAGCCAAGTCTAATTCGTATTGTATTTTTTTTTCTTGCTGAGTATGCCAATCTAATTCAGCTTTCAATCGTAAAGCAACCCGAATTCTAGCAAGAAGCTCGGTTTTATTTATTGGCTTTGTAATATAATCTACTCCACCGATATCAAGTGCTTCCGCAATCGTGTTTTTATCTTCTAGAGCGGTGACAAAGATAATTTGAATATCCTTTAATCGTTCATTTTGCTTAATGCGTTTGCAAGCTTCAATACCGTCTACTTCAGGCATCATAATATCTAATAAAATTAAATCCACTGAATTTCCTGTTGGATTTGGCGCATCTAACTGTAAATAATCAAAAAGTTCATAGGCAGATGTTAGAGAAACACAGTTATCATAACCTGCATTTTTTAATATTTTTTCAATTACAAATAGATTGACTTGATTGTCATCTACAAGAAGAATGGTCATAATTATTTCCCCTTATTCTGTCTGAATTAGTGCAAATTATTTATGAATGAATTTTAATAACTCTCAACTTTATTATACAAAACATTAGAGAATAACGGTATTTTGATCAATTGGGGGAGTTTTTAACCGTTTTTTAGTAGGTAGTAAAAATATATGAGTAAGTAAGGGCCAACAAGAAAGAGTCAGCCCCAAAACGTATTTTTTCAAATTCTAGCCTTTTTAAAGCCACTATAAATATCATATGCATTTGCTACGATGGTGATAGCTATGCTGACGAATAAAATTCGATCTATAGCAACCAAAATCTTAGCGGAGGTCGTTTCCGTAATCGCAGCAATATAAGGTACAGCGGGACTGTGTATAAAATCAGGTTGAATAGCCATTAGGATAAAAACAATGATTCCTGTACATTGAAGAAGAGCATTAACTACGGCAATTAACATTGTCCATTGGCCTTCCTTCAATTTCCATAATGTTAAAGCTACACTTAAAACGATACAAATTAAAATAATTGGTGCAAAGGAGAGTAAGACTTCCTGATTGAATATAGGCATAATAAATTTAAAGCCACCTTTATTGTGAGAAGTATAGATTCCTATAAGGTGATGAGCATTGAAATAGACAAAGGAGAAGATAGCAATACCTAAGAAACTTAAAATATTATCATTAAGCGAAATCGTTTTTTCTTTAGGAATTATTTTAACTGTAGTTAAATCATCAGGTGTCCAATCTGGATGGTCCTTTAAAAGGGGTATTCGAATATTATTTTCTCCAGATGATCGTTCTATGACAATGAAAGTAACTGTAATCCAGAAGAGTACGTAGATGATTACTGAAATAATATGAGCGATAGTTAAAGAAATAGTATTAATAATAGCAGACAGAAGAGCGCCACCTTCTTCATTATAAAGCACAATACTTTCTATCATCTGTACAATAACTGTAATAATTATTGCCCAAGGAATAACTAATTTTATTGTCCTAATATAAGTATCAAACACTTTTGGACCGATTAATAATCGTGGTGTGTTTTGATAGCTTGCTGCAACTTCTACAGGACTTCCTAGCTTCTTAAGTACTTCCTTAATATCTGATTCTGAATAATCTTCAGGTAACATATTTTCAATAGTAGATCTTAACTCTAGACTGGTTTCATCGCGTTTTTCTTTGCGGATTCTCCTAGTTACTTCATGAATATATACATCAATCAGATTCATTCTTTCCGTCTCCCTTCAATAATTCATGCTGTCCCAAGTTCATAGCTGTACATTCCTTTTCGAGCTGAGCTATATGTGCTCAACCCATCCTATTTCTAAGTTATTTATAATTACTTCCTAATGCTCTAATCGACGAAGTAACGAGATCAGTTCATAGTTACTTCTGAATGGCTTGAATAGGGGGCTAGCCGATAAACGATTTATGTAGTTGATCTAAAAAAGCACTAATAGTCCACCACAGTTTTTTGCGCGTGGTAATATATGTTATTATCAAGAACTGAAATTAATGTAAAAAACCGTGCTTAAAATAAATTCCATGTAGGGTGGGAATGTATATGTGAATCATTTGAAGATTATTGAAGGAAGAAGACTGTATACATCAGGAAGGTTTACTGAACAAAAGAGCCCTTTTATACACAATCAAAACAACGAGGCATTATTTTCAGTATTATGGGTTTTGCGACTCCATCATTTTGAAATGAACCTTAATTCCAATGAGGGGAGTCGACCTAATTTATAGTTGATGGCCTTCATGAAAAAGAAAGGACGCCAACGAATATAGAGCTCGTTGTCTAAGGTTCAGGGATTTTGCTTACTGTAATAAAACTATTGTTCTTTTTTCATAAAGAGTGACGAGCGTACAGGTCGTTCCAGCGGCGTAATATTAATAATAAAATAGCTAATAATTAATATTAAAATAATAAGTGAATAAATTAATGTATTAATGGGATGGTCATGCTCTACAATAATTAATCGAATCATGGCTGTAATCCCTATATATATAAAATACCTTAGTGGAAAATGATAACTCTCTTTAAAATATTTAATAATCATCGTGATAAATTCAAAATACAAAAAGAAAATAAGAATGTTAGCGAGGAAAAGCTTATAGTCTCCGCCATCATTGTTGAATAATAAAATATTTAGGAATTGAATGAGTTCTTTGCAAAGTAGGAAGGATAAAATGAGTGCTAAAAGTACAAGGCAAACATTTAGAAACAATTGTAAAAATTTCGGTACAGCCTTTACTAATTGTAAGTAGGTCGAGTTCTTTTGGTTCACAGAATTCCTCCAATCTTGTAAATCGTCCTAAGTGAAAATGAAAAAACTAAATGGAGAACAAATAATCATATGATTGAGCGTCATCATTTTATGATTTGAATATAACAAATTATCGTAAATGTACGAGCATTTATTTGTAAAGTTTTGGTGTATATTGGATTATCACCGAAAGCTGTGGATGATATTTGTTAAAACGTATGTTATGAGTATAGGTTGAGTGGAGGCTGGCGACTCCTTGGGGATCAGTGGACGCCCTCGGGAAGCTTTGCGCTGTGCGAAAGCGTAGCGACGCAACACAAATGTTTTCTGTATGAAAGCGAAGCGGCAGCAAAAAAAGCGCCCAGTCGGAACGGAAATCAACCACAAGTTATAGTAATGAGCCTATATATTAGCGAAAGAAAGTTTTTAAAATAAATTAGCTGTATGCTAAAATAGATGTGCATGAATATAAAATTTAAAAGGGGTTTTTAAAATGGCTAAAGCAGCAAAAACAGGAAAAATTACACCAGAGCGTTTAGAGGAAGCATTAAACGTACGTGATCGTCTTATTATCGAGTTACTAGTACAAGTACTTGATGAAAAGCTTGTAATTGAACGTCCATTATTACGTGAGCGTGTAGCAAATCTTGTAGACCTTTCTGATCATGATGAAGAATTAAAAGAAACGATCCACGCTGTTATTAACAAACTATAATTTAAAGGGAAATGCTACACTTCATTGGTAGCATTTTTTCTTTTGCTGCAAAGATATGTTTTCAACAAAAGAATCGGTCAACCAAGAGCCGAGAACGCTCGGGTAGTCCGAAAAATTGCTCAGTATTTGCCCTAGGAGAAACGGAAACCAACAAAAAACCCAAACAAGAATTTATTTCATTCTTGTTTGGGTTCTTATAGTTTTTAGTATACTTTATCTCCATTAAAAATAGAGTTCTTCACAATTACATAATCTACATTTCGAATGGCATCTAGTTTATTGCCACCTGCATAAGAAATAGACGATTGAAGATCTTGCTGCATTTCAATTAAAGTATCTTTGATGCTGCCCTTATGTTCAACAAACATCTTTTTACCTTCAACATTTTTACGTTCGCCTTTTTGGAATTCAGAAGCAGACCCGAAGTATTCCTTCACAGTTTTACCGTCGATTTCGATTGTTTCACCAGGTGACTCCTCGTGACCTGCAAATAATGAGCCAATCATTACCATTGAAGCACCAAAGCGAACCGATTTTGCAATATCACCATGTGTACGAATACCACCATCAGCGATAATTGGCTTTGTTGCAGCTTTTGCACACCAGCGTAGTGCAGCCAGCTGCCAACCACCTGTACCAAAACCAGTTTTGATTTTAGTAATACATACTTTACCTGGTCCAATACCAACTTTTGTTGCATCTGCACCAGCATTTTCAAGTTCACGAACTGCCTCAGGTGTGCCCACATTACCAGCAATTACAAAGCTAGTTGGTAGATGTTTTTTAATATGCTGAATCATACGAATAACAGCATTTGAATGCCCATGTGCAATATCGATTGTCATAAAATCAGGCACTACATTAGCAGCTGCTAATTCTTCAATAAATGTGTATTCTTCATCTTTTACACCAACACTAATAGATGCGATTAAGCCACGAGCTTGCATATCTTTGATGAAATCGATACGAGTTTCTGGATTAAAACGGTGCATGATATAAAAGTAACCGTTTTCAGCAAGCTTCACAGCAAGACTTTCGTCGATAATTGTTTGCATGTTTGCTGGTACAACCGGAAGCTTGAATGTATGACCGCCTAAAGTAACAGAAGTATCACATTCTGAGCGACTTTCTACAATACATTTTGCGGGAATTAGCTGAATATCCTCATAGTCAAATACGTTATCCATTATAAACACTCCTAAAATACGAATATTTTTTAAGTTTTGATTTAAATTGTTCGTCATTTGGTAATTTACATTATTTTCGAGTAAATGTCAAAGCTTTTATCTAAATTAATAAAAAAATAGCAGGAAAGAACAGGAATTAAGCGAAATATATAGATATATCACTTTTTGTTAGAGTGGGAAGGCGGTGTAAGTTTACTTTATTCAAAAGTTAAAAGTAGTTAGAGGAAATCCTGAGCTTTTGTAGGGGAGTAAGCTGTTATTGTTTTTCAAAAGAAGGAAAGTAATTTATTGATTCTAAGATTTGTACTATTAGTTATTAACCGTGTAAAATAAAATTGTTTCGAAAATGACAAAGGGAGTGTTGAAAATGGCAGTAGAGGTTTATTTAAATTTTAATGGAAATTGTCGAGAGGCTGTAACTTTTTATGAGACAGTTTTTAATACAAACAAGCCTGAAATTATGACGTTTGGAGATTCACCACAGAATCCAAGTTATCCATTACCAGAGGAAGCAAAAGATCTTGTCATGCATACGCGACTTTCGATTTTTGGTAGCACTGTAATGTTTTCAGATACATTTCCAGGACACCCATTCACGATTGGAAACAATGTAACGTTAGCCGTTGTCTCAGGCGATGAGGCCCAGATGCGAAAAGCTTTTGATGGCCTTAAAGAAGGTGGCAAAGTTACGATGGAGCTACAAGAAACGTTTTGGAGTAAATGTTATGGTTCTCTTACTGATAAATTTGGTGTTGAATGGCAATTTAGTCATGAGGAGAATAGATAAAATTACTATTAAAAAGCACGATGTTTTTGGAAAGTTCTCCATTAACATCGTGCTTTTCTTTTTAGTATTTAAAACGATTCACATAGCTTTGTAATTCATCAGCCATATCGAGAAGTGCTTTTGAGGCTACAGCCATTTCCTGCATCGAAGACAATGTTTGTTCAGTTGAAGCGGCAACTTCCTCTGACGCTGCAGCATTTATTTTAGCATGATCTGTTAGTTCTATAGCTGTTGCAGAAACCTCTTCGACTACTGCTGACATCTCCTGAGCTGATGCAGATATATCCTCCACTTTCGGAGCAATTTCGTGGAGACGCTTAATGATACTTGAAAACTTTTTACTTGTATCTTCTGTTAGCTGTAAACCATCCTGGACATCGGCTGAAGTTTTCATCATTGTTTGAACAGACTTAGCCGTATCTTGCTGAATGCCAGAAATTAGTGCAGAAATCTGCTCTGCCGATTGATGAGATTGCTCTGCTAACTTCCGCACTTCATCGGCAACTACTGCAAAGCCTTTCCCGTGCTCTCCAGCTCGCGCTGCCTCAATAGCAGCATTAAGGGCAAGCAGATTTGTTTGCTCTGAAATAGCGCTAATAATTTCTAAAATAGAACCAATTTCTTTTGTTCGATCATAGAGTGATTTAATCATCGTATCCGATTGTGTCACAGATTCATGAATCGAGACCATTTGATTAACAGTTTGTTCTACTGCTTGTCCGCCTTCATCGGCCAATTGTATAGCACGGCTCGATAAATCGGAAACCTGCATGGAGCTATCAGCGATCTCGACGACTCCTTTTGCGATTTCCTCAATAGAAACAGCATTTTGGTCAATACCAGTTGTTTGTTTTTCTGTACTGACAGCAACCTGCTGCATAGCTTCAGTAACTTGTTCAGAAGCAGCGATATTTTGTTCGGCATTCGCAGATAAGCCATGCGCCGAAGTTTGAACATGTTGAGAGCTTTGATCAACGTTACGAATAAGTTTTTTTAAGTTAACCTTCATGGCGATAAAAGCTTCTCCAAGCTGTCCAATCTCATCTTTCGAATGATTGTCAATAAACTCTGTTAAATCGCCCTCGCTAATTTTTATAGCGCTTTGTTTAAGTCGATTGATCGGGTTAACGACTGATTTGATCATGAATAGCATAAAAATAATGCCAACAGTAATAGAAATGGCGATAATTATTAAATTGATATTAAATGTTGAAGCAGCAGCGTTAGCAGCCTCAGCTGTAAACATGGTACCAACGACTTTCCAGCCTGTTAGCTTATTTGTAACAAATTGAAGTTGTCGATCTTTCTCTATAACAGTACCACTATCTTGTTCATAGATTTTAGTAATATAGCTTTCTGTTGCTTCAGCACCACTTTCTTTATTTGGGTGGGCAATATAAATTTTATTACTATCTAAAAGTGAAGCAAAGCCAGTTTCTCCAATGCGTATATCATTCGTGATGGTACTTAATCTAGATATATTTACATCTAGCCCTATTACCCCTGAGCCGTCTGGTAAAGCCTGAGTAATCGTAAGAACGATATCACCTGTAGTCTGTGTAACGTATGGAGCTGTAATAGATACTTGGTCTTTGTTATCTACAGCTTGCGTATACCAAGATCTTTTACGAGGGTCAAACCCACTAGGGTATTTTTGGGCAGGTTCATCCAGTAGTCTGCCATCAGAGGTTCCGATATAAATTAGCTCCACCTCTGGATGCATGTTCATGTATTCGTGGAAAAGAGATTTAAGTTCTGTAGTTTTACCTTCTTGTAAATAAGATTGATGGAGCTTGTTTGAAAAATATTGAACGTCTTTCACTTTTGGCTCAATCGTGTTAGTAATATTCGTATTAAGCATGCGCACACTTTCAGTTGCACTTGCTTGCTGTTCTTTTGAAATTTGCCTTCCAGCACTTTGGTAAGACACAATTCCAATTAACAGTGTTGGAATGAGAAGCATTGCTAAAAACGAAAAAATGAGCTTTTTCCTTAAACTTAGTTGTTTCACTTGAATTATCCTCACTATGATATAGTATTTTAAACTTTTTTATCACCGAATATTGAGTAAGTAATAATGCCTGAGTGGATGGTGATAAAGTCTATACATTAACTTTCTATGTAAACAATAGATAGCTAGGCTCATTTTACCAAAAATAAGATAAAAGTTAAGCATTTTATAATAACTGTTCACTATATAGTAGATTTCTTCAATAAATACTTTAAAATTCTCCTAAAAACGATAACCGCTAAATGACATATAAAGCTACTTTTTGATGTATACTAATGCTCAAAAGAGGAGGGAATTGTTTCATGATTCGACAAATTGGACAAGTAATGTTGTATGTAAATGATCAAGATACTGCCGTGAAATTTTGGACAGAAAAAGTTGGATTTGTTGTAGTTGCTGATCAGGAAGAGGGCGGAGTACGCTGGATTGAAATTGCTCCTACTAAAGAAGCTCAAACTACCTTTGTTTTACACAATAAAGAAATCATTGCAAAAATGCAGCCTGACTTAAATTTAGGGACACCTTCTATAATGTTTTATGCCGAACATATAGAAGATCTATATCAAGATTTTCAAGCAAAAGGCGTTAAAGTAGGGGATTTAGTCATGATGCCAATGGGTAGAGTTTTTAATTTTGCTGATCACGAAAATAATTATTTTGCATTAGTAGAAAAATAAGCCTTGTCTACCCTAGAAAAGGCAAGAATCTGTCCAATTTCGATTGCGGAAATCAGGCAAATTCTTGCTTTGTCCTTATATAAGGACATGGTAACTTATTTTAAATCTTCGCCAAAAATCGCTACAGTTTGACGGTCAACGCTAAATTTATTGCCATCCCATTTCAAAATATTTTCTACATAACCTAATCCATCGGCATGAAATCTGCCTGCTATAGTCTGATACGCTAAAATTTCATATATGCCATCTCGTTCATAGTCGACCGGATATAATCCGCTGATTGGATCAACCCATCCTTGAATTGGGTGCTTTAGTGTACCGTCTTGATTATAAATTTCTGCTAAATACTCCTGACCTTTGTATTGTAAATCTATGATATATTGTTTTTTGGGATTCATGCTACGGACGGCTACTTTATATTGGTTTTGATAATTAACAGTGTATTTTAGCGTATTACTAAACGTTTCTGCATCAAAAATTGAGCGTATTTTCCCGTTTATTGAGGCAAATATTTCACCATTGATAATACCGCCACTACCCCCCGTGTCAGAAATAGCTAAAATATCATCTTGATGATTCCCAGTAAAGTCACCTAAAAATATAGTTGGGTTGTACCCGACGCTTTGTTTTAGCATTATTTTTTCGAATTGGTGCGTCTGTCCGTAAAATATCGCAAGCGTTAGGTTTTTCCACAAAGGGCTATCTGGTGTTTTATTCCCCATCAAAAGAACAGTTTCAAGTAAGCCATCTCCATTAATATCTCCAAATTTCGTCTGAATAACCTGAGGGGTCATAGGCGAAATAGGTATATTATTTAAGGCTGGATTCATATTATTAGTCATACATGCACCTCTTTCTATAGTGTTAGCATATGCTGTAAATATGGCTTGGTGAAAAAAGAAGACATGTAAGTAATGGATATAAAACTTATAAAAAAACTTGTTATTATCCCATTGACATTTTTAAATGTGAAAAGTATTATAAATGTCAACGAATCAGAAAATTCAGTACCACACATTCTCTTGCTACAAAACGTAGTTAGAGATTTTTTACAACATTAATTCTTAGTAAGTATATATGTTTTATACATTTTGGGAAGAAGGAGATTTTCTTGAAAAATTTATTTGTTAAAACAAAGCAACAACAGTATTGGCTTGATCAGCTAGCATCTATTTCGGAGTCAATAAAGGCTGAAGCTAAAGAAGTAGATGAACAATCTCGTTTTCCATTCGAAGCACATAAACTACTTCTGCAAATTGGTTATCCAAAACTAACTTTACCGAAAGAATTTGGCGGTGAAGGATTATCAGTCTATGATATGGTACTCGTTCAAGAAACGTTAGCAAGCTATGACGAGAATGCTTCACTCTCGCTAGGATGGACATTAGGCGTTGTAGGTGAACTATATGAGAAAAAGCTATGGACAGACGATTTACTAAGTTCGTTTGCTCAGGAAATAAAGAACGGTGCAATTATAAATAGGGCTGCGAGTGAAGCGGCAACAGGTAGTCCAACACGTGGAGGGCGACCCGGAACGAATGCTGTTTCTAAAGAGGCTGGTTGGCTCATAAATGGGCGTAAAATCTTTACGACAGCCTCCCCAGTACTAGATTACTTCTTAACATCAGCATGGGTTGAGGAGAAAAATCAAATTGGTTACTTCCTTATTCATAAAGATGCCAAAGGGCTTTCAATCGAAGAGAACTGGGAAATGTCTGCAATGCGAGGCACAAGTAGTCATGACCTAGTGTTAAAAGATGTAATCGTTCCTTCAAATCATTTAGTAGAGTTACCAAGTCACCCAAGTGGCGGCAAAATAAATGGTTGGATTCTACATATACCAGCAACATACTTAGGGATTGCGCAGGCAGCCCGCGATTATGCGCTGCATTTTGCAAATCATTATCAACCTAATAGTTTAAATGCTCCCATTAGTACATTACCTAATGTGCAGCAACTCCTAGGTGATATTGAATTAAAGCTATATCAAGCGCGTTTTGTACTCTATGGAGTTGCCGAAGCTTATGATGACCCAGCTAGACGTGAGCTTTTGGTAAATGAAATGGCAGTTGCTAAGCATACCGTAACAAATTTGGCAATTGAAATCGTCGATAAGGCAATGCGTGTAGTAGGAGCTAAAAGCCTACAATTAACGAATCCATTACAGCGTTATTATCGAAATGTTCGTGCAGGACTTCATAATCCACCGATGGATGATATGACAATTATTAAATTGGCAAATGCCGCAATTGAACAGCAGAAATCGACTGAACATCAATTACAAAACAATGGAGAATAAGGGGAAATGACATATGTTTAAACAAAAGAAAAAGATTTTCCAATTGGCTGCACTCGGGTTAGCTTCACTTGCTATTTTAGCAGGCTGTAATTCAGGTGAAGCTTCAGATAAAGATTCAGAGGATGGCGGGAAAGTACGTACAGTGAAGGTTGCATTTGACCAGGCATCTAAGCCAATTAGTTATCTTGATGATAACGGAAATCCGACTGGCTACGATGTGGAAGTCATGAAGTTAGTGGATGAACAGTTACCTGACTATAAGTTTGAATTTGTAGGCACGACTAGTGATGATTTACTAATTGGTGTTGAGCAAGGGAAATATCAAGTAGGAATAAAAAATGCCTTCTTTACGCAAGAACGTACGGAAAAGTTTATTTTCCCTAAAGAATTTTTAGGCTTAAGTAGTGCGGGTTTAGTATTACGTAAAGAGGATGAAGGCGTAAAAACATTAGCCGACTTTGCGAATAAGGGTTATTCATTAGCTCCAATTGCTGCGAATAATGCTCAATACACAATTATTGATGAATATAATAAAGCCAACCCAGACAATAAAGTGAAATTACAGGCTGGTGATGCGTTCACTGTCGATGTTGTGCAATGGGTAAATGAAAAACGTGTCGATGGCGGTGTCATGATTGAAGGTCCATTTAAACAACAAGTCATAGCAGAAGATGGCCCCTATCATAATTTAAAGGATGACGTAGTTTACAACGAATTTGCCGTTATTAAAACATGGCCGTTATTCAATAAAAAAGACCAGGAATTTGCAGATGCTTACGATAAAGCTATAGCAAAAATTAAAGAGCAAAAGAAAACAAATGAATTAAGCACTAAGTTTTACGGTCGAGATTTATTTGAAGTGTTAGAAACCGTGAAGCGCTAATAGGCGGTAGCGGTACTACCAAATAAAAGGCTGTTGAGTCAGTATACTCAGCAGTCTTTATTAATAAAAAGAGAATTATTGTATCAGGTGTGTTGATTAGGGAAAAATGTTGGTCAATTGTTGGGTAAAAAAGGATTTTTTGTGATTTACCTTATATATGAGCATATTTAGCTGATTGTAGTGAAGGTCTACTTGACTCCCGCCGGAAAGCAAATAGCGCGTAACGGAAATCAGCGTATTCTACTTAATTTTAGTAATTAAAAATGGCTAATCAACACACCTCTTATTGTACATCTATATAGAAGTTGGTGAGGAAATGGAGAAGTATTTTGATTCATCATACATTTGGAACTCAATTCCTGTATTATTGCCGTTTTTAAAAGTGACCTTCCTAGTCGCAGGATCTTCCATTGTACTAGGCACAATATTTGGCTTACTATTAGCGGCTGCCAAGTTAAGTTCAATAAAATTGCTGCGAAAATTAGCGAACTTATATACAACGATTATGCGTTGTACACCATCTATCGTCTTATTATTCCTCGTCTATTATGGTGTTCCAGCGTTAGCGGAAAACTTCGGCATAAATCTCCATTCAATTGAAACAGCCATTTTCGTAGTCGTAACGTTCACTTTACAGTTTGCGGCGATTATGTCAGAAGTTATTCGTTCTGCTTATTTAGCGATTGATAAAGGGCAATTTGAAGCGGCTGTTAGTGTGGGATTAACGCCAGTCCAAGCTTATCGCCGTATTATTTTCCCGCAGGCACTCGTTATCGCTTTACCGAACTTTGGGAATGGAATGATTGCGTTATTACAAGAAGGGGCGCTTGCTTATACAATCGGCTTAATTGATATTGTCGGTAAGGCAAATTTAATTATCGCAAGTAATATTAATGCACATGCATTAGAAATATATATCGCTTTAGCCATTGTTTATTGGGTCCTGTCGATTATTATCGAAAAATTCTTCGCTATGCTAGAAAAGTTTTTTGGTAAGGGGAAAAAGACATTAGAAACAACATAAGGAGGCGTAACCGTGAATTATCAATTTTTAGTTGAAACATTTTTTGTTGCATTATCAGGTGTACCTATCGCACTCCTTGTGACAATTGTTGCTATGCTTGTTGCTTTACCACTAGGCTTCCTACTAGCACTAACACGGGTCAATAAAATCCCGGTGATTCATCATATAGCAAAGATATATGTCTCCTTTGTCCGAGGTACACCGATAATCATTCAAATCTTTATTATTTATAGTAGTATTCCATTAGTACTTAAAATTATTTTTGAAAAATATAATATTGCCTATGACATTTATAAAATCAATCCAATCTGGTATGCATTTATTGTCTTCGCATTTAGTACGACGGCAATTTTAATAGAAGTATTTCGTTCTGCTTTAAGTACGATTGATAAAGGTCAGCTAGAGGCAGCTCAAGCAGTAGGCTTAACAACATTTCAAGCTTATCGCCGTATT
This sequence comes from Lysinibacillus sp. NPDC056959, assembly GCF_042674095.1. Classification (NCBI taxonomy): domain Bacteria; kingdom Bacillati; phylum Bacillota; class Bacilli; order Caryophanales; family Bacillaceae; genus Lysinibacillus; species Lysinibacillus sp. NPDC056959. Next base: position 100,961 of record NZ_JBHURE010000008.1, on the reverse strand, counting down.
ATTATTCCGCAGGCTTTAGTAGTAGCGATGCCGAATATTTGTACAGCCACAGTCAATCTCATTAAAGCGACGTCTTTAGGCTATGCAATGTCCTTACCTGAAATTACATTAAAAGCTAAAGTAGCTGCCAATGTTGGCTACAATTACGTGGAAGCATATATTGATATTTTCATTGTGTACTTAATTTTATGTAGTACGGTTGAATACATTTTTAAACGATATGAAAAACATTTAAGTAAATTCAAAGTGGCAAAAGCCTAAGGGGTGAACGAGTATGCTAGAAATTAAAAATATTCATAAATCATTTGGTAACAATGAAATTTTAAAAGGTGTCGATTTAGCCATTGATAAAGGAGATGTTGTCGTTATTTTAGGTCCCAGCGGCTCGGGAAAAACAACATTATTACGTTGCATTAACTTTTTAGAGAAAGCCGACCAGGGACATGCGACATTTGGCGATATCCAAGTAGATTTTCAAAATGTGAAGAAGAAGGACGTACATTCTATTCGACAACGGGTAGCCTTTGTATTCCAAAATTACAATCTTTTTACGAATAAAACAGCGTTAGAAAATGTGACAGAAGGGCTTATTATAGGACGTAAAATTCCAAAGGCAGAAGCCATAGATATTGGCAAAAAAGCGCTTGATAAAGTAGGTTTATCAGAAAAATATGATGCCTACCCAAGTCAATTGTCTGGAGGCCAGCAACAACGAGTCGGTATTGCACGGGCAGTAGCGTTGAACCCTGATATTATTTTATTTGATGAACCGACTTCTGCACTTGATCCAGAGCTAGTAGGAGAAGTCCTTCAGGTTATGAAAAACATTGCAGCAGAAGGGACAACGATGCTTGTTGTCACACATGAAATGGGCTTTGCAAAAGACGTAGCCAACCGAGTGATTTTTATGGACGGTGGTGTCGTTGTAGAAGAAGGAAGCCCACATGATATATTTGTTAATCCGAAAGAAGAGCGCACGAAGAAATTCTTAAAACGTGTAATTCCTGAGGATTATAATTACTACATTTAAAAAAGAGAATCTGCTAGCCTTCAATCGAAGCATGCAGATTCTCTTTTTTATTGAAATTAAAGTTTTAAAAAATGGGTTAACTCATTAATGTAATAGATATGCAATTCGTGCATAGCTCGTGTACAAGCTGTGTAAAAATAATTACGTTCTGTTTCTCTAAAATAAGTAGCTGAGGAAGCATTGTATATTAAGACAGCGTCGAATTCAATTCCTTTTGCCATATAAGCAGGCAACAGTAAAATACCTTTTTTAAATTGATTTGTATGATGGCTAATGAGCTGAATATCTACTTGGTCTTTCATTTGTTCAAAAACCTTCGTACACTCTTGCTCTGTTTTACAGATGACTGCAATTGTTTCGAAATTTAGGGACAAGCTGTTAATCTTTTCGACAAGCTGTTCGATTAAATCTATTTCATTCGAAACAATCGTGATCGTCGGTTCTGAACCAGTTCGATTAAAGGCTTCTACTTTTGCGTTCTCATGTAAAATCTTCGAAGTAAGGTGAATAATTTGTTTTGTTGAGCGATAACTTTTCGTTAATATTATTTTTTCTGCTTGTTCACCATACAATTGTGGCGTCAGCAGTGAAGGGTTTTTAAAGGTATGGGGATGGATAGTTTGATGTCCGTCTCCTAATATAGTCATACGTGCACGTGGAAATAATTGTTGTAATACAAATAGCTGAAATGGAGAATAGTCTTGTGCTTCATCAACCAAAACATGACGAATCATCGTATTTGTTCGTTGACCTTCTATTTTGTCCTGCAAATATAAAAATGGAGCGGCATCTTCATATGAAATAATGCGCTTTGTTAAATTAGGGAGTGTTTGTTGACAGATTTCTTCCCAATGGTCGGGTAAAAAGTTCTGTAATTGCTGATGAATAGTCTTGTTCATATCAAACAGTTGACGATAAATGCCTAACAAATGAACGAACTTTAATTGTTTCACAGATTGACGAAGTGGCTTGAGCTGTTTTTTGACAATTTGGATGGCTATTTTCTTGCGCTCTTGCTCAAAATCATCAAAGGAGTTTTCTGAAAAGCGACCTTCATGTAAAAGTTCACTATAGGTTTTTGTATATTCTTCAATGTCTAACAGTTCACTAGCTTCTTCTACCCATTCTTTCGTCCGTTCTGTCTTTTCAATTTTCGATAGTTGTTGTAATAACCATTCTTTCACTAACTGTAGTCGATTTGGAATGGGAATTGTCGCATTGAACGAATAAAAGTACTCAGCAATTTCTTGCGCTGTAATAATTCTTTCTCCTCGAAAAACAATGTTTTTAAATAGCAAACCGTCATCGGCAAGGTACTCTATATATTTGTCCATCAATTCTCGATATTGGAGGCTAGCTTTGAAAGAAATAGTAGTAAGCTTCGTTTGGTAGAGCAAGTCATTTTTCTCTGTTAAAAGTGACTCCAATTGCTCGTAAGGATACTCCAATTGGAACTGTCGACCTAAACGTTTTGTTGCATATTCGGAGAAGGTTAATTGCTGCATATTATCTTCACCTAAATCCGGTAAAACGGTATGAACATATTGATTAAAGAGCTGATTAGGTGTAATCAATAAAATTTGATCAGCAGTAATTTGGTCTCGATAATGATACAACAAATAAGCAACGCGTTGGAGAGCAACAGCTGTTTTTCCACTACCCGCGACACCTTCTACGATGAGATAAGGCGTGTTGACATGTCGAATAATTTTATTTTGTTCGGCTTGAATCGTTGCTACGATGCTACGGATATGTTCATTTGCATTTTGAGCGAGAATATCGAGTAATAAGTCATCACCAATTGTTAATCCAGTATTAAACATCGATTGCAATTGACCATTCTTAATGATAAATTGCCGCTTTAAAAGCACCTCACCTTGAATGTCGTCAGTCGCTGTTTCATAAGTAGCTGGGCCAGGGGTGTAATCATAATACATACTTGATATAGGGGCTCGCCAATCATAAATTAGTATGTTTTCATTATCTTCATCCATTAAGGTTGCTACACCGATATAAATCTTTAAAGGTTCGTTTTGCCCATCCTGTAAAAAATCAATGCGAGCAAAATAAGGTGATTGCAGTAAGCGGTCATAAGTTTTTACATCCTTGATGGCACGTTGCTGAGCATGTTGAGAATCGGATAAGAGCTCCGCCTGTTGTTTAATAGCATAATAAGTTTCGTCTATATCCTCAGGAGTATCTAAATTCACTCTGACGTCATCCCAAAAGGTTTTCTTTAATGTTAATACATTGTCTCTAACATCCTTTTCCTTTTGTAGTAACTCCTCTTTTTTGTGATCAACTGTATTTAAACAAAGAACAAGGTACTGATTTTCTTCTGTCCGTTCATATTGCTTTTCCAATGTTACTCACATTCCTTTCAATATGGATTTAGAATCGGGAAATTTATCATACAGCTAGTTTGGAAAGAAGTATAGTCTAGTAATTTTGGCAAATTTATGATATAATTAAATTATAAAAGAAAATCAAATTTTTGATAAAAGACTGTTCCTGAAAAGTTAGGGCAGTCTTTTTTGTAGCCTGATTTCTCTCTTTTGGAGAATGTTACTTTTTATGGATGGTCACCTATCTTTTGGTATGGCATCATGAGTTTAAGGTGATGGAGGTGGAGGTTTGCTAATTCCTTATGAATTGGCGCCGCGCCTTGTGATAACGCACCTTTATGATTAATGTAGTGTTGTCGCTGACGCTACGCTTTCGCACAGATGTTGGTCCGAGAGGCTCAACGGATGCCTTTAAGAAAGCGTCCGGTGGGAACGAAGATCAACTCCACGTTATGATAATTATCCCTGTGTCTCTTTGTTGTTATTGTAACCATCAAAAATTAATCTCTATACTTTAAAGCTAAGCTGATGGTTAATTTTTGATAAATAAGAAGAATAGAAGTCGATTACTAACTAAAGAATATGTTTCTATAAACGATATAGACACTTGAAAGGGGGTGAAAAAATGAAGGTGATATTTACAGTTGGGTTACCTGGAAGTGGTAAGAGCACGTTCGTTAAGGGGCTAGCCAAAAGCGAAAACGCGCTTATTCTTTCAAGTGATGCTATACGTCAAGAGTTATTTGGTGATGCTACAAGGCAGCAATCGCGAATAGTATTCCGTGTTTTGTATGAGCGTTTAAATGAATGTGTGGCCAAAGGGCAATCTGTTATTGTTGATGCGACAAATATCGAGAGAGAACGTAGGATATTTTCTATAGGTAAAATGTCTCGTGATGTAAAGTTTGTGTGTTATTATTTTGATACACCTTATGAATTGTGTTTGTCAAGAAATCAACAAAGAAAGAGAAAAGTTCCGTTAGTAATTATGGAAAAGATGAGAAAGAATTTGGAGTTTCCGATAGTGGGGGAAGGGTTTGAAGAGGTGCATATTGTACATGAAGCGAGTCCGTATGAAATGTCAAAAGAGCAGTTTATTTCACTAATCCAAAGTGAAACCACATATGAGGAGCTTTTTCAGAAGTTAAGATCAGTCCAATCATTTAAAGAAATTTATCAATTTAATCAAGAAAATCCGTATCATCAATTTTTCCTTTGCCAGCATACGTATTTTGTTTATGAATATATGAATGAATACTATATGGAGAGTGACAAGCTTGCACTACAAATAGCTGCTCTATTCCATGATGTAGGGAAACCGTTTTGTAAAAAATATAAAGAATTACAACAAAGATATGGATATTATGGACATGAAAATGTATCTGCTCAAATGGTATGCCATTTTTTATTAGAACTTGGCTTTGAAGAAGACTTTGTTTTAAAGGTTGTTAATTTAGTGCAATTTCATATGTTAATTCAATATGGAGGCGATAATGGATCGAGTAAGATTTATCATTTATTAGATGGTGACTTATTAACAAAGCTTTATTTCTTTCGTGAGGCAGATCAATTTGCGAAGTAGATGTAAATAAAGGAAGTGAGTTTATGACCAATTTGATGAAATATCCAAGAAGCTTTCATTTGCCGTGGAGTAGAGGGTATACACATGATGATAAGGTTGCTAAAAATGTTAATCATTTTATTGGAAAAGAGGTTGTTGTAACCGAAAAATTAGATGGGGAAGGAACAACACTGTATCAAAACTATATGCATGCTAGAAGCTTAAATTCAGGAGATCATCCATCTAGGCATTGGGTAAAAACGTTTCATGCTACATTTGCATTCCAAATTCCAGAAGCGTGGAGATTATGCGGTGAAAACGTTTATGCCAAGCACTCCATTTACTACAATGAATTAACTAGTTACTTTTATTTATTTAGTATTTGGAACGAAAAAAATATGTGTTTAAGCTGGGATGAGACAGTCCATTATGCAGCTAAACTGGGGATTGAAACGGCGCCTGTATTATATCGGGGCATTTTCGATGAAGAAAAAATAAAGAAGACGTTTACAGGAAAATCACTTCTTGGAGGTGAGCAGGAAGGGTATGTTATTAGAAATGCGGATTCCTTCCATTATGATGATTTTCGATATAATCTAGGGAAATTTGTGAGACAGAATCATGTTCGAACAAGCGAACATTGGTTAAACGAAGAAGTGATACCTAATCAATTGAAATAAGTGAGGCATACCTACTAAAAGAAAAAGGACTGAGAAAAATGTAATTCTTTAATTTGAAATCAATAAAAAATAATGTATATGAGGAAGTATGCAGTGGCTGCATGTCCCTTTATAAAATAGGGATTCACAGGTTCGATTCCTGTCAACCTCACTAAATGAAATAATAGAAAAATTAGTTTTTGGATATAGTGTCGACATTGAAGCATGTCCACTATATAAAAATGAACGCCCAAGCGAAAATGGGCGTTCATTTTTTATAGCTTTTTATTTTGTGTAGTTATCAAAATAACCTTGAATATAAATCATTGGTGTTCCTTTGTCGCCTGAACCTGAAGTTAAATCTGAAAGAGAGCCGATTAAGTCTGTTAAACGACGAGGCGTTGTACCTTGAGCGGCCATTTGCCCAGTTAAATCTTCATCTTTGTTTTGGATATACTCAGAAATGGCTGCTTTTAATTCTTCGCCGCGAAGTTCCGCAAAATCGTTATCCGCTAAGTATTTTAGTTTTACTTCGTTTGGTGTGCCGTCTAATCCAGCTGTGAAAGCTGGAGAAACAACAGGGTCAGCTAACTCCCAAATCTTGCCCACAGGATCTTTAAAAGCACCATCACCGTAAACCATTACTTCAACTGTTTTACCAGTAGCTTCCTTGATCTTTGCTTGGATGCCATCAACGATTGGTTGGCAAGTATGTGGGAATAATTTTACGCTATCTTCAGTAGCTTTATTTGAACCAAGTAGACCATATTCTGCATTAAAGCCAGAGTCGTTATTAGGCTCAGATAAAATATTATCAAGACTGTATACTTTTTCAGCACCATTTACCGTTAAAATACGTTTTGTGCGTAAGCGTGTATGAATATCACAAGTTAAAACGCTCTTCGTAAAATCTAAAATTGTTTTTGGGTTGTTTGAAAAGATAACTTCACAAGACGCGCCCTCAGCTTCGATTAGTTCTTTATAATATTCAATATAATCTACGCCTGTAAATGTATGTTTTTTATAGCCGAAATGCTCACGGAATTCAGCCTCAGTTAAAGTATCTGTCCAAGGATTAATCCCTTTTACATCTAGCTCATCGATATCAACTAGGTGGTTCCCAACTTCATCAGATGGATAGCTAAGCATAAGAACAACTTTTTTAACGCCTTTTGCAATACCGCGTAAGCAGTTAGCGAAGCGATTGCGGCTTAGGATTGGAAAAATAACACCAACAGTATCATCACCAAATTTAGCAGCTACGTCCGCTGCGATGTCATCGATGGATGCATAGTTACCTTGTGCACGCGCTACGACAGATTCTGTTACTGTGACGATGTCACGATCTTCAATTGAATAGCCTTCAGTCTTTGCTGCGTTTAATACTGTATCAACAACAATTTGCTCAATATTATCGCCTTCGTTAATAATCGGACCACGAAGACCTCTTACTACTGTACCAACTACACGTTCCAAAATAATCTCTCCTTATTAATAGATAAATGTATGATTAATAGTTATGCCTCGGCATGATTGCGTCTGGAACCGGTTGTGGGTTTCACAAAAAAACTCCTTGCTGATTCTTTTTCGCCTACTGAAAAAAGTTAAATATTGTGAAATTAAATCAATATGGTTTTACTATACGCCTCTTTAGTGATATAAGTAAAATTAATAGTTCGTATAATAGCTATAAGAGGTGCTTATATGATAGGGAAATTAGATTTATATCGCGTTTTTAGTATCGTTGCTAAAAATAATAGCTTTTCAAGTGCTGCTAAAGATTTATATATGACTCAACCAGCTGTTAGCCAAGCTATGATGCAATTAGAAAAGGAGCTCGGCACACGTCTTTTTAATCGCACACCTAAAGGGGTGACATTAACAACTGAGGGCAGCCTTCTGTATGAATATACAAATTCAGCATTAGGCCTTTTAGATGCTGGCGAGGAGAAGCTGCTAGAATTTAAAAATTTAACAACAGGTCAGTTGAAAATTGGGGTAGGAGATACTATTTCTCGTTTCTTTTTAATGCCTTATCTAGAGGCATTTCATACGATGTATCCAAATATAAAATTACAAATGTTAAATGGAACGACTTCGGAAATTTGTAATTTTATTAAATCTGGTGAGGTTGATATAGGACTTTGCAATTTTCCGATAGAAGATCCGACATTACAGTTAACCGCTTGCACAGAGGTTCAAGATATTTTTGTATGTGGCGAGAAGTACAAAACGTTGGCTTCAAAAAGTATAAGCTTTGAGGATCTGCTAAAGTTTCCACTTATTTTTTTAGAGAAAAAGTCTAATTCAAGAAAGTACGTAGAAGATTATTTGTTTGCAAGAGGAATCCATATTGAACCTGAGTTTGAGCTTGGTTCACATGATCTAGTGCTTGAATTTGCACGAAGTAATTTAGGGATTGCCTGTGTAACGAAAGAATTTTCTAAGGATTATTTGCAACGTGGCCTTTTATATGAGTTAACATTAATAGAAAGTATTCCAACACGAAGCATTGGCATGTGTTATTTAAAAAGTGTGCCTTTATCTCGAGCAACGTTGAAATTCGTAGAAATTATTGAGCAAAAGCAGGAGCGTAAACGTATAAATCCAAGATTTATACAGTGAGCTTAGAGAGTAGTGTTGAAAAACAAAATGATGAAGAAGATCTTTGTGAATGTTGTAGTGCTTTAGCTGAGGGTGATTTTCATACCCGAAGAAACAACTAAGTGAAATGGTTGATTGGAGTGGAGGCTGGGCGACTCCTTGGGGATTAGTGTCACAGATGAGACCCTGCAGCGAAGCGGCTCATCGGACACCCCCAGGAAACTGCTTAGCTGGAACGGAAATCACCCCCTCTTTGTGGTAATTGCTACATACAAGTGATTTCTAATAAATTTTGGTCCATCATCGTAATTTACAGATGACATTTTGCTAAAAAGTATACCGTGCAAATGTTGATTGTAGTGGAGGCTGGACGACTCCTTGGGGATTAGTGTCACAGATGAGACCCTGCAGCGAAGCGAAGCGGCTCATCGGACACCCCCAGGAAAGCGCCTAGCCGGAACGGAAATCAACCCCTTGTTTTGCCGAAGATTTATATATTTAAGCTTTTTTTAATAGTGCCTCTATAAGAGTGTCAACATTGCGTTTGTTTTTCATTGTAGGTGAGTACAAATAAGAAAATGTTCGTGTAAAATGTTGATCCTCGAGAGGTAAGATTTTTATATCGTTATTTTTTAATTCACGCTCAATGACACTAGCGGACAGTAATGAAAGTCCGAGCCCTTGAATCACGCTTTCTTTCACACCTTGATTACTACTAATAGTAAGAAGTGAACGTACTTGGAGCCCGTTTGCTCTAAATAAATGATCTAAGTAATAACGTGTGCCAGAGCCATCTTCACGTGCAACCCAATTTTGCTGCTGTAAGTCCGCAACCGTAATAGTTGGTACCTTTGCAAGAGGGTGATTACTCGCACTGACAATAAATAATTCATCTTGCATAAACGGATGAATAATAAGTTCATGGTCGTGTGCCTGTCCTTCAATAAGACCGATATCGACTTGTAACAATTTTGTATATTGAATGATTTCTTTCGTATTGCCAATAATAACTTGAAGCTCTAACTGGGGGAATTGCTGTTGTAGGCTAGCTATGATAGGAGGCAAAATATATTCGCCAATTGTAAAACTAGCCCCAACCACAAGTGTCCCTTGGATTTCATGATGATAGGTTAAAATATCTTCCTTTGCTGCTTCCGCAATTGCCAGCATCTGTTTAGCTCGTTTATATAAAATTTCTCCAGTTGGGGTGATTTGTACAGATTTTGGTGAACGGATAAACAAGGTCGTTTGAAATTCTCGTTCTAAGTTTTTAATGTGTAAACTGACACTCGGCTGTGAAATATGAAGTATTTCGGAGGCTTTCGTAAAATTATTGACTTCCACCAGTGTGATAAATGTTTTTAAAGCATCATACTGCATATCGTCACTCCTATCATTAGAAATATTAATAATTGCCATTATATATATGTATTTTACTAATGATTAACTTTCTAATAAAGTAATAATCATCAAGGATGAAAGAAGTGAACAATATGGATAATGGACAACGTAGGTTAAAAAGTTTCCTGACCCCTGCGTTTATGAAGGGGATATTGTTGACACTCATTATTGCCTTAGTGGCGAAGTATATTTCGACATTTCCGTTCTTCTCAATATTAGGGCAGCTTGTCATTGCCATTATATTAGGTATGGCTTGGAGAGCAGCCTTTAAAGTGCAGGATACTTGGCAAACAGGCATCACATTTTCAAGTAAAAAATTATTACGCATCGGCATTATTTTATTAGGTATGCGTTTGAATTTAATGGATATTTACAATGCTGGAGCGAGTGTCTTCCTTATTGCGTTTATTAATCTAGTATTTGCTTTACTTGTTGTATATGGCTTAACGAAGGTATTTCATGTCGATAAGAAACTCGGTATATTAACAGCTTGTGGCACAGCTATTTGTGGAGCTGCAGCCGTTGTCGCTATTGCTCCTCAAATTAAAGCAAATGAAAAAGAGACAGCAGTGGGCGCAGCGATTGTTGCATTATTAGGGACTGTATTCACATTAGTCTATACGGTGTTATACTCAGTATTTAATTTAACCCCTACTGAATATGGTATTTTTGCGGGAGGCACTTTACATGAAATTGCTCATGTTATTGCAGCAGCCTCTGCTGGTGGGAATGAAGCAATTGATATGGCGGTTATTGTTAAGCTAACACGTGTCGCATTGCTTGTACCAGTAGCCATTGTCATCGGTATTTTATATCGGAGAATGGACAAGAAGCAGGAAAAGGAAGGATTTTCACTGTCAATCATTCCATGGTTTATTCTCGGGTTTTTAGCGATGAGTGCTATTAATTCGTTAGGGATCGTACCAGCTAATGTAGCGCAAACATTTGTAAATACCGCTTATATTTTAATCGGGATGGCAATGGCCGGACTAGGTTTAAATGTAGACATAAAAACCTTTAAACAATTAGGTGTAAAGGCGTTTATTGCCGGACTGATCGGTTCTGTTTGTTTATCAATACTTGGATATGTTTTAGTTATTTTCATGCGATAAAGTATTAAAAAACCTGCATTTTTAAAAATGCAGGTTTTTTTAGATAGAATCAGAAGATATGTTAGTTATTATCCCGCTTCCTCGGAAATAGTGAGGATAGGAGATATAAAATCAATTATGCCTCGGCATAATTGGGTCCGGAATCGGCTTTGTGCTTAGGCCTGCACGAGGGCCGACACGTACCGAAAGCGTAGCGACAGGTACAGGAGTTTGAACACCTGCTGAAAAAGTTAAAAGTTAGCGTAATGCTTCAATTGAAGAAGCTAATTCAGCTATAACTATTTTGCTACCGATCATTGGACTGTTTTCAGGTTTTCCACCCTCAGAGCTTTGTCCAGGACGGTGATGTGCCGCAGCGAATGCATCGCTATTACGCCAAGCTTGGAAATGCTCCTTTGTCTCCCAGTACATATTGACGCTCATTTCGTCATAAGTCGGATCATCAGTTGAAACTAGTACCTCTACTTTATGGAAGCCTTCAAACTGTTGTAGAGGACCTGGTTTTGTAAAGTTCGGTGCCATTTTTGCAGCAAAGCCGGGTTTGACTTGAATACGATTTGTAACAATAATCATGTTTTTCCCCCCTAATCATTTTTAGTTAAAAAAATCTACTATACGAATGAATTATCAATGATTATCATTCGCAATCAATGATAATTGGCTTAGGAAGACATTGTCAATAGATTTAAATTGTAAATAGCTCGATATTTGAAGTGTTGGAACCATACATGGAAATATACTTCGCTATAAGAATGAACAGACGCACTAGCTCCTGACATTTAACTGACATAATCCGATGATATAATGAAAATACGAATGAGCTGGTAACGAGGTGAAGGACATGGCAAAAATATTAGTAGTAGAAGACGAATATGCAATAAGTCAAGTATTGAAGGCATATTTGAAAAAAGTAGGCTTTGATGTTGTGCAATGTTTTAATGGTGGACAGGCATCGGATATGTTTCAAAAGGCGCAGCCTGATTTAGTATTACTCGATATTATGTTACCAGAAAAAAATGGTTGGTTCATTTTAAAGGAAATTAGAGAATGTAGCTCTTGTCCAGTGATCATGCTAACGGCATTAGGCGATGTAAATAATCGATTAGAGGGTTTTGATCAAGGGGCAGACGATTATATTGCAAAGCCATTTATAGCTGATGAGGTAGTAGCAAGAGTAAAGGCAGTTTTAAGACGTGCTGAAGGAAGTTATAGATCTTCAGAAATAAAACGCTTTGGTGAGCTAGAGATTGATATGAAAGGCCACCGAGTGCTACTTAAAGGAGAAGAAATTATTTTAACGCCTAGAGATTTATCTGTGCTCTTATTTTTGGCAGAACACCCAAATCAAACATTTACACGTGATCAACTGATCGATCAAGTTTGGGGATGGGAGTATGAAGGTAGCGATAGAGCGGTGGATTTAGCTGTGAAGCGACTCAGAAAGGTACTTAAGGAGTGGGATGAGGAAGAGGGAGAAATAAAGACACTACGTGGATTGGGGTATCAGCTAAGTGTTCACAAAAAATAAGCGAGTATCTTTACGCAACTATTGGACAAGCCGCTATTTACTAACGCTCTTTGTAGGTCTAGCAATTATCTCTTTTATTTCTGCGGCATGGATTCGACATACGACGTTTCAAAATCGACTAGAGATGATGGAATTTATAGCAGACGAGACTGTATTTCGCCTAACAGATACTTCTGGACAAAATAATGGACCTATGGGGGGGATTCCAGGGTTTATTAGTAACCGTGAGCGATCTACTATGCGAGAAATTGATCCCGTTTTATATGTTGTAGATACGGCAGGCAATATAGTAAGCAGCAATCGACCGATGCCTCCGGGGAGTGAAAAAAATGTTGCCAACTTACTGGATAGTGAAGAAGGGACAAAGAAGATAACTTTAACGAGTGAGGGACGAGAGTTAGCTCAATATGTCGTAAAACGAAAACTTGAAAAGGACAAAAAGGTAGTTGGCTGGGTGCTTGTCTTAGAGAAAAAGGACAATTTAACGAAGGTTAACCAAGCATATGGACAACTGGCATTATTAATTGGAGCACTTGCTGTATTAGGTTGGGGTGCTATTTATTTTTTATCAAAACGTTTAGCGTATCCAATAAAACAAGTTGCCGAAGCCGCAAAGCAAGTGCAAGAAGGAAACTATACATTTGATTTGCCTCAAAATATTAAGGAAGAAGAAATTTATGAGCTCGTTAGTTCTTTTAAGGAAATGGCGAATAAGCTAGAACAATTAGAAAAGACTCGAACGGAACTATTAGCAGGCGTCACCCACGAGCTAAAAACACCAGTTACGTCAATTAGTGGATTATTGCAGGCAGTGAAAGATGGAGTCGTTACAGGTCAAGACGCTAGTGAATTTATTCAAATGGCGCTAGTAGAAACGACGAAAATGAAAACGATGGTCGGTGATTTGCTAGCTTACAATCATTTTGCGGTAGATGCAATTCCAGTAAAGCTTGAAACAGTAAGTGTTAATCAATTAGTACGTGATGCTGTAGCACAATGGGAAGTCATGCAGGATAATGAAAATGTTAAGATACAAACGGATCTCCTTACAGAATCTGCTGATGTACACGCGGATGTTGTAAGAATACAGCAAATCGTTACAAATTTATTGACGAATGCAAAGCAGGCCATGCAAGAAGGGATCGTTACCGTAAAGCTTATGGAAAAAGAGGATGCTGTATCAATTACTGTAAGGGACACTGGATACGGTATTCCTCAAGAAGATCAAGCATTTATCTTTGAGCGTTTTTATAGAGGCGAAAATAAAAAATATGCGGTCCGTGGGTTAGGCTTAGGATTATCACTTAGTAAAATGATGGCGCAATCTATAGGTGGTGATTTACGCTTAATTGACAGTAATTCATCAGGAACATGCTTTGAAATAACACTAAAAAAAGCTATTACGCTCTAAAAGGCGTAGTAGCTTTTTCTTTGTAAAAAATTTTGAAGGAAATGTTAAAGCTGACATCTGACTGACACATTAGACCTTTATAGTAGGCATTGTAAACGAGAAACCAAAAGAAAGGACGGGATCAAGGATGGCCGCAAACAAAAGGTTTTTCCGAATGATTGCCTTACCTGCTTCATTATTAATGCTACTAGCTGGATGTGGTGAGAGTAACGATTATGTGGCGAAGGTTGATGGTGAAAAGATATTACAAACAGAATTAGATGACGCATTGCGTGAACAATACGGTACAGAGGTACTAGAAACAATAATTACCAATAAAATAGTTGAGCTAGAGGCGAAAAAAGAGGGTGTTTCTGTATCTGAGGACAGTATTCAAGAAGAGTATGAAGAGTTAGCGGAGTCGTATGGCGGAGAGGAATCCTTACAAGCGGCACTAGAGGAAAATGGACTGACAGAGCAAAGTGTGAAGGATAATATTCGCATGTATCAACTTACAAAAAATGTTATTGCTACAAGCATTGACATATCAGATGAGGAAGTAGCTCAATATTTTGAAGACAATAAGGAAAGCTATGGACAAAAGGAAGAGGTCGTAGCCAGTCATATTTTATTGGAGGATGAAGCAACAGCAAAAGACGTGCTAGCAAAAATAAAAGCCGGTGAGGATTTTGCAGATTTAGCAAAAACTTATTCAATTGATACAACAACGAATGAGGCTGGCGGGGAAATAGGCTATATTAGCCGAGGACAAATGGAGGAGCAGTTTGAGGAAGTAGCGTTTGGCCTTGAAAAGGGTAGCATCAGCGACATCGTACAAACATCAGAAGGCTATCACATTATTAAAGTAACCGATAAAGTACCGACAGAAGAGGCAGTATTCGAGGATCTAAAAGATGAAGTTTATGCAACGGTGCTTGAGGAGCGCATAAATGAAGAGTATGCGTCTTGGTTAGCTGAAAAGCAAGAGCAATACAAAATTGAAAAAATGTAAGGAGTGAACTATATGCCAACTCTTACTTCGTTTAACCCTAACGGTCGAAAGGAGATTAAACAAGCCATCTCCTATCCGGACTATGCATTATTAAAAACTAAACTTCGGCATGTGATGCAGTTAGACAAGCATGCTGGGATGAATGGTAAGTATTTAATTCGCAGCACATACTTCGATAATTTTGCAAACAAGGTCCTAAATGAGAAAAAAGAGGGCTTTATCAATCGAGATAAATATCGAGTACGAATTTATGGTAAGTCCACAGAGATTATAAATTTGGAGCGGAAAAGTAAACGTAATAATTTAACGTTTAAAACGAAGTGTGCCATATCTCAAAAGGAATTTGAACAAATGCGCGTTGGGGATATCGCTTGGATGGAGAAAGACAAACGAGCGTTAATACAAGATTTATATCAGGAAATGAAGTATTACCAATTGAAACCGATGACAGTTGTTGATTACGAGCGAGAGGCTTACATCTATCCCTTTGGAAATGTGCGTGTCACATTTGATAGTAAAGTACAATCGAGCTTACGTAATACAGATATGTTTCATCCGAAACTGCCGATGGTTGATGTACTTGAGCCAAACTTAGTTATTTTAGAAGTGAAATATGATGAGTACTTGCCAGATATTATTAAGTACTTATTACAATCAGTAGATACACGTGCTGAAGCATATTCGAAATATCAGCTTAGTCGTATGTACGTATAAAGGAGAATTAAACAATGGATACTATAAAATTTAACGATATTTTTAAATCCAGCTTTTTAGAGAAAACAGCATCATTTTCATTAATAGATTCAATTTTAGGGTTAGTTGTAGCGTTCTTTGTGGGGCTGTTTATTTACGCCGTTTACAAGAAAACCTTTAACGGAGTGATTTACTCACATTCCTTCAATATTTCGCTGCTCATTATGACAATGGCAACAGCACTAGTGATTATGGGAATAAGTTCAAATGTGCTGTTATCGCTAGGTATGGTTGGTGCGCTATCAATCGTGCGTTTCCGTACACCTATTAAAGATCCTATGGATTTAGTCTATATTTTCTGGGCAATAGTTTCGGGGATTCTTTGTGGTGCAGGATTTATTCCACTTGTTATTATTGGCGCAGTTTTAATTGGTCTTGTATTACTAGTGTTTGTAAACAAAATTACTGTGGAAAATCCATATCTATTAATTGTGAAATTTGAAGAAGATTATGCTTGTGAGGAAGTAGAGCGTATTATTGCGGCACAGTCTAAAAAATTCGCTTTAAAATCAAAATCCATTATGTCGGATGTTGAAATTGAAACAACCTATGAAGTTCGTGTTAAACAAAATAATACAAAATTGATGGACAATCTTACAAAAGTACCTGGAGTAAAATCAGCAGTAATGCTTAGTTATGATGGTAATTTCACTGCTTAGTAACCACTCTGGAGGAGTTTTCTACTATGAAGAGAGGTGCAGATGATGATTAAAACACGGGTTGTCTATATTTGTATGGCAATTCTGCTACTCCTCTTTGTTGTTGTATTTGCTGTGCTTCCAAACGCGGGCATTGAAACGAAAAATACCGAGTTTTCCTATGAGACTATTGTGTTTAATAAAAATAAAGTAACAACATTAGATATTGAAATAGCCGAGGAAGATTGGACAGACATGCTAGAAAGTGCAGCAGATAAGGAGTTGAAGCAAGCTAATATCACGGTAAATGGCAAGAGAATAGAGAATGTAGCTATTCGTACAAAAGGAAGTTCATCACTGAACTCGATTGTAAATAGCGACTCGGATCGATATAGCTTAAAAATAGATTTCGATTATTACGATGATACACAAAGTTTATATGGCTTGAAAAAATTAAATTTAAACAATAATTTCAGTGATACAACATTAATGCGAGAATATGTTTCTTATGAGCTCATGGAACAAATGGGATTACCTACACCCGCTCATTCATATATGTATGTCACAGTGAATGGTAAGGATCGAGGTTTATTTTTAGGGGTAGAAGCGGTGGATGAAACATTCCTGGCAAATAACTACGGCTCTAATGATGGATTTTTGTTTAAGCCAGATGGGACAGGCAGTGATTTAAAATATATTAGTGATGATATTGCTGATTATACGGGAATTGGCTTAAAAACGAACGAAGGCAATGTCGATGAATCAAAATTCATTGAAATGATTGAAGCCATTAATAATGGCGGTAATATCGAAAAATATATTGATGTCGATGAGATGCTGCGTTACTTTGCTATGAACACAGCACTCGTAAATCTTGATAGTTATCAGGGAACTATGAAACACAATTACTATTTGTATGAGGAAAATGGTATGTTTTCGATTATACCATGGGATTTTAATATGTCGTTTGGCGGCTTTGGTGTTGGTGGTAGAATGGGTGGCAACAATAAAATCCAAGACAATGCCGATATAAAAGCACCTAATGATGCACAGATAAATGATAAATCCGAAATGAAGCCTCCGAATAATGGTCAACAGCAACAGCCAAATGCTGACCGGAATCAGGGTGGACTCAATATGGGATTTGGATTGTCTGGGGATTTGATGGAAGATAGCGCTATTAACTTTAGTGTGACTACACCTGTATCTGGCACAACTTTAGAGGAGCGGCCGCTATTGAACGCCTTACTTTCCAATGAAGAGTATCGTGCTAAATATGAAGACTATTTAGAAGAGATAGTGACTAATTACTTAACAGAAGATAACGTACACAACATTACCAAAAAATTAGCATTGCTTTTAACAACGTATGTGGAAGCAGACCCTACGAAATTCTCTACAACAGAACAATTTATAGAAGCGATAGAAGGGGAAAAGAGTCTCCCTGAATTTGCAAAGCAGCGCTCCGAATCTATTTTAAAGCAGCTGTCAGGGGAACTTGTTGTGGAAGCAACAACACAAGGGAATATGGCAATGCCTAATCCAGGCGAAATGGGTGACATGAACATTCCGATGCAAAGACCAGATGACTTTGATCCGAATCAAATGCCAGAGGATTTTGATCCTTCACAAGCTCCTCCGTTTAATCAAAATGGCGATAATAAGGGAGAAAGACCAAATGGTGGTGGCCCAATGCAACGACCTGACCAAAATGGAGGACCTATGTGGCCGAACCAAGGCGATGAGCAACTAAAGCAAGGAACCGTTATCGATAAAAATACAGTTCTTACAGCGATTGTTTGTTTTGCGTTGTTAATAGTTGCACTGCTCTTTGTTTTAAAATTTAACCGAAGAGGTCGTTAAAAAAAACCATATCCAAAACTTTTGGGTATGGTTTTTCCTTTTTATCGTGGTAAAATTAATCATTCTTTTTTAGGAGTAATAGTATGAATGAACATCAATTTGATAAATATTTACATATTAACACGGTGGGCGAACAATACGGCTTCCCTAAACTAGCTCATTACCATCGCTATGAACCAACACCGTATGTTGGCTTAGAACAATTATTTTCGGAGTATGAAATGCCTGATCATCCAGTGTTTATCGATATGGGATGTGGAAAAGGGAGAGTCCCTATTTATGTACATGATAAATTTCATATTCCTACAATTGGGGTAGAAATGGATGCAGGTTTTTATGCAGAAGCTGAGAATAATAAAAAGAGCTATCTTCAAAAGAAGAGTGCTCAAGCTCCGATTTCCTTTATTCATTCAATAGCGGAAGACTATGCTATACAACCATGCGGCACGGTTTTCTTTTTCTTTAATCCGTTTTCAATCAATATTTTCCGTACAGTTATTCATAATATTTGGAAGTCTTATGAACTGCATATGCGCGAAATTCATATTATTTTATACTACCCACCATATGATTATTTGCAGTTTTTACATCATGGGACACCTTTTGAATTAATCCATGAGGTCCATCTTGAAAATGAAACAAATATTAACGAACGCCTCTGTGTGTTTGCACTAAAAAAAGCTTAGAGCTGAGCAATAATCCAGCTTTAAGTTTTTTTACTTCTTTCCGATTCCGGGCACAATTATGCCAAGGCATAATTGATGAAGGTTTAGCGACTAAAAGCAAACGACCGATGATTACTCCCTCTACTTCTCTTTATTTCCTAGGTAATAAATAGTTATTAGTGATTTCATTTACATACAACCATTTTAATGCCTGATACTCTAGATCATGCAATTTATGACTTCTTTTTACGAGACTTTATCGAAAAAAATAATCAGAAATGATAGGTTTGTATGAATATTCATAATAAATTAATAGATAATTCGAAAATTACTAATTATACAGAAAAATCACTCTAGACTAAATATAAGGAATGTTTTACAATGTAAAAGTCCTAAATGAATAATATTTTGATTCACTTAAAGATAGATAGTTATAAATTATAATTTTGGCTATTTTTGTTATTGAGCAAATGCTATTAATTGTTTATAATTATCTGAAATATCTAATATTTGAGAAAATTCTAGGGGGAATAAAATTATGAGAGAGAACAAAAAGCTTAAAAAGTTTGGCTCACTTCTAGTTGCATCTTCACTACTTGCAGGAGTTCTTGCTGGATGTGGTGGCGGAGATAGTTCAAGTTCGGGAGGAGGGTCATCATCAGGTGGTGGTTCTTCTGACGGTGATACTATTAAAATCGGTGCAAACTTAGAGCTTTCAGGGAACGTAGCTTCTTATGGTTCTTCGATTGGTGTAGGTGCAGACCTAGCAGTTAAAGAAATTAATGATAAGGGCGGAATCGACGGTAAAAAAATTGAGCTTATTAAAGTAGATAACAAATCTGAAAACTCAGAGGCTACTGCAGCAGCTCTTAAACTAGCAACACAAGATAAAGTAGTAGCAATGCTAGCTCCAGCAACTTCTGGTAATACAGTTGCTACTGTTCAAATCGCAAACAGCAATAAAATCCCGATCGTTACAGGTTCAGGTACTGCTCCTAACATTACAGTTAATGATGATGATAGCGTTAACGAGTATGCATTCCGTACTTGTTTCATTGACCCATTCCAAGGGATTGTAGCAGCGAACTTCGCTTCGGGTGAATTGAAAGCTAAAAATGTAGCTATTTTCGCGGATAACGCGTCTGACTATGCAAAAGGTTTAGCAAAATCATTTAAAGATACAATCACTAAAAATGGTGGGAAAGTTGTAGAAGAAGAAGCGTATGTCGCTAAGGATGCTGACTTCCGTACACAATTAACAAATATTAAAGCAGCTAAACCAGACTTTATTTTTATCCCAGGATACTATGAAGAGGTTGGTTTAATTGTTAAACAAGCGCGTGAAATGGGTATCGATGTTCCACTGATGGGGGCTGATGGTTGGGATTCACCTACTTTAGTAGAACTAGCTGGTGGGAAAGCACTGAATAACACGTACATCACAAACCACTATTCTGCAGAAGATCCAGATCAAAAGATCCAAGATTTCGTAAAGGCATTTAAAGCAGCGAACAGTGACAAAGCACCAGATGCATTCAATGCACTTGGCTATGACACAATTTACTACATTGCGGATGCTATTAAACGAGCAGGCTCTACGGATGGGGAAGCTATTAAAAATGCTTTAGCTGATACAAAAGATCTTTCTTTAGTAACAGGTACTTTCTCAGTTGACGAAAACCATAACCCAATTAAAACAGCAACAGTTCTTGAATTTAAAGACGGTAAACAAGTGTTCAACTCTAAAGTTAATCCTTAATGTTTTCTTGGCAAGGGGAGGCGGGTAAACACGCCTTCCTTTTTATGTTTTATCTTCATTTAATGAAGGCTCTCGCTATTAAAGGTAGTGAGATGAATGAGGATATAGTTCCTTTACAGTGTTCAAAATCCGGACGCAATTTCTCTAAAGCGAGATTGCTAGATAGACCATGAAAAAAATTTTTTAAAGACGACACAATTTACTCTATTTTCAATAATAACATGTAGTATAAATTCTATTTTTGCATTTTTCAAAAAATAAAAGGGGTGAACGCTCATGGAATGGATACAGCAGCTTGTGAATGGTATTTCACTAGGTAGTATTTACGCATTAATAGCGCTAGGGTATACGATGGTATACGGGATTATTAAGCTGATCAACTTTGCCCACGGCGATGTTTTCATGATTGGGTCATTTATTGGCTTTTACGCAATTGCTAAATGGGAGCTTGGCTTCTTCCCAGCACTATTATTGGCGATGGTGGTCTGTGCAATCTTTGGTGTTTTAATTGAACGTATTGCTTATAAGCGTTTACGAAATGCCACACGTATTGCAGCTTTAATTACGGCAATAGGTGTATCGCTACTAATTGAATATACAACGATCTACTTCAGAGGGGCGCAACCGGCGGCATACCCAGAAGTTATTACAAATAAATCATTTGATGTTTTCGGGGTTCAAATCGGTAGTACATCAATATTAATTTTATCTGTAGCAATTGTACTGATGATTCTTTTACAATTCATCGTACATAAAACTAAAATCGGGAAAGCGATGCGTGCAGTTTCTCATGATGCAGATGCAGCACGTTTAATGGGTATTAACGTAGATAATACAATTTCAGCAACATTCGCGATTGGTTCTGCTCTAGCTGGTGCAGCAGGTGTTATCTTTGGTGTTTACTATACGAAAATAGATCCATTAATGGGTGTTATTCCAGGGGTTAAAGCGTTTATCGCCGCGGTACTTGGTGGTATTGGGATTATTCCAGGTGCTATGGTTGGCGGTATGTTGTTAGGTGTAGTGGAATCATTAGTAAGTGCACTTGGTTTCTCTTTATGGCGCGATGCAGCGGCATTCGTTATTTTAATTTTAATTTTAATCTTCAGACCATCGGGTATCTTTGGTAAAAATGCCCGTGAGAAAGTGTAGGTGAGCGGTAATGATGAAAAAGTCTAAAGTATTCTGGGGCTATGCCGTATTAGCGCTAGTCATCTATGCAGTTGTTCAAATCCTTATTTCAACAAACATTCTCGATATTTACTATCAAAATATGCTGATCACAATGTGTATTAACATCATGCTTGCGGTCAGTTTGCATATTGTCATTGGGATTACTGGTCAATTCTCGATTGGGCATGCCGGCTTCTTAGCAGTTGGAGCATATGTTTCTGCAATTATTACAACTAAGCTATTGCTTCCGTTCCCATTAGCTATTTTCTTAGGGGCATTAGCAGCAGCGGTAGCAGGTTTAATCGTAGGTATTCCGACATTACGTTTAAAGGGTGACTATTTAGCAATTGCCACGCTTGGTTTTGCGGAAATTATACGTATTATCTTTTTAAATACGGACTATGTTGGTGGCGCGGCAGGGATGCAGGTTCTATATTTATCAAACTGGTCTTATGCGTTCATAGGTGTTGTTCTAACAATTTTAGTTATCTCAAACTTTACGAATTCACGTCATGGACGCGCATGTATATCGATTCGTGAGGACGAAATTGCGGCAGATGCAATGGGTATTAATACAACCTATTATAAAGTTGTAGCTTTTGCGATAGGTTCCTTCTTCGCCGGCCTTGCAGGGGCCATTTTTGCACATAACTTTTACATTATCCAACCGACAACTTTCGGGTTCTTAAAATCATTTGATATTTTAATCTTTGTAGTCCTTGGTGGCTTAGGAAGTCTTTCTGGATCTGTCATCGCAGCTATTTTCTTAACAGTAGTCTCAGCATATCTAGCAAACTTCCCGGAAACACGGATGATTATTTACAGTTTAGTATTAATCGTAGTAATGCTGTACCGTCCAACAGGATTGATGGGAACAAAGGAAGTTACGGATTTATTTAAGTTTGGTAAAAAAGGAGGTACAAAATAATGACTGGAAACCTTCTTATCAATGTTGAAAACATGGGCATTCAATTCGGTGGTTTAAAGGCGGTACAGGGCGTTAATATGTACCTAGATCAAGGAGAACTAGTAGGTCTTATAGGACCTAATGGTGCTGGTAAAACAACAAGTTTTAACATGCTTACCGGAGTGTATAAGCCAACTGAAGGCACGATTACATTTGGTGGTTTAAAGTTGAACGGGCTTGCACCATATCAAGTAACACAAAAAGGTATTAGCCGTACGTTCCAAAATATTCGTTTATTTAAGGAGCTATCTGTTTTAGATAATGTTAAGGTAGCGAACCATTCGCTTGCAAAGCATTCTATGTGGTCTTCCATTTTCCGCTTGCCGAATCATTTTAAAGGTGAGGCAGAAATGGAGCATCAATCTATTGAGTTTCTAAAAATCTTTGGTCTAGATGTTTATAAGGATGAGCTTGCGAAAAATTTACCTTATGGGATGCAGCGCCGATTAGAAATTGCTCGTGCCTTAGCTGCAAACCCTAAGCTACTTTTATTGGATGAGCCAGCAGCAGGGATGAACCCGCAGGAAACGCAAGATTTAATGGAATTAATAGCGTTTATTCGTAAAGAGTTTGGCTTAACCATTCTTCTAATTGAGCATGATATGAGCTTAGTTATGGGGATATGTGAACGTATATATGTACTCGATCACGGTCAACTAATCGCAGATGGGACACCAGAAGAAATTCGCAACAATTCAAAGGTAATTGAAGCGTACCTTGGTGAGGAGGTTATCAGCTAATGCTAAAAGTACAAAATATAGATGTATTTTATGGTAATATTCAAGCATTAAAGGGCCTCTCTTTAGAAGTAAATGAGGGTGAAATCGTAACGTTAATCGGTGCAAATGGTGCTGGTAAAAGCACATTATTAAAAACATTGTCGGGCCTATTAAAACCAAAGGGTGGCATCATTGAATATGAAGGCTTCTCTATCGCAGGGAAGGCTGCACAGACAATAGTAAAATCAGGTATTTCACATGTTCCAGAGGGGCGTCGCGTTTTTGCCAATATGTCCGTTGAGGAAAACTTAGAGCTAGGCGCATATCTTCGCAACGATAAGGCTGGCATCAAAAAAGATATGGATCATGTGTTTGAACTATTCCCACGTCTTTTCGAACGTCGGAAACAGCAATCAGGTACATTATCCGGCGGTGAGCAGCAGATGTTAGCGATGGGGCGAGCATTAATGGCAAAACCGAAATTGTTATTAATGGATGAACCTTCAATGGGACTTGCGCCACTCATGGTAAAAAATATTTTCAATATTATTGAGCAAGTCAACAAAGAGGGCACAACTGTATTGCTTGTTGAGCAAAATGCGAATATGGCATTATCAGTAGCGCATCGTGCGTACGTACTTGAAACGGGACGTATTGTATTATCAGGTACTGCAAAAGAGCTTCAAGAGAGTGACCAAGTAAAGGCCGCTTATTTAGGTGGTTTATAGAGGGAGAAGGCGTCTCAATTTCTGAGACGCCTTTTTTCGTATAAACGGAGGAGTGAGGCGACGGAAAGCGGTGCCAAAGCGACGGATAGAACAATCGAAATGACGGAAAGCGGGTCCAGAGCGACGGATAGAACAATCAAAGCGACGGAAAAAAAGGTCTAAACGACGGATACCACTTATCAAAGTGACAAAATAGGAGTAGCTTTCATCTTTTATTATTTGGTAATGTGGAAGAAAGGAGTGATGTTTTATGAAGTATTCAGCACAATATTTTATTGAAAATTTAAATTTAGCAGAGCATCCTGAAGGCGGGTACTATATATCCTCGTTTCGGGCATCGGATGATATGACTGTAAGAGATATACAGAGACCAATTTATACGAGTATTTATTTCTTACTACGTTCACAGGATATATCGCATTTGCATCGTTTGAAATCGGACGAGCTTTGGTATTATCATGCTGGCAGCCCACTAACTGTCCATATGATTTTCCCAGATGGTACATATGAGGCGAAGAAGCTTGGCTTAAATGTAGAGGCAGGAGAAGTACCACAAATTGCAGTACCGAAAAATACTATATTTGGCTCATCCGTAGAGGATGCAAATACATTTAGTTTAGTAGGCTGTATGGTTGCACCTGGCTTTGACTTTGAAGATTTCGAATTATTTACACAAGATGAGTTATTAGCTGACTATCCACAGCACGAGGAAGTTATTCGAAAAATGGCTTACACGACAATTCAAGAATAGAAGAAAAGTAGCCGTCTCAAAATCATTTGAGACGGCTTATGCTATTGAAAAATGATTATATTAATGAAATTAAGGTGTCAAATTAATAAGGTATGACTCTTCGGCAAAACGAGGGGTTGATTTCCCACATCCCCTTAAATGGCTTTATTTTGGTGTGTATTTAAGTAGTTTGAATAGTTCTGTTCGTTCTTTGTCTGTTAAATCGCGCCACTGTCCAACTTTTAAATTGCCAAGCTTTATATTCATAATACGAATGCGTTGTAGACGTTTAACGGAGTAGCCAAGCGCTGAACACATACGACGTATTTGACGGTTTAAGCCTTGCTCTAAAATGATTTTAAAGACTTTATCAGATATTTTTTCAACATGACAAGGCAGGGTTGTAGTATCTAAAATATCTACACCAGCGCCCATTTTCTTTATAAATTGCTCTGTAATAGGTTTATCGACTTGCACGATATATTCTTTTTCGTGATGGTTTTCTGCACGTAAAATCTTATTGACGATGTCCCCATCGTTAGTCAATAATAATAGCCCTTCTGACTCTTTATCTAGTCGTCCGATATGGAAAATACGAAGAGGATGATTGACAAATTCAACGACATTTCCTTTTATATGACGTTCAGTTGTGCTTGTAATTCCTACTGGTTTGTTTAAGGCAATATAAACGAGCTGTTCTTCTTTTTTCACCTCTTTTCCATCAACGCAAACCATATCACCAGCCTCAACCTGACTGCCGACTGTAGCAAGCTCACCATTAATCGTAACTTTACCTTCTGCTATCCATTTATCTGCGCCTCGACGAGATACAATGCCTGTTTCACTTAAATATTTATTAATTCGCATACTGTTCTCCTATACATTTATATTATTTTTAAGTATACATTATAGTTGGTCGAACCGTGAATCCTAGAAGCTTTTCTAGCAAATATAAGCTACTTTGCAAGCCTAATCACAAAGCCGATTCCAGAGGCTATTATGCCGAGGAATAATCGGTTCAAGAATAGATTTCAGTATTAATTCAATAAAATTTTAAAAAGTTGAAATTATTCTTCGTTTCTGACAATATATTGAGTAAGAGGGTATCTATGAAAATATCGTTTTTTCGATGAAAATGATGATTTTTGTAGATTATTTTCTCATTATTTTGTGTAAAGGGGAGAAGTAAAATGGTTTATGCATTTCCAAACACTGAAGGATCGGTAGTTCAATTCAAAGAGAAATATGAAAATTACATTGGTGGGGAATGGACACCTCCAGTGAAAGGACAATACTTTGATAATGTTACACCTGTTACTGGACAAGTTTTTACACAATTAGCTCGTTCTACTGCTGAGGATATTGAACTTGCAGTTGATGCAGCACATGCCGCAAAAGAAGAATGGGGCAAAACATCTCCAACAGAGCGTGCAAACATTTTACTTAAAATTGCGGACCGCATAGAGCAAAACTTAGAAAAGCTAGCCGTTGCCGAAACATGGGATAACGGAAAAGCGGTACGTGAGACATTAAATGCAGATATCCCTCTTGCGATTGATCATTTCCGTTATTTTGCGGGGGCTTTACGTGCACAAGAAGGCGCGGTAAGCCAAATCGATAATGATACAGTCGCTTATCATTTCCATGAGCCAATTGGGGTAGTAGGTCAAATTATCCCTTGGAATTTCCCGTTATTAATGGCCGTTTGGAAGCTAGCACCTGCACTTGCAGCTGGAAACTGTGTAGTGTTGAAACCTGCAGAGCAAACGCCAGCTTCGATAATGGTGTTCGTTGAATTAATAGAAGATTTATTACCATCGGGCGTACTTAATGTTGTGAATGGCTTTGGTTTAGAAGCAGGAAAACCATTAGCATCGAACCCACGGATTGGCAAAATTGCCTTTACTGGTGAAACTACGACAGGTCGCTTAATTATGCAATATGCTTCACAAAATCTTATTCCAGTTACATTAGAATTGGGCGGCAAGTCACCAAATATATTCTTTGAAGATATTATGGATGAAGACGATGCCTTTTTAGATAAAGCAGTTGAAGGCTTTGTATTATTCGCCCTAAATCAAGGTGAAGTATGTACATGTCCTTCTCGTGCAATAATTCAAGAGTCTATTTATGATAAATTTATGGAACGCGTCCTACAACGTGTTGAAGCGATTAAAGTTGGGAATCCACTTGATCCGAATACGATGATGGGAGCGCAGGCTTCGAGTGAGCAAATGGAAAAAATCCTTTCTTATTTAGATATTGGTAAGCAAGAAGGTGCAGAATGTCTAATTGGAGGAGAGAAAAATAATGTAGGAGCAGGTTTTGAAAATGGTTACTACATTAAGCCAACTGTCTTCAAAGGACATAATAAAATGCGTATTTTCCAAGAAGAAATCTTCGGGCCAGTTGTTGCCGTAACAACATTTAAAACAAAAGAGGAAGCATTAGAAATCGCAAATGACACACTATACGGTTTAGGTGCAGGTGTATGGACGCGTGATATGAATACGGCTTATCGCTTCGGTCGTGGTATTCAAGCTGGGCGTGTTTGGACAAACTGCTACCATGCTTATCCTGCACATGCAGCGTTCGGTGGCTATAAAATGTCGGGTGTTGGTCGTGAAAACCATAAGATGATGTTAGCGCATTATCAGCAAACGAAAAACTTATTAGTTAGCTACAGCGAAAACAAACTTGGCTTCTTCTAATTAGTAGGGAGGTGCATGAGCGTGGTCATGCGTGTTTTAGCAACTGAAGAAGCGCTAGCACTAATCGAATTATTGAAAGAAAAGCATGGGCCCATTATGTTTCATCAATCAGGTGGATGCTGTGATGGCTCCTCGCCAATGTGTTATCCAGAGGGAGACTTACTATTAGGTGACCAGGATGTTTGTCTTGGAGAGATTGGTGGTGCTTCCTTCTACATGCATAAAAATCAATATGATTATTGGAAGCATACACAAATAATCTTGGACGTTGTCGACGGTAGAGGTGGTATGTTTTCACTGGAAGGTGTTGAAGGTAAGAGGTTTTTAACAAGGTCAAGAGCCTTTTCCGCAGAGGAATTAAAAGAATTAGGATTATTTTAAGTGCACCGAACAAGCAATTAAGCAAATTTACTTTTAAGGACAGCGGCAAGAATATTGCCGCTTTTTTTTATGTTCATTCTTCTGGAAAAAGCGTATGGAAGGTTTTAAGTATGTGCTGATTTTTAAAAAACATCTGAATCTTTTCGATAATATATTACGTAAATATGGAAAAAGGAGCGTGTTAAACATGGACTTTGTTATGATAGAAAATCAGTTTACAAGTACGGTGGAGGATGTCTCAAAGGCTGTCGGTCGGACGGTTGATCGTAAAATTGTGTTGGCAATCGCTAGCAAATATGTGGCATCTGGAAAACCCTTTGATTCCGTTAAATATAAAAAAGTATTACAAGAAATGAAAAAGCAAACGTCATGGTCATCTCCGTTAAGAACGACGGTAGGTTATAGTATTGCTGCAAATTTGATGGATCAAGAGGATACAGAACGGGCGGTGAAAAATTTACTGACGAACGTTAGCATAATGAAAGAGGTAAAATTCAGAAGCGGGAATTTTAGTTTTATAGGTGCACAGTTTTTAACGGAAGAGGAAAGTGAGAAACGCGCACATGCACAGGTAGCACGCGCATTATTTGATGCAATCCGCAAGCACCACCGGTTTTTAACGTCGTACGATGATATTCCCTATGCAGTATTGTTAAGTAGCCAATCTGATGATGTTGAGCTACGTGCAGAAACAATGAATCGTTATTATAAAGAATTGCGTACGTATAATTTTAATGCAGGTAATGAGCTTCAATGGCTATCACAAGTACTGACTTTCTTATCACCTCAATATGAAAATAAGTTAGTGCCTAATGTTGTTACGATCCGTGACACACTAAAAAATCAAGATGTAAAGGTCAAGGCGATGCATTATCCATTACTGGGCTTTTTAGCAATCCTTGAAGTGAATCAAGCACAGCTTCAACAGATTGTTGATTTATATCATGAGTTAAAGGGTATGAAACTTTTAAAATGGCATCGTGAATTTGTGTTATTTATGGCCACGCAAATTGCTATTTATGATATGGCGAATGTACAACAATCCTTATCAATGTCAATCATGTCATCCATTGAATTGCTAATTCAAGCACAGCAGGCAGCGATGTTCGCAGCAGTAAGTGCAGCAGCTGTAGCAGCAAGTTCTTCGTGATAAAATAAAGAAGAATTTGATTTTGGAGGTGCATTTGAAGGATGAAGGAAACAAAACTTTGGATGAATGGCGAGTGGCAAAGCACAAAGGAAACATATGAATTGAAATCACCTTATAGTGGTGAGATTATCGCAAAGGTAGCTAAGGCGTCAATTTCTGACGTTGAAAGAGCAATCGAAGGTGCTCAGGAGGCATTCCAAACGTTTAAAAAGACAACAGCCTACGAACGTGCCGAAATATTGTATAAAGTGGTCGACATAATGCGCCAGCGTAAAGAGGAATTAGCTGAAATTTTAGCTTTAGAGGCAGGTAAACCAATATCAGCAGGTTTAACTGAAATAGAACGTACAATAGCAACATACCAATTTGCTGCAGAGGGAGCTAAGCAAGCAAAGGGTGAAACGGTACCAATGGATGCTGCACCTGGGGCAGGAGATCGTATTGGCTGGACAAAGCGAGAGCCTCTAGGTGTAATTTCAGCCATTACACCTTTTAATTTTCCCTTTAATTTAGTGGCACATAAATTAGGTCCTGCCTTTGCGGTTGGAAATACGGTTGTATTAAAGCCAGCGACGCAAACGCCATTAAGTTCTATCGTAGTGGCGGAAATTTTCCAACAAGCTGGTCTACCTAATGGTGCGCTTCAAATTATTACAGGTAGCGGTGGGGAGCTAAGTGATACACTTGTGACTCACCCGCTTGTTAAAAAGGTGACATTCACGGGAAGCGGTAAGGTTGGATTGGGCATTAAAGAAAAAGTAGGTTTGCGAAAAGTTACTTTAGAACTTGGTTCCAATGCGGCAGTAATTGTCGAGCCGTCGACACCAATTGATAAAATTATTTCGCGTTGTGTCGGTGGTGCCTTTAATTTTGCTGGACAAGTTTGTATCTCTTTACAACGTATTTATGTACACACATCTATTATGGATGAATTTACAAAGGCGTTTGTTGCTGAGACAGAGAAATTAGTGGTAGGTGACCCACTAGATACAAATACTGATGTTAGTGCAATGATTAACCCAAAAGAAGTTGAGCGTATTCGTCAATGGATTGAGGAAGCAAAGTCACAAGGGGCGGTAGTTGCTACAGGAGGAAAATTTACGGAACGTACTTTAACGCCTACTGTTATGACGAATGTGACGGCAAATATGAAAATTGTTTGTCAGGAAACATTCGCGCCAATCGTCTCAATTGTTTCATATGAAACATTAGACGACGCTATTCGACTAGTGAATGAGTCGGACCTTGGCTTAAATGCTGGAATTTATACGAATGTTTTACAAGATGCATTATATGCAGCGGATGAATTACAGGCAGGTGCTGTTATGATTAATGATATTCCGACTTTCAGGGTTGATAATATGCCATATGGTGGCGTAAAAATGAGTGGTTACGGTCGTGAAGGCATTAAGTGGGCAATCGAAGAAATGACAGATATGAAATTAATTACGATGAAAAAATCGTTCTAGTTTGCATCGACTCTTGTTCTGCGATACGATGACGAAAGAACATTCATGAAGGGAAGTCGCAAGAATTATGTCAAACAACGCAATACCGATGAGCCAGTCACGTACTGTTCAGACTCGTCTCGTATTACCGCCAGATACAAATAATCACAACTCCATTTTTGGTGGAAGAGTGTTAGCGTATATTGATGAAATTGCTGCTATTACAGCAATGAAGCATGCAAAAGGTCATGTAGTCACAGCTTCTATCGATTCGGTTGACTTTTTATCGCCAGCACATGTAGGGGCTATTTTAGAAATTGAAAGCATTGTTTCGTCAACTGGACGGTCTTCAATGGAAGTTTATGTTCGAGTTATTTCACGAAACATTGAAACTGGTGAGGAGAAATTAACGACGGAATCCTTTGTAACGATGGTTGCAGTTGATGATGAAGGTAAACCTAAGCCAGTTCCGGCAATTTATCCTGAAACAGATGCGGAAAAACGTCTGTTTGAAACGGGACCAGCAAGACGCGAACATCGTAAACAAAAACGCGAGTTACCGCATTAAAAATAAAAGGGAAATTGACGTATGCTGTCAGTTTCCCTTTTTCGTGCTTACATTTGTAATTCATTTACTACGTTAATAAGTGAATCGGAAGAAGAAGAAACAAGTGTAGCGCCTTGTGACAATTCAGTAATCAAATTAGAGATGGCTGAAATATCTCTGGATGTATTTACATACTGCTGCTGAATGCCAGAAACTGCATCTGCGATATCATTAAATGATTTAGATAAACTGTTTTGCGTATCTACACTATGTTGAATCTTTTGATCAACGTTAGTAACCGAAGTCGACATTGTTGTAATATTACTTTCAGTTTCTTTAATGAGATGAGAAACATTTTGTACCGCATTTTTTGTTTCTTCAGCAAGTTTACGAACTTCCTCTGCAACAACAGCGAAGCCTTTACCATGCTCACCTGCACGGGCTGCCTCGATAGAAGCATTCAGTGCTAATAAGTTCGTTTGATCGGCAATTCCTGTGACCAGTCCTACAATTTCCGATATTTTTTGAGAAGATGTGCGTAGCTGGTTCATCGTAACTTCGAGACTGTTTACACTTTGTAAAATTACTTGTATTAAATCATTTTGATCTTGCAGCTGCTGCTGTCCACGTCTGGATTTTTCCTGTGTATCAGCAACGAAGGTTAAACCTTGCTTCGTAGCTACTGCGATATCATCTGTTTGAGAGGAAATGACTAATAAAGAAGCTGCCGTTTCTTCACTAATCTCATTGAGTTCCTCTGCCGTTTTTTGAATGGTAGTAACAAGTGCATGCTTTGTTTCACCTTCTACTGTACGAATGCGTTCCTCTTCTTTTTCATAGGCTTCGATTACAAGCTGCTGCTCGAAGTTAATGATTTTGCAGAAGGCATTGATAGCACGAATTGCATCGTGTTTTGATACATCTAACTCATTTGTAAAGCGTATAAAGGTCGTTGTTAATGATTGGAATGAGGCGATATACCACTTCGATTGTAGACCAATTCGAACGTGAGTTTCGGCAATTGCCTTTCGTTCATTAATGTAAGAGTCATTAATACGACTTTCAAAAATATCACTCAAATGTTTATGTAAAGTAACTTTTAAACGCTCGATTTGTGATGTTCTGTTTATAATATTTAACAAATCTTGGCTCAAACTAATGGCTGCATAAAATTGATCCACCATTTCAGGAACTAAATCCTTAGCTAAAGGCTGTAGTTGTTTTATGATGGCTAAATCCTCAATAGTTAAATCTAAAAGTTGTAACTGTTTTTGAAGATTTGGATGTTTTGATACATCCAATTGTACATCGCTCTTATAATTTTCAGGCGCTAGTGTAATTGAGTAGCTAGAATCGTTCTTTTTTGTAAACCAACTCATCGTTGTTTGCTCCATTCCTTAGGTCCGTAGTATGTATAGAATAGTAAACTAAATACCTATTAAATTACTTGGGTTGTTAATTTGCTGAATATATAGTATTTAATATATTCTACTATTTTTTGTGCTATATTTGGTTGAAATTTTAGTTTATTTCTATATTTTTTTT
This sequence comes from Lysinibacillus sp. NPDC056959, assembly GCF_042674095.1. NCBI lineage: Bacteria > Bacillati > Bacillota > Bacilli > Caryophanales > Bacillaceae > Lysinibacillus > Lysinibacillus sp. NPDC056959. Next base: position 68,542 of record NZ_JBHURE010000008.1, on the reverse strand, counting down.
ATTAGTTACAGATGATTGTCGATTAAAAGTCATGAAATAGACTACTAAAAAGGTAATAGGTAAATTGAATTTGAAATAGGAAACCTGTAAAATACGAACTGTTTAGCTTGAACGTAACGATAGTGTTGAGGAGGTATTATATGGAGAAGAAACGTTTCAAATTTGTCATTCCAGTTATGGTAATTGTAGCAATTGGGTCGGTTTACATGTTAAGAAACTACTATGCTGAGGTACCAGACTTAGATCAACTATTAATTACTATCTGTGCAACATTAGTATCTGGTGTACTCGCATACTTTTTATTTCCACAGCAAGGTGAAGATAAAGTTGATGATCGTGGTCCTTACTAACAGTGAAAGGCACCTTAGAAAAAACCTAAGGTGCCTTTAGCTTGTCGATAAATGAATAAATGGCTTACTTTTATGTTTTAAATAAATTGAACCAGCCTTTAAGTTTAAAGATTGCCAGCATGAATAATGCGATAAAAATCATAATTCCGAGTACGATAAAGTAGCTATACTTCCCATGTAACTCGGGCATATGGTCAAAATTCATTCCATAAACACCTGCAATAAATGTTAGGGGAATAAAGATAGTTGAAACAATTGTTAAGGTCATCATAATGCCATTCATGCGAGTAGAGCTCATCGCCATATAACTATCACGCATATCAGCAGTGAGCTCGCGGTTAGATTCGATCATTTCGGTGAGTTTTAGCAGATGGTCGTAAATATCTCCGAAATAAGCTCGTTCTGATTTATTAAGTGAAAATCGGTATGAGTTAAGGATGCGATATAATAAATCACGCATTGGTAAGATGGTGCGTCTTAAATCGAGCAAATCACTACGGAATTCAAATACAATTTTCATGGCATTAGGGTTACTTTGATAGGTAAGCTCATCTTCAAGTGTATTTAAATGATCCTCAATTTTATAGACAAGTGGGAAATAGTTATCAACAATTTTATCGATTACCTGGTACGTTAAATATACTGTGCCACGTTCCCAATTCTTTGGCTGTTTTTCTAACATCATTTGTACTCGATCTATTTCCGGTGCTACATTTTTGTGGAACGTAACAATAAATTTATTAGAAACAAAAATATTTACTTCCTCAGCTGTTAATTCTTCGTTCATCCTTTGAATAACAAAGAAATGGAAATCATCATAAAAATCGAGCTTTGGCCGCTGTAAACGCATTAAACAATCTTCTATAGCGAGTGGATGGAAATGGAAAAACGAATCTAACAATAGTTCTTCCTCATCGGTCGGACAATTAAAATCGACCCAGTACCATTCAAATTCGTTTTTGTGTATATCTTCAAGCGGAAAGTCCTTTATAAGTTTTTGATCTTTTGTAATTCCAATAGTGCGTATCACAGCATTCACCTCAATTCTTTTAATTCTATCCTAACAGGTGTATTGATCTTCACAAGGAATAATTTTAGACGCTTTCTTTATAACATATCCAACCACCAAATAAAGTAGTGGCAAAGAATCTAGATGGTTTTGTAAAGCCTGCCTGCTGTAATAGTGCTAATATGTCCTCTTCACACATAAATGAAAGAGAACGGATGGATTTCTCCATTTCCGCTACGTCTGATGGTGATAGCTTTGTATGCTGTAGCCAATAAGCGCGCCATAAATCAAATTGTAGCTCGGTTTCTAAAGTACCCGGCTGCCCGTATTTTGAGACGAGCACAAATGGAGCACCAAGCTTTAAATTATTTGCTATTTTTTTTAATGTTGCAAGCTTCTCTTGATCATCTTGTATAAAGTGAAGCACTAGTACACAGCTTGCCGCATCAAATTTTACTGAAGGTAGCTTAGTATCCAGTATAGTTCCTTGATATAAAGAAATATTATTAGGTAGAGACTTTAAACGTTCGCCAGCAATTTGTAGCATCGCTTCTGATGGATCGATACCAACAAATGACCAATGGGGTCTTTTTTCGGCGAGCTGTAAAATTTCATTACCGCTTCCGGAGCCAACTACTAAAAATTCAGCGTTTTCAGGTAATGCAAATTGATAAAAGGTTTGTGTTAAACGTAGCATTGCATCGTAGCTAGGTAGCGTGCGACGAATACCTTTTTCATATTCATTTGCAAGTGTGTTATTAAATTCCATCGAGTATCACATGCCTTTCAAAAAAATTTTATAAATCCAATTTAAAATTGAAACTATTTAAGGTGTATTTCCGTAAAAAATAGTACATAAAATAAAAAAATTATATGGAAGGGTTGATATAAATGGAAACTAAATGGTCTAAGGTAATCATACACGCAAGTGCATTTTTTGCGCCATGGTTCGTACCTATTCTATTTTTCTTAATTAGTTCGGAGGAAGAGGTAAAGAGCATTTCTGTGCAAGCCTTGCTGTTCCAAGTAGTGATGATAGTTTTACTTACAATTTCGGGTATTTTTAGCTTCTTACTCATTGGTATACCGTTCTTAATTGTTTTTGGAATTATGTATTTTATCGCGCCAATTATCGGTATTGTGAAGGCTTTATCTGATGAGTCTTGGCGTTATCCAATTGTTGGTCGCTGGGTATAATTTTTATAGACGCAAGTATATGCTAGTTGCATATGCTTGCGTTTTTTCTTTTGCCAATAAGGGTATCTTATAGCTAAAGCATTCGGTGGATTTTTTTTCTGTGTGCGAAATAATTGCAATTATTTTCAAGCGTTTTGTATAATATACTCAAAGAAAGTCAAAGATAGTCAAAGTCAGTGTAGTAAGCGAGGTGTATTCCTAAAATGCGTAATATATCAGACATCATAGAAGGCTACTTAAAGCAAGTACTTGAATTAGGTGGAGAAGGGCATATTGAAATAAAACGTAGTGAAATTGCAGATAAATTTCAGTGTGTGCCCTCACAAATAAATTATGTAATTAATACAAGATTTACCGCCGAACGAGGTTACCTTGTTGAAAGCAAACGTGGTGGTGGTGGATACATTCGAATTTTACGTGTCCGCGCGAATTCACAAATTGATCTAATCGATGATGTCCTCAGGCAAATTGAAGGTGGGGCATCACAAATAATGGCAGAAGATTTAGTTTATCGACTAATTGATGAGCAGGTAATTTCAAGGCGAGAAGCGAACATAATATTAGCAGCAGTTGATCGCTCAACTATCGATTTGCAACTCCCGTTACGGGATCATATTCGAGCAAAAATTTTACGAGCGATGCTAACGACGATTAAATATGAACAGCAAAAATAAAAGAGGTGATGGAAATGATTTGCGAACATTGTAAGCAGCGTAATGCGACGGTTACTGTAACACAAGTTCAAAGTGGTCAAAAGGTGGAGCACCATTATTGTGACGTCTGCGCCTCGCAGTTCCATCCATTTCATGCTGAATTTAAGCAAGAGCCAGTATCTATTCAACAGCTATTATCCAATTGGTTTGGCTCACCTACATGGCAGCAACAAAAAGTGGGTGAAAAGCAGCAAGCACCACCGCAACCGCAAACATGTCCACAATGTGGATTTACGTATAAACAGTTTTTAAAAGAAGGTAAATTTGGATGCTCTAGCTGCTATGATACCTTTAGTGAGCACTTACCGAAGCTCTTTAATCGTATACAGGCTGGACCTCAACATACAGGGAAAATGCCCGGCGCTCGAAGCAATGTTTATGTCATCAAAAAGCAAATTGAGGATATTCGTAAACGTATGAAGATGGCTGTAGATAAAGAACATTTTGAAGAGGCAGCAAAGCTTCGTGATGAAGTGAAGGAACTTGAGAAACAGGTACAATTTGAAGGTGGTGATGTGTCGTGATGATTGAATCGTTTTTAGAGCGTGCTACACCAACATGGATGAGTGTGGAGGACGATTATTCAGATATTGTCATTAGTACACGCATCCGCCTTGCTCGAAATTTAGATGGATATCGTTTTCCGTTAGCCTTTACAGAGGATGAAGCATTACATGTAGAACAGGCAGTTACACATGCAATAAAGGACAGTACAGAACTTCAAGAAAATTTTTCATATTTTGCTATTAAGGATTTAACACTTTTACAACGGCAAATACTTGTAGAAAAACATTTAATTAGTCCTCAGCTTGCAAAAAAAGAGCAAGTTGGTTCCATGCTCTTATCGGATGACGAATCAATTAGCATTATGGTGAACGAAGAAGACCATTTACGCATTCAATGTATGACAGCGAGTTTTCAACTTCAAAAGGCATACGAGCAGGCCAATAAAATTGATCGTACCTTAGAGAAAGCTCTGCCTTATGCATTCCGAGATACATTTGGTTATTTAACAAGTTGCCCAACAAATATTGGTACTGGTTTACGAGCATCTGTCATGATGCACCTGCCAGCCCTTACACTTACGGGTCAGATGAATCAAATCATTAATGCAATGACACGATTAGGAATGACGGTAAGAGGAATTTATGGGGAAGGTAGCGAAAATATAGGTAATGTTTACCAAGTGTCAAATCAGATTACACTAGGAAAAACAGAGGATGACATTTTAGCGGACATCCAAAGTGTTGCTGAAAAAATAATTCAAAAAGAACGACATGCAAGAGGCAAGTTAATGGAAAAAGCAGAGCTTGCCCTAGAAGATCGTGTGTACCGTGCTTTAGGTACGTTAACATATGCTCGAGTTTTAACGAGTGAGGAAGCTGCTACCTGTCTATCCAATGTTCGTTTAGGAGTAGATTTACAGTTAATTGAAGGTATTAAAGCGACCAAATTAAACGAATGTGTAGTCAGTATGCAACCTGGTTTTTTACAGAATTATGCAGGCGACGTTTTGCCGCCTGCTGAGCGAGATCGCGTACGAGCTGAAATGCTTCGTGAGGCACTATCTCAAGAAAGTATGAGTAAGCCTATTATTCGGGGAAAAGGAGAGGATTCATTTGATGTTTAATCGTTTTACACAACGCGCGCAAAAAGTATTACAGCTTGCACAAGAAGAGGCGATTCGTTGGAAGCACGAATCAATTGGAACAGAGCATATTCTATTAGGGCTTATCCGCGAAGGTGGCGGTATTGCTGCAAAAGCATTAGAAGCCATTGATATTAGCCCTCAAATGATTGAAGCGGGTATTGAAGAGCTTGTAGGGAAGGGTAAAGAGGATGTTGGCCCAATTGTCCACTACACACCTCGAGCTAAAAAAGTAATAGAGCTATCAGTCGATGAATCACGTAAATTAGGCCATTCCTATATTGGAACAGAGCATTTACTATTGGCGCTTATTCGTGAAGGTGAAGGGATAGCGGCTCGTGTATTAAATAATGCTGGTGTCGGATTGAATAAGGCTCGTCAGCAAGTGCTATTGTTATTAGGCAATAATGACAATGCTCAATCTGGTCAACAAGCTGCACAGGCTGCCAATACACCTACATTAGATAGCCTTGCGCGTGATTTAACACAAATTGCTCGTGAAGGTACTCTAGATCCGGTTATTGGTCGAAGCAAGGAGATTACACGTGTTATCGAGGTACTCTCTCGCCGTACAAAAAATAACCCTGTATTGATTGGTGAGCCAGGTGTCGGTAAAACAGCTATCGCTGAAGGCTTAGCACAGCAAATTATTAATAATGAAGTGCCAGAAATTCTTCGTGATAAACGTGTCATGACACTTGATATGGGGACGGTTGTTGCTGGAACAAAATATCGCGGTGAATTTGAAGATCGCTTGAAAAAAGTAATGGATGAAATTCGCCAAGCTGGTAATGTCATTTTATTTATCGATGAATTGCACACATTAATCGGGGCTGGTGGTGCAGAAGGTGCCATCGATGCATCAAATATTTTAAAACCATCTTTAGCACGTGGTGAGCTTCAATGTATTGGTGCAACAACACTAGATGAATATCGCAAATATATTGAGAAAGATGCGGCATTAGAGCGCCGTTTCCAACCAATTCAAGTTGATGAGCCAACTGTAGAAGAGGCGATTCAAATTATTCAAGGCTTACGTGATCGTTATGAAGCACATCACCGTGTGAAAATTACAGATGAAGCTATTGAAGCGGCAGCAAAAATGAGTGACCGATATATTTCGGATCGTTTCTTACCAGATAAGGCGATTGATTTGATTGATGAAGCAGGCTCTAAAGTACGCTTACGTTCATTCGCGGTGCCACCAAACTTAAAAGCGCTTGAAGATAAGCTGGAAAATGTACGCTCTGAAAAGAATGCAGCTGTCTCAGGCCAAGAGTTTGAAAAGGCAGCATCATTAAGAGATACAGAGCAAAAGCTAAAAGATGAAATTGAAACTACGAGAAAAAATTGGAAGGAAGAGCAAGGTAAAGCCGAATCAAAAGTTACAGTGGATGATGTAGCAGCGGTAGTATCTATGTGGACTGGAATTCCAGTATCTAAAATTGCTTCCGAGGAATCTTCTAAGTTATTACAACTTGAAGAAGAGTTACACAAACGTGTTGTAGGTCAAGGAGAAGCGGTAGAGGCAATTTCTCGCGCAATTCGTCGTGCAAGAGCTGGCTTGAAAGATCCGAAACGACCAATTGGTTCATTTATTTTCTTAGGCCCTACAGGGGTTGGTAAAACAGAGCTGGCTAGAGCATTAGCTGAAGTTATGTTTGGTGATGAGGACGCAATGATTCGCGTTGATATGTCTGAGTACATGGAAAAACATTCGACTTCACGTTTAGTTGGTTCACCTCCAGGCTATGTAGGCTTTGATGATGGCGGTCAACTAACTGAAAAGGTTCGTCGTAAACCATATTCTGTAGTATTACTAGATGAAATTGAGAAGGCTCATCCAGATGTTTTCAATATTTTACTTCAAGTACTAGAAGATGGCCGTTTAACAGACTCTAAAGGTCGAGTGGTGGATTTCCGCAACACAGTTGTTATTATGACATCAAACGTTGGTGCGGATGCTTTAAAATATCAGAAAAACCTTGGCTTCAATGTCGGTGGTACGGATACGAAGTATAAAGATATGAAGGGTACAATGCTGGAGGAACTGAAAAAAGCATTCCGCCCAGAATTCTTAAACCGTATCGACGAAATGATCGTCTTCCACTCACTAGAAAAAGAACATTTAAAAGAAATCGTAGCGATGATGGCGAATTCTTTAACAAAACGTCTAAAAGAGCAAGACATTTCGTTAGAGTTAACGGATTCGGCTCTTGAAAAAATTGCAGAGGAAGGCTACGACCCTCAATATGGTGCTCGCCCGCTACGTCGTTCATTACAAAAACAAGTAGAAGACCGTTTATCGGAAGAACTGCTGAAAGGTAATGTAGAGAAGGGTGACCAAGTGATCATTGATTATGTGAATGATGAGTTTGTTGTGAAGAAAAAAGAGGAAGTTTCTACTTCTAAATAATTCATATCATACGAACGGATATTACTGCACACTCATGCGGGGTAAACATTTTATTTGAAGAGGACAGCGAGGCTATAGTGCCAAGCTGTCCTTCTTTATCTTCATTCACATTCATCTCCCACCTCGAAAGGTGTGAGATGAATATGGATGCGATTCCTTTTTAGAGGGTATCCAAAATCTACTGAAATAGAGTAACTCAGTCTAAGGACGCCGCGTCCTGTGGCAATTTTGTCTGTGCGAAAACGGCTAACTGACCTACATCGGTATACACGCCACGTCCTGTGGCACTACTGAAATGACCGACATCGTGTCGGCCCTCGTGCAGGACTGAGCACAATTAAAAATCCGGATGCAATTACGCCAAGGCGAAATTGATGTACAATAAACATAAGAACAAATATTCGAGGTGGATGCAATTTGGCAAAGAAAAAAACAAAATTTGTATGCTCAGGCTGTGGTTATGAATCTGCAAAATGGATGGGAAGATGTCCAGGTTGTGGGGAATGGAATAAGATGGTTGAAGAGGTGGAAGTCGTTGCAAAAGGGCCACGCGGTGCATTCCAACACTCTGCTACGGTTACCCAAAAGGCACTCCCTATTATGCAAATTGAAGCTGCTGAGGAATCACGCGTTGCAACAGAAATGGGTGAGCTTAACCGAGTATTAGGGGGAGGCATCGTACCAGGTTCTCTTGTGTTGATTGGGGGAGATCCTGGGATTGGGAAGTCGACGTTATTATTACAAGTATCTGCGCTGCTTTCAAATAAGGGGCATCGTGTGCTCTATATTTCTGGTGAGGAATCCATCCGTCAAACAAAGCTGCGTGCAGAACGTTTAGGGGTAATCTCACAGGAGCTTTATATATATTCTGAAACAAATTTGGAGCTATTAAATCAGACGATTGATGATGTGAAGCCAAAGTTTGTTATTGTCGATTCTATTCAAACTGTTTTTCATCCAGAGGTAACGAGTGCGCCTGGTAGTGTATCACAAGTGCGTGAATGTACTGCAGAACTTATGCGAATAGCAAAAACAAAAGGAATTGCCATATTTTTAGTCGGACATGTAACAAAAGAGGGGCAAATTGCAGGACCACGTATTTTGGAGCATATGGTTGATACGGTATTGTATTTTGAAGGAGAACGACATCATAATCACCGTATTTTACGCAGCCAAAAAAACCGCTTTGGTTCTACGAATGAAATTGCTATCTTTGAAATGCTTCAGGGGGGCTTAAGGGAAGTGTTAAACCCGTCTGAGTTGTTCTTACAGGAGCGTTCGCAGGGGGCGGCAGGGTCAACAATCGTAGCCTCAATGGAAGGTACACGGCCAATTTTAGTTGAAATTCAGTCGCTTGTAACACCAACAAGCTTTAATTATCCGAAACGAATGGCAACAGGTGTCGATCAAAATCGTGTGCAACTACTTATGGCCGTCCTTGAAAAGAGAATGGGCCTCATGCTGCAGGCACAGGATGCATATATTAAAGTTGCTGGCGGCGTGAAACTTGATGAGCCTGCCATTGATTTAGCTGTATTGACAAGTATTGTTTCGAGTTTTAAGGATCAAGCTGTTAGGGCCACGGATTGCTTTATTGGAGAAGTAGGTTTAACTGGTGAGGTGCGTCGTGTATCTCGTATTGAACAACGTGTGATTGAGGCAGCAAAGCTCGGGTTTAAACGCGCCTTCATACCAGCTTCAAATATCGGTGGTTGGGATTTTCCTCAAGGTATTGAGATAGTTGGTGTAGAAACGATAAAAGATGCATTGAATGCTTGCTTTAGAGAGCTATAAAATAGTTTGTGCATGTTGGATAATGTTCTGACATGCACTTTTAACTTCTTTTTCGCAATTGAACACCAGGGTGTTGGATTTTTAAATTCATAGATAGAAGGTAGGAAACTCAAAGAGGCGTATTGGCGTCTATGATAATGTCTGTGAAAATGCTTGTTTAATGCAGAGTGGATGCCAAGGGGCATTTCTGTTTTTAGTGTGAAAAATTTTTAGTCATTGATTTTCAGTAGACTCGGGATGATCGGGAAATGGATGAAATTACCGATGCTTTGATAGGGTCATAAAAGATTTTCTGCAGTAAACTATGTATAATTATATATTAAAAATGGGAGGTGACAGTTTGTGAAAAAATTTGTTCAAATTGCTTTTTTACTGATTGGAGGAGCATTAGGCCTTGTTTTCTTACCGCCATTATACGAATTGCTTCATTTATCATCTAATCCTTGGCTTGATAACCCTTACGTATCAGTAGCTTTAGGAGCGCTATTGCTATTTACATTATCATTTGCCTTTTCGGATTATTTTGTACGGCTTATTAGCTGGATGGAAGAGGTGCTATTTAAAGTGCCGGTTGGTGACTTATTCTTTGGTACACTCGGCCTTATTATCGGACTAATCGTTGCTTATTTCTTAGGTTTTGCAATCGATAGTATTGATTTACCGATTATTACAAAGGTTTTACCAATTATACTGTCATTTATGCTTGGATATTTAGGGTTCCGTGTTGGCTTTAAAAAGCGAGATGAATTAATCCAGCTATTTACTTTGCGAGGTAACACTACAAAGAAAAAATTAGCGGAAGGTGTAGAGCCTCAAGAAGTACGAGGAAGCTATAAACTGTTAGATACTAGTGTTATTATTGATGGTCGTATTGCAGATATTTCGGAAACAGGCTTTATAGAAGGTACACTAGTTGTACCCCAATTTGTTCTTACTGAGCTCCAGCATATTGCTGATTCTTCGGATACGTTAAAGCGTACAAGAGGTCGCCGCGGCTTAGATATTTTGAAAAAATTACAAGATGAGCGTATGACGAATGTTGAGATTACTGAAGAGGACTTTGAGGATGTTCAAGAGGTTGACTTAAAGCTAGTGCGCCTTGCGAAGAAAAGGGGTTACGATACACAAATTGTGACGAACGACTTTAACCTTAACAAAGTTTGTGAGCTACACCACGTTAAAGTGCTAAACATCAATGATTTAGCAAATGCAGTCAAACCTGTTGTAATTCCAGGTGAGGATATGCAAGTGATGGTCATTAAAGATGGGAAAGAGCATAATCAAGGGGTTGCTTATTTAGATGATGGCACAATGATCGTTGTTGAAGGTGGACGTAGCTATATAGGACAGGCTATTACAGTAACCGTAACAAGTGTTCTTCAAACATCAGCAGGTCGAATGATTTTTGCTAAACCAAAGGATGACTAGGAAGTGGGAAATGTGCAATATGAAGTAGTATTGCCTGCTGCGGGAAGCGGAAAGCGAATGGGTGCAGGGCAAAATAAGTTATTTTTAAATCTTTTAGAAAAACCGATCCTCGTACACACGCTAGAGGTATTTGAACAGGATAGTCAGTGTACAGGTATTTGGCTTGCGGTAAAGCCTGAAGAGCGTTTGTTTATTCAGGACATGCTAGAGAGGTATGGAATTACTAAAGTTAAAGGTTTACCTGATGGTGGTGCAGAGCGACAGCATTCCGTCCATTCTTGCATGAAAGAAATGAAGCAGGTTGATATTGTGCTTGTGCATGATGCTGCGCGTCCATTTATTACTCACGACATTATAGCGAATCTTGTGCGAAGTGCGCATGACTTTGGCGCTGCGATTGCGGGTGTTCGTGCGAAGGATACGATGAAAAAAGTACGTGATGGTGTAATTGAAGAGACGATTGATCGAGAAAGCTTATGGATGATTCAAACTCCTCAAGCATTTCAATTTGATTTGATTGTAGAGGCAGAGGATGTCGCTGAGAAGGTGGGCTTCCTTGGTACCGATGAAGCAATGCTTGTTGAACGTCTTGGCCATGAGGTGCATATTGTAGAAAGTAGCTACGAAAATGTAAAGATGACGACACAAGAGGATTTAGTTTTTGGTGAAGCGATTTTGCGTAAACGTGCTTTGAAAACATTATGATAGCATACAAAAAATCTCATTAGCAGTAGATGCTGATGAGATTTTATTTTTTAATTGAACTTTAGTCTAGAGTAAGGTTTACTGTTAACTCAATTTCCTAGGAAATATGTTAAAATATGAGGGTATAATATAGAGTAAATATAAAAGTGAAGGAAGGTGAATGAGACTGCCTTATAAGCTGAATAGAAGCTTTTTAAGTCTGCATATTTCTTGAAGTAAATGAGCTTCGATTGGTGGATTTTTTATTTAGCTTATTAGACAGTTTCAAAATCATATGTTTCGAGTGGGACAAGGTTTTGACGTGCATGCATTTGAAGAAGGGCGTCCATTAATTATTGGTGGTATAACAATTCCTCATGAAAAAGGGTTAGTAGGGCATTCGGATGCAGATGTTTTATTACACACTGTAACAGATGCAGCGTTAGGGGCTATTGGTGAGGGCGATATCGGTCGTCATTTCCCAGACACAGATCCTGCGTTCAAAGATGCTGATTCAGCGAAATTATTAGAGCATATTTGGAAGATTGTTGAGGATAAAGGCTATGTTTTAGGTAATGTGGATTGTACGATTATGGCACAGCGTCCGAAAATGGCGCCGTATATTGGACAAATGCAAAATCGTATTGCTGAATTGCTTCATGCAGAGCCTTCTCAAGTGAATGTTAAAGCAACAACAACTGAGCGTTTAGGTTTTACAGGTCGCGAGGAAGGGATTGCAGCGATGGCGACAATCCTATTGATGAAGAAATAAAAGCGGGTTCACAGTGCTTTTATTTCCTGTAACAGAGTGGTAAAATGAACAAAGTCAATTTTTTGAACGAAAATTTAGGAGGCTTTTAATTATGGCGAAAGAAGTTCGTGTTCGTTACGCGCCATCCCCTACTGGTTTCTTACATATCGGTGGAGCGCGTACAGCGTTATTTAACTATTTATATGCTAAACATCATAACGGTAAATTCATCGTACGTATTGAGGATACAGATGTTGAGCGTAATGTAGAGGGCGGAGAAGCATCTCAGCTAGATAACTTAAAATGGTTAGGTATGGAATATGATGAGTCGATCGATATTGGTGGACCGTATGCACCATATCGTCAAATGGAGCGTCTTGATATTTATAAAGAGCACGCTGAAAAGCTACTAGAGCAAGGTTCAGCTTACAAATGCTTCTGTTCTTCAGAGAAATTAGAAGCGTCTCGTGAAGAACAAAAAGCACGAGGTGTAGCAGCTCCGACTTATGATGGAACTTGCCGTCATTTATCAGCAGAGGAAGTTGCAGCTAAAGAAGCTGCTGGTGAACAATATACAATTCGTATGCGCGTACCTGAAAATGTAACATATGAATTTGAAGATTTAGTACGTGGACAAGTAACATTTGAGTCAAAAGATATTGGTGACTGGGTACTTGTTAAAGCAAACGGAATCCCAACGTATAACTATGCGGTAGTGCTAGATGATCACTTTATGGAAATTTCACACGTATTCCGTGGTGAAGAGCATTTATCGAATACACCAAAACAAATGATGATTTTTGATGCATTCGGCTGGGAATATCCAAGCTATGGTCATATGACATTAATCATTAATGAAAACCGTAAAAAATTATCAAAACGTGATGAATCAATTATTCAATTCGTAACACAATATAAAGATTTAGGTTACCTACCTGAAGCAATGTTTAACTTCTTCGCATTACTTGGCTGGTCTCCTGAAGGGGAAGAAGAGATTTTCTCAAAAGAAGAATTTATTAAAATCTTTGATGAAAAACGTCTTTCAAAATCACCATCTATGTTCGATAAACAAAAGCTCACTTGGATGAATAACCAATACATTAAAAAATTATCTTTAGAAGAAGTAGTGGCTTTATCTTTACCACACTTACAAAAAGCTGGTTTATTACCAGAAGAATTAACAGAAGAAGAACGTGCATGGGCTACAGATTTAATCGCACTTTATCATGATCAAATGAGCTTTGGTGCTGAAATTGTAGAACTATCTCGCCTATTCTTTAACGATCATATTGAATATGATGAAGAAGCAAAAGCAGTTTTAGAAGGTGAACAGGTACCTGAGGTAATGACTGCATTTAAAGCACAGCTTGAAAGTTTAGAGGAATTTACGCCTGATACTGTTAAAGCGGCTATTAAAGCTGTTCAAAAAGAAACTGGACACAAAGGTAAAAATCTATTTATGCCAATTCGCGTCGTAACGACGGGTGAAACGCATGGTCCAGAACTTCCGAACGCAATTTGCTTAATTGGCAAACAGAAAACAATTGATCGTGTAGAAAAATTTGCGCAATAAGTAGAAATTGATTGACAATTTATTAGTTCGTTGTAAAATGTATTTACATTGAAAAAGCGTTGATAAGGAGAAGTAAGTGGCGCATGCTCTAAAGAGAGGACCATCACCGGCTGAAAGTGGTCTGAGCCTAGGCAAAACTGAAATGCACCTTTGAGCATGAAGCTGAACAAAAGTAGGCTTTATCGATTCGTTCCCGTTACAGAACGTCCAGAGTGGAAGGCATTCGCCTTCAATCAGAGTGGAACCGCGCAAATTTAGCGTCTCTGTCATTCCTTTTTTGGGATGATAGGGGCGCTTTTTTATTTTCTAGACGACATAGACTTAAAGTGGGGGATGCACCAAAACTCACTCGGCTAACTCTGGGGTGAAATCAACGTCAGTTATAGTATTTCAAAGGATCAAGGCAGATCAAAATGAAAAGGGGGAGCTTTTGTGTTTAAAAGAATGAAGGAAGATGTAGAAACAATTTTTGAGAATGACCCAGCAGCGCGTAGTGTATTCGAAGTGATATTAACATACTCGGGCCTGCACGCTACTTGGGCACATCGAGTTGCCCATTGGTTCTTTAAAAAGCGTTTTTATTTTATAGCCCGTACCATTTCACAAATTAGTCGCTTCTTTACTGGAATTGAAATTCACCCTGGAGCGAAAATCGGTCGACGTTTTTTTATTGACCATGGGATGGGTGTTGTCATTGGTGAAACATGTGAGATTGGTGATAATGTAACGTTGTATCAAGGTGTAACTTTAGGTGGCACAGGAAAAGAAAAGGGGAAACGCCATCCGACATTAGAGGATAATGTACTAGTTGCAACAGGTGCAAAAGTGTTAGGTTCTATTACAATTGGTGAAAATAGTAAAATTGGTGCAGGCTCAGTTGTCTTAAAAGAAGTGCCGCCAAATGCTACGGTTGTCGGTATTCCTGGTAAAATAGTGATTAAGGATGGAGTCCGTCTAGAGAAAAAACTAGACCATCAAAATATTCCTGACCCTGTAGAAGAACGTTGTCAAGCTTTCGAGAAGCAGATTGCAGCAATGAATCAGGAAATCGAACGCTTACAAAAGGAGAGAGAAATACAATGAGTATTCAAATTTTCAACTCATTAACACGACAAAAGGAAACTTTCGTACCGCTGGAGGAAGGCAAAGTAAAAATGTACGTTTGCGGTCCGACAGTATATAACTACATTCACATTGGGAATTCACGTCCTGTTATTGTCTACGATACAGTGCGTCGCTATTTCCAATACAAAGGCTACGATGTGAAATTTGTTTCAAATTTCACAGATGTTGACGACAAAATTATTAAGGCTGCTAATGAGCTTGGAGAAGAGGTTCATGAATTAACGGAACGCTTTATTGCTGCATACTTTGAAGATATTACGGCGTTAGGCTGCAAGAAAGCAGATGTACATCCACGCGTAACAGAGCATATGGATGATATCATTCAATTCATTCAAGTATTAATCGATAAAGGCTACGCTTATGAGTCAGCTGGTGATGTTTATTACCGCACTCGTAAATTTAATGGTTACGGTAAATTATCTCACCAAGCGGTGGATGATTTAAAAATCGGTGCTCGTATAGAAGCGGGTGAGAAAAAAGATGATGCGTTAGATTTCGCTCTATGGAAAGCTGCGAAGCCAGGCGAAATTTACTGGGAAAGTCCGTGGGGCAAAGGACGTCCAGGTTGGCATATTGAATGCTCAGTAATGGCGCGTGAGCATTTAGGAGATACTATGGATATTCATGCTGGTGGGCAAGATTTAACATTCCCGCATCATGAAAATGAAATTGCACAATCTGAAGCTCATAATGATAAAACATTTGCGCGTTATTGGATGCACAATGGGTATATTAATATAGATAATGAAAAGATGTCCAAATCTCTTGGCAATTTTATACTCGTAAATGATATTCGTAAACAAATTAACCCGCAAATTTTACGATTCTTTATGCTTTCGGTGCATTATCGTCATCCGATTAACTTTGCGAAGGATTTAGTAGATGCAGCTGCAAATGGTTTAGAACGAATTCTTACTGCCTACAACAATGTCAAACACCGTTTAACAGCAACAGCAAGCTTAGGTGATTGCTCAGAAGAATGGCTTGAAAAAATTGCTGAACAAAAAGCTCATTTTGAAGAAGCGATGGATGATGATTTTAATACAGCCAATGCTATTTCTGTATTATTTGAATTAGCGCGAATCGCAAATATTTATTTAAACGAAACGAATACTGATGAAAAAGTATTATTGCGTTTTACTGAAACTTTTGAGGTGTTAGGTGACGTCTTAGGTATTGAATTTGCAAAAGAAGAAGAGTTGTTAGACGAAGAAATTGAAGCTCTTTTACAGGAGCGTATAGAAGCTCGTAAAAATCGTGATTTTGCCCGTTCAGATGAAATTCGTGACCATTTGCAAGCACAAGGTATCATTTTAGAAGATACGCGACAAGGAACTAGATGGAAACGAGGGTAAGTAATTTGGGTAAACTCCGCAACGAAGATGTTAAGCAATTGAATGCATTAGCGTTAGCCTATATGGGGGACGCAGTTTTAGAACAAAAGGTACGAGAGCATCTGCTACGTGCCGGTCGCGTCAAACCTAACACACTTCATAGGGAAGCGACACATTACGTATCAGCGAAAGCACAATCTACGATTGTACATCGAATGATGGATGAAGGCTTTTTAACAGAGGAGGAGTTGGCTGTGTTCCGTCGTGGACGCAATGCCAAATCCGGCTCTGTGCCGAAAAATACAGATGTTCAAACATACCGTAATAGCTCCGGTTTTGAGGCGGTGCTTGGTAGTTTATTTTTATTAAATGAATTGGAACGCGTTTATGCAATCATTGCATACGCTATTCAAATAATCGAGGAATCGAAAGGAGTGTCAAATTAATGGCAGAGCAAAATGGAGAAATGATTGCCGGTAAAAACCCAGTGTTAGAAGCGCTTCGTTCAGGCCGCGATATGAATAAAGTATGGATTGCAGAAGGTGTGAAAAAATCAGGGGTTAACGAACTTCTAGATTTGGCACGTGAACGTGGTGTCATTGTTCAATTTGTCCCGAAGAAAAAGGTTGATCAATTATCAGATGCCAATCACCAAGGAATTGTTGCCTCTGTTGCGGCATATCAATATGCAGAGCTAGAGGATTTATTTGCGGTTGCGGCAAAAAAACAAGAAGACCCATTTTTCTTAATTTTAGATGAGCTAGAGGATCCGCATAATCTAGGCTCTATTATGCGAACTGCTGATGCGATAGGCGCGCATGGTATTATTATTCCGAAACGTCGTTCTGTGAGTTTGACAGCCGTAGTGGCAAAGGCATCAACTGGAGCAATTGAGCATGTACCTGTCGTGCGTGTTAATAATTTAGCGCAAACGGTTGATGAGCTAAAAGAACGAGGAGTATGGATTGCAGGTACAGATGCCAAGGGTTCTGCAGACTATCGTAAAATGGATGCAACATTGCCGCTTGCGATTATTATTGGTAGTGAAGGCAAAGGAATGGGCCGCTTATTAAAAGAGAAGTGTGACTTTTTATATCATTTACCGATGATTGGACATGTCACATCACTAAATGCATCGGTAGCTGCTGCACTTTTAATGTACGAAGTGTATCGTAAACGTCAAGAAGCGAATGATTGACAATGAAAACTATTTTGCTTGTTGACGGCTATAATATGATAGGAGCTTGGAAAGAGCTACGACCATTACGTGATACAAATTTTGAAGATGCCCGTAAGAGATTAATAGAGCTTATGGCTGAGTATAAGGCAGCTATGGGGTGGCGCGTAATTATAGTTTTTGACGCACATCTTGTACCGGGTGTGGAGCAAACTTATTTAGAAAACGATGTCGAAATCATTTATACACGGAAAAATGAAACAGCAGATGAACGTATTGAAAAAATGACACACGAACTAAAGGCTAGAAATGTACAGATTCACGTAGCAACCTCCGATATGGCAGAGCAAAACGTTATTTTTGGTAACGGTGCTCTGCGAAAATCGGCAAGAGAGCTAGAAATTGATATGGGTATTATCCAACATAAAATTTCTCATGAGGTGAAACAAAAACATGATAGCAAACCGCCATCCCGCATGGAGCTTAAGCCGGATATTGCTTTGGCCTTTGAAAAATGGCGGCGTGGTTTGAAATGATTGATTGACTCATATTTTCCAATTCCGTTATACTGTTTCTAATTATCTGTTGTGGCTGAGGTGATACCATGTTTAAAAATAGTATTGTACAAGTGACACAAGATTTTGAACGATTCAATGATGAAGAACTTATTGAAATGGTGCATCAAGGTAATACAGATGCGTTGGATTATTTAATTACGAAATACCGTTTGTTAGTAAGAGCAAAGGCTAGATCTTATTTTTTAATTGGTGCAGATAAGGAAGACATTGTGCAAGAGGGCATGATTGGTTTATATAAAGCCATTCGCGATTTTAAGGGAGATAAGCTTGCTTCTTTTAGAGCTTTTGCTGAGCTATGTATTACAAGGCAGATTATTACGGCTATTAAAACAGCTACGAGACAAAAGCATATTCCACTTAACTCATATGTTTCTCTGGACAAGCCTATTTTTGACGAAGAGTCAGATCGTACTTTAATGGATGTATTAACGGGTGCTATTATGGATGATCCGGAAGAGTTAATGATTCATAGAGAAGAGTTTGGCTACTTAGAAGAGAAGATGGGTGAGATTTTAAGTGAACTAGAATTACAAGTGTTAGCTCTTTACTTGGATGGTCAGTCTTATCATGAAATTTCTGCGAAACTAAATCGTCATGTGAAGTCTATTGACAATGCTTTACAACGAGTAAAGCGTAAATTAGAGCGACATTTAGTTCTCGAAGAAATGTCTTAGCAGTTGTATGCCTTTGTTGACATTGACAAATATAGGTGTTAGTCTTGAAAAGACAAAGTGCCGAAAAGGTGATTATATGGCAAAAAAAGTCGTTCTAAATTGCGAAAAATGCGGATCGAGAAATTATACGTTTCCAGCTAAGGAAGATTCAATTGTACGCCTCGAATTAAAGAAATTTTGCTCGCATTGCAAAGAACATACAGTGCATAAACAAACGCTATAAAATAATTTGTAAATAGACAGATATGATTGATTCGGAGGTTAGGCTAGAATGGGCAAGATTAAAGGCTTTTTCAGCAATGTAATGTCGGAAATGCGCAAAACAAGCTGGCCAAAAAGTAAAGAACTGACGAAATATACAGTCGTTGTAATTTCAACTGTTGTAATTATGGCTTTATTTTTTGTGTTAGTAGACTTAGGTATTTCATCATTATTCCGCTGGTACTTAGAGTTATAATTTAGTAAATAGCATGTTAATACTTCTGAAATAGCCCGTCATTACAATAAACGGGTTTTTTCGTTTGTTTCGTTTGTTGTATGAAGTGATCAGCAGTAAAATATTCTTAATATGATAAGTAGGCTACTCGGGATAGTATGAGGGTAGCGATAGATGACTATGCTAGATTTGGTATATATCATCAGGCTTTCGCTAGCTATTAGCGAAAGCTATGTTTTTCTAATAGCAGTTTGTGAAAAGAGTAAAGAATGCACTTAGCATATCCAATTCTTTTCACTTTTATCATCATTCAGTAGAAGATTCCTGCTTCTAAAAGTGGTAGGTTGAATGCAAATGCAGTTCCTTTTTGGTAGGTGTCCAAACACCGATTGAATGAAGATAAAGCCACTGGCATATGTCACGGATTTTGAAAGGGACTAATTGTGCAAACACAATACAAAATCCAGACACAATTACGCCAAGGCGTAATTGATTTAGTAAGGGAGGGACGGACGAGGAGTCCTAGTAGTTATGGAGAAAAATTGGTATGTTGTTCATACGTATTCAGGGTATGAAAACCGTGTAAAAGCAAACCTAGAGAAACGTGTAGAAACGATGGGTATGCAAGATAAGATTTTCCGTGTTATTGTGCCTGAACACGAAGAAACGGAATTGAAGGATGGGAAAAAGCGTACAATGATGCGTAAAGTTTTCCCTGGTTATGTTTTAGTAGAGCTTATTATGACAGATGATTCATGGTATGTTGTGCGTAATACGCCAGGCGTAACTGGCTTTATCGGTTCATCTGGCGGTGGTGCGAAGCCAACACCATTATTACCTGAAGAAGCGGACCGTCTACTACAACAAATGGGTATGACTGACAAAGTTGTCGAGATTGATATTTCTGTTGGAGAAGCGGTAGAAGTATTAGAAGGGCCTTTCGCACACTTCCAAGGACGTGTTGAAGAAATTGATACTGAAAAAGGAAAAGTGAAGGTTTCTGTAGACATGTTTGGTCGCGAAACAATTATGGAACTTGATTTTGAGCAAATACAAAAAATGTAGTTTTAGCAACTAAAGTGCCATATGTCTGATGAGTATGTCACAGAATTTGTTATTTACTACTTGCTTAAAAAAAATAAAAGTGGTATCATTTCAAAGGTCAGACTGTCATACTTTGCTTTGACGTCTGTAATGATAATTTTAATGTTATCGGCACTTAGCTGACAGACAGATATTGAGTGGGAGGGGCAACCCAATTACCACATCACGGACTTAAGGAGGTGTGTCTCGTGGCTAAAAAAGTTATTAAAGTTGTTAAACTTCAAATCCCTGCTGGTAAAGCAAATCCAGCTCCACCGGTTGGTCCTGCATTAGGTCAAGCGGGTGTGAACATCATGGGATTCTGTAAAGAATTCAACGCGCGTACTGCTGATCAAGCTGGTCTTATTATTCCAGTTGAAATTTCAGTATTCGAGGACCGTTCATTCACTTTCATTACGAAAACTCCACCTGCAGCAGTTCTACTTAAAGTAGCAGCTGGTATCCAATCTGGATCAGGTGAACCAAACCGTAAAAAAGTTGCAACGGTTAAACGTGATAAAGTTCGCGAAATCGCTGAAACTAAAATGCCAGACCTTAACGCTGCTTCAGTTGAAGCTGCAATGTTAATGGTTGAAGGTACTGCACGAAGCATGGGTATTGTTATCGAAGACTAATCCCATTACTTGATGATGTATTTGTTTTTGGAAGGTTGCGGAGTTTCTTTGTGAACGCGCAACCTTTATTCGTGGGAGGTAAAATCCGCTATAACCACAATCAAGGAGGAATTATATAATGGCTAAAAAAGGTAAAAAACTGCAAGATGCAGTAAAATTAATCGACCGTAACGCAGTATACGGCGCACAAGAAGCAATCGAACTTGCTCAAAAAACTAGCTCAGTGAACTTCGACGCTACTGTAGAAGTTGCTTTCCGTCTAGGAATCGATACTCGTAAAAACGACCAACAAATCCGTGGTGCAGTAGTGTTACCAAACGGTACTGGTAAAACTCAACGTGTATTAGTATTCGCTAAAGGTGAAAAACTTAAAGAAGCTGAAGCAGCTGGTGCTGACTATGTAGGCGATGCAGAATACATCCAAAAAATCCAACAAGGTTGGTTCGATTTCGATGTAATCGTTGCAACTCCTGACATGATGGGTGAAGTTGGTAAACTTGGTCGTGTATTAGGACCTAAAGGTTTAATGCCAAACCCTAAAACTGGTACAGTTACTTTTGATGTAACTAAAGCGATCGAAGAAATTAAAGCTGGTAAAGTAGAATACCGTGCTGATAAAGCTGGTATTATCCACGCTCCTATCGGTAAAGTTTCTTTCTCTGCAGAAAAATTAGTAGAAAACTTCTTAACTGTATTTGATGTAGTACAAAAAGCAAAACCTGCTGCTGCTAAAGGTACTTACATGAAATCTGTAAACGTTACAACTACAATGGGCCCAGCTATTAAAGTTGACGCTTCAAGCGTAGTAGTAAAATAATTAGTTTTTTTATATAAATCTGTTGACGGCTCTGTCTATCTGTGATATGATGGATGCTGTTGTGAATCATCCATTTGTACCGTAGACAGTAGGAGTGACTTGTCACTTAATGATCCTACCGAGGACATCGGAATTCGGATTCTTATTTTAAAGATGATGACTTTCAGCCTCTGTGTCTATTTGACCCGGAGGCTTTTCTTTTGTCGGTATAAATGACCCATTCTAATAGGAGGTGTCATCATGAGCAAAGCAATCGAAAACAAACAAGTACAAGTTCAAGAGATTACTGAGAAATTCCAAAATGCTGCTTCTGTAGTAGTTGTGGATTACCGTGGTCTTAACGTTACACAAGTGACTGAGCTTCGTAAACAACTTCGTGAAGCTGGCGTTGAGTTCAAAGTTTACAAAAACACTTTAACTCGTCGTGCGACTGAAGCTGTTGGCCTTGAAGGAATCAATGACGTATTAGTTGGTCCTAACGCAATTGCGTTCTCTAATGAAGATGTTGTAGCTCCTGCTAAAATCATCAACGAGTTCGCTAAGAAAAATGAAGCTTTAGAAATTAAAGCAGGTATTATTGAAGGTACAATCTCTTCTGTTGAAGATGTTAAAGCACTTGCAGAACTTCCATCACGCGAAGGTCTTCTTTCTATGCTTTTATCTGTACTTCAAGCTCCAGTGCGCAACTTCGCACTTGCAACAAAAGCTGTTGCAGAACAAAAAGAAGAACAAGGCGCGTAATTTCATACGCACTATAACTTCTGCGGCCTAACCCGCAACAAAAAAACATTATCCAATTAGGAGGAAATTATAATGAATAAAGAGCAAATCTTAGAAGCTATCAAAGCTATGACAGTTCTTGAATTAAACGATTTAGTAAAAGCTATCGAAGAAGAATTCGGTGTAACAGCTGCTGCTCCTGTAGCAGTAGTAGGTGGTGCTGCTGCTGGCGCTGCTGAAGAAAAAACTGAGTTTGACGTAGTACTAGCATCTGCTGGTGGCGAAAAAATCAAAGTAATCAAAGCGGTTCGTGAAATCACTGGTTTAGGTCTTAAAGAAGCTAAAGAAGTAGTAGATAACGCTCCTAAAGCTCTTAAAGAAGGCGTTTCTAAAGATGAAGCTGAACAAATCAAAGCTAAACTTGAAGAAGTTGGCGCATCTGTAGAAGTTAAGTAATCTCGCGTTACTTTTAAACAAAAGGAAAGCTCGTCATTGCGGCGAGCTTTTTTTCTTCATTATGAGGAGGCGTGAAAATGTCAGATCACTATTATACAAGTAAGCCTCAAACTGAGAGTAAACCTCGTCACTGGACATTCAAATTGTTAGGGCATACGTTTTCCTTCGAAACGGATGCAGGGGTATTTAGTAAAAGCGAAGTAGATTTTGGATCCCGTGTATTAATAGATGCTTTTCAAATGCCTGATATTGATGGTGCAATTTTTGATGTGGGGTGTGGGTATGGACCAATTGGATTATCGATTGCCAAGACAAACCCAGATCGTACCGTTCTTATGATGGATATAAATGAACGTGCAGTTGCACTCTCACAAAAAAATGCGCAAGTAAACGGTGTTCAAAATGTACGGATATTTGTGAGTGACGGACTATCGATGGTTGGCAACGATATAAAAGCCGCAGCTATTTTAACCAATCCTCCAATTCGCGCAGGAAAGGAAACAATTTTCCGTTTTTACGATGGAGCTTATGATAAGTTAGTGTCATCTGGCGAGTTGTGGGTAGTAATACAGAAGAAGCAAGGTGCACCATCAACGGTAAGTTATTTAGAAGAAAAATTTTCTGAAGTCGATGTTGTGGAGAAGAAAAAAGGCTACTGGATAGTGCGTGCAAAAAAATAAATGAAATATGCATAAATTATTGACTTGACAAATCGGCTATGATAATATGGTAAAATGCAAAAATATTATTTTGAGGTCGTATGCCCTTTTGTATATGATTGTTATAATGTGGGTATACTTGCCAAGATAAGTTTAGTTAACCGAAAATGAGATCTTTTTGAAGACTCGTTTTCTTTTTGTCTTTCGAAATCATACACTATTTGTATGATTTTGCAAAGACCTAATATCGCTTTATTGAGGGGTGAATGAGTTGACAGGTCAACTAGTTCAGTATGGACAACACCGCCAGCGTAGAAGCTTTGCGCGTATTAACGAGGTGCTTGAGCTTCCAAATCTGATTGAGATTCAAACGGCGTCTTACGAGTGGTTCCTTGAAGAAGGTCTACGTGAAATGTTCCGTGACATTTCGCCGATCGAGGACTTTACAGGTAATCTTTCATTAGAATTCATCGATTATTCATTAGGAGATCCTAAGTATGAAGTCGATGAGTGTAAAGAGCGAGATGTTACTTACGCAGCTCCATTACGTGTGAAAGTACGTCTTTACAACAAAGAAACAGACGAAGTGAAGGAACAGGATGTCTTCATGGGCGACTTCCCATTAATGACAGAAACAGGTACGTTCATTATCAATGGTGCTGAACGTGTTATCGTTTCACAATTAGTTCGTTCACCAAGTGTGTATTTCCATGATAAAACTGATAAAAACGGTAAGAAAGGTTTCGGAGCAACAGTTATTCCAAACCGTGGTGCATGGTTGGAATATGAAACTGACGCAAAAGATGTAGTATACGTGCGTATTGATCGTACTCGTAAGCTACCAGTAACAGTGTTACTTCGTGCATTAGGTTTCGGTTCAGACCAAGAAATTATCGATATTATCGGTGACAATGAATTTTTACGTAATACGTTAGAAAAAGATAACTCTGAAAGTACTGAAAAAGCACTTTTAGAAATCTATGAACGTTTACGTCCAGGTGAGCCACCAACAGTTGAAAGTGCGAAGAGTTTATTATACTCTCGTTTCTTTGATGCAAAACGCTATGATTTAGCGAATGTTGGTCGCTACAAAATGAATAAAAAGCTTCATATCAAAAATCGTTTATTTAACCAAACGATTGCTGAAACGCTTGTAGATCCAGAAACAGGCGAAATTTTAGTAGAAAAAGGTACAGTTCTTGACCGTCGTACTTTAGATAAAATCTTACCGTATTTAGAAGATTCATCAAAAGGAATCGGTTTCCGCACTTTATCACAAGTAGGTGGAGTGCTTGAGGATGATGTAACAATCCAGTCTATTAAAATTTATGCACCAAAAGATGAAGCGCAAAAAGAAATCAATATTATTAGTAATGCGTACATCGATGAAGAAGTGAAGAATATTACGCCTGCTGACGTATTATCTTCAGTAAGTTATTTCTTCAACTTACTTTACCAAGTAGGGGCAACAGATGATATCGACCACTTAGGTAACCGTCGTCTACGCTCTGTTGGTGAGCTTCTACAAAACCAATTCCGTATCGGTTTATCTCGTATGGAACGTGTAGTACGTGAGCGTATGTCTATTAACGATACAGCGGCAATCGTACCACAGCAATTAATTAATATTCGTCCAGTAATTGCGTCAATTAAAGAGTTCTTTGGTAGCTCTCAATTATCACAATTCATGGACCAAACAAACCCACTGGCAGAGTTAACGCATAAACGTCGTCTATCTGCATTAGGACCTGGTGGTTTAACACGTGAGCGTGCTGGTTTCGAAGTACGTGACGTTCACTATTCTCACTATGGTCGTATGTGTCCAATCGAGACACCAGAGGGTCCAAACATTGGTTTAATCAACTCTTTATCTTCATTTGCCAAAGTAAATAAATTCGGATTCATTGAAACACCTTATCGTCGTATTGACCATGAAACAGGTAAAGTATCGGATCAAATTGATTATTTAACAGCTGATGAAGAAGATAACTACTATGTAGCACAAGCGAACTCACTATTAAATCCTGATGGTACATTTGCTAAAGAAGAAGTAGTAGGCCGTTTCCGTGGGGATAACACAGTATTTAATAAATCGCAAATGGACTACATGGACGTATCACCTAAACAAGTAGTGTCAGCTGCGACTGCATGTATCCCGTTCTTAGAAAACGATGACTCGAACCGTGCACTTATGGGTGCCAACATGCAACGTCAAGCAGTTCCTCTTCTTAACCCAGAAGCACCATTTGTTGGTACTGGTATGGAACACGTTGATGCGCGTGACTCAGGTGCGGCGGTAGTAGCGAAATATGATGGTATAGTTGAGCACGTTGAAGCTCGCTCTATCCATGTTCGCCGTATTGAAGTCGTTGACGGTAAAGAGGTTAAAGGCGATTTAACAAAATATAAATTACAAAAATTCATTCGTTCTAACCAAGGTACTTCATACAACCAACGTCCACTTGTAAAAGTTGGCGAACGTGTGAAACCTCGTGACATTTTAGCAGACGGTCCATCTATGGAAAAAGGCGAACTTGCTCTTGGTCGTAACGTACTTGTTGCGTTCATGACTTGGAACGGCTTTAACTATGAGGATGCTGTTATTATGAGCGAACGCCTTGTAAAAGACGATGTATATACATCTGTTCATATTGAAGAATATGAATCAGAGTCTCGTGATACAAAATTAGGACCTGAAGAAATCACTCGTGATATTCCAAACGTCGGAGAAGATGCACTTCGTAATTTAGATGAACGTGGTATCATTCGCGTTGGTGCGGAAGTACGTGACGGTGACATTCTTGTAGGTAAAGTAACACCTAAAGGGGTTACAGAATTAACAGCTGAAGAACGCTTATTACATGCTATCTTCGGTGAAAAAGCTCGTGAAGTTCGTGATACTTCATTACGCGTACCACATGGTGCTGGCGGTATTATTCTTGATGTAAAAGTATTTAACCGTGAAGATGGCGATGAATTACCACCAGGTGTTAACCAATTAGTTCGTGCTTACATTGTTCAAAAGCGTAAAATTCGCGTAGGGGACAAAATGGCCGGACGTCATGGTAACAAAGGGGTTATCTCTCGTATCTTACCGGAAGAGGATATGCCATTCATGCCAGACGGTACTCCTGTTGATATCATGTTAAACCCACTTGGTGTACCTTCTCGTATGAACATCGGACAAGTTTTAGAATTACACTTAGGTATGGCTTCTCGTTCCCTAGGCATTCATATGGCAACTCCAGTATTTGATGGTGCCAACGAAGAAGATGTTTGGGAAACGATGGAAGAGGCAGGCATGAACCGTGATGGTAAAACAATCCTGTATGATGGACGTTCAGGTGAACCATTTGATAACCGTGTATCAGTAGGGATCATGTACATGATCAAACTTGCTCACATGGTTGATGATAAACTTCACGCACGTTCAACTGGTCCTTACTCACTTGTTACGCAACAGCCACTTGGTGGTAAAGCACAGTTCGGTGGACAACGCTTTGGTGAGATGGAGGTATGGGCACTTGAAGCATACGGTGCTGCTTATACTCTTCAAGAAATCTTAACAGTTAAATCCGATGACGTTGTTGGACGTGTGAAAACATACGAAGCAATCGTTAAAGGTGAAAGTGTACCAGAGCCAGGCGTTCCTGAATCATTCAAAGTATTGATTAAAGAACTTCAATCTCTTGGTATGGATGTGAAAATGTTAACGGTCAATGATGAAGAAGTAGAGCTTCGCGACTTAGACGAAGAAGAAGATCTTCAACCAGCTGATGCACTTAACATTGCACCACAGAAAGATACAGAAGAAGAGCCAGTAGAGTCTTTTGAATAATGGAAAACGTTAATTCACATTATTAGTGAACACGGTCAAAGTTATTTTTCAAATTAGTCGGGCAGGATTTAACGCCCTGTCCGGCTTTTTCTTTTAACTTCTTTCAGCGGAAGTCTCCCACCTCTATAGGTGGTGAGATGAATGCGGGTTTAAGCTGTTTTCAGCGGGTGTCCAAACACCTGCTGAAAGAAGTTAAAGCCTCCGGCGGAAGTCACGGAATCGGAAAGGAATGCTTTATGCAAACACAAAGCCGATTCAGGACACAATTATGCCGAGGCATAATTGATTAAATCATTCTATTTTTAATCTTTTGCTAAAGAGAAATGATTCTTGCAAACGATTATCGAGCTGCGTAAAAGAGTCTTTATAAAGACCTATACTAGAGGGAGGTAGGCTCCTTGATAGACGTTAATGAATTTGAATATATGAAAATTGGTTTAGCTTCTCCTGACAAGATTCGTTCTTGGTCATACGGTGAAGTTAAAAAACCTGAAACAATTAACTATCGTACATTAAAACCAGAAAAAGATGGTTTATTCTGTGAGCGTATTTTTGGTCCAACTAAGGACTGGGAGTGTCATTGTGGTAAATACAAACGTGTACGCTACAAAGGCGTAGTTTGTGATCGTTGTGGTGTTGAAGTAACACGCGCGAAAGTTCGTCGTGAACGTATGGGCCACATCGAATTAGCAGCACCAGTTTCACATATCTGGTACTTCAAAGGTATTCCTAGCCGTATGGGCCTTATTTTAGATATGTCCCCACGTGCACTAGAAGAAGTAATTTACTTTGCATCTTACGTTGTAATCGAACCAGGTGCTACAAACTTAGAAAGTAAGCAACTACTTTCTGAAAAAGAGTACCGTGCGTATCGTGAAAAATTCGGAAACACATTCGAAGCATCTATGGGTGCGGAAGCAATTAAAAGATTATTAGGCAAAATTGATCTTGAAGATGAAACTCAATCTTTAAAAGAAGAGTTGAAATCAGCACAAGGTCAACGTCGTACACGTGCCATTAAACGTCTTGAAGTTGTAGAATCATTCCGTAACTCAGGTAACTCTCCTGAATGGATGATTTTAGATGTACTACCGGTTATTCCACCAGAGCTTCGTCCGATGGTGCAATTAGATGGTGGTCGTTTTGCAACTTCTGACTTAAACGATTTATATCGTCGTGTAATCAACCGTAATAACCGTTTAAAACGTTTACTAGACCTTGGTGCTCCAAGCATCATCGTACAAAACGAAAAACGTATGTTACAAGAAGCTGTTGATGCATTAATTGATAACGGTCGTCGTGGTCGTCCTGTAACAGGTCCTGGTAACCGTCCATTAAAATCACTTTCACATATGCTGAAAGGTAAACAAGGTCGTTTCCGTCAAAACTTACTTGGTAAACGTGTTGACTACTCTGGTCGTTCGGTTATCGTAGTAGGTCCAAACTTAAAAATGTACCAATGTGGTCTACCAAAAGAAATGGCAATTGAATTATTCAAGCCTTTCGTAATGAAAGAGTTAGTAGAACGTGGCCTTGCTCATAATATTAAATCTGCTAAACGTAAAATAGAGCGTTTAAACAACGATGTATGGGACGTTTTAGAAGATGTTATTCGTGAGCATCCAGTATTACTAAACCGTGCACCTACGCTTCACCGTCTTGGTATTCAAGCGTTTGAACCAACACTAGTTGAAGGTCGTGCTATTCGTCTTCACCCATTAGTATGTACAGCTTATAACGCTGACTTCGATGGTGACCAAATGGCGGTTCACGTACCATTATCAGCGGAAGCGCAAGCAGAGGCTCGTCTTCTAATGCTTGCTGCACAAAATATCCTGAACCCGAAAGACGGTAAACCAGTTGTAACACCATCTCAAGATATGGTATTAGGAAACTACTACTTAACACTTGAACGTGAAACAGCTCGCGGCGAAGGAACAATTTTCTATGGACCAAACGAAGTATTAATTGCATATGATACAGGTCATGTTCATTTGCATACTCGTATTGCGATTAAAGCAAGCTCGTTAAACAACCCAACATTTACTGAGGAACAAAATAATATGTTCCTATTAACGACTGTTGGTAAAGTAATCTTTAACGAAATCTTGCCTAAATCATTCCCATACATTAATGAGCCAACTGATTTCAACTTAGAGCAAGAAACACCAAGCAAATACTTCGTTAACTTAACAATTGATGAAGAAACATTAAAAGAGCTTGAGGCAGATGCATCTTATAATGGGCTTGATGAAAAAGGTAAAGTTGAAGCACAACGCACAGCTGTATTGCGCAAACACTTTGCATCAGTACCAGTTGTAAATCCATTCCGTAAAAAATTCTTAGGTAATATCATTGCTGAAGTATTTAAACGTTTCCACATCACTGAAACATCTAAAATGCTTGACCGCATGAAAAACCTAGGATTCAAATATTCAACACGCGCTGGTATTACTGTAGGTGTATCTGACATCGTCGTATTACCAGACAAAGGCGAAATTTTAGCGGTAGCTCAAGAAAAAGTAGATAAAGTTCAAGCGCAATTCCGTCGTGGTTTCATCACGGAGGATGAGCGTTATGATCGCGTTATCTCAAGCTGGAGTGCTGCGAAAGATGAAATTCAATCAAAGCTGATGAAGTCGCTTGAGAAAACAAACCCAATCTTTATGATGTCTGACTCAGGTGCCCGTGGTAACGCATCTAACTTTACACAGTTAGCAGGTATGCGTGGTCTGATGGCCAACCCGGCTGGTCGTATCATCGAACTTCCAATTAAATCTTCATTCCGTGAAGGTTTAACGGTATTAGAGTACTTCATCTCAACTCACGGTGCTCGTAAAGGTCTTGCCGATACAGCCCTAAAAACTGCCGATTCAGGTTACTTAACACGTCGTCTTGTTGACGTAGCACAAGATGTTATCGTTCGTGAGGATGACTGTGGAACTGACCGTGGTTTAACAATTGGTGCGTTAATGGAAGGTACAGAGCTAATTGAAGCGTTAGATGAGCGTATTATCGGTCGTCATACGAAGAAAACAATCCACCATCCAGAAACAGGTGAAGTAATTTTAGAAAAAGACGGTTTGATCGACCAAGATATCGCTCGTATCATTATAGAGCTAGGTATCGAAGAAGTTACAATCCGTTCTGCGTTTACATGTAATACAAAACATGGCGTATGTAAAAAATGTTACGGCATGAACTTAGCAACAGGTGAAGAGGTTGAAGTTGGAGAAGCAGTTGGTATTATTGCGGCTCAATCAATCGGTGAACCAGGTACACAGTTAACAATGCGTACATTCCATACAGGTGGGGTTGCCGGGGATGATATTACACAAGGTCTTCCACGTATCCAAGAGATTTTTGAAGCACGTAATCCTAAAGGTCAATCAGTTATTTCTGATATCGCAGGTACTGTTTCAGACATCACTGAAATCCGTGAAGGTCTAAAAGAGATTACAATTGAAGGTGAAGTAGAAACACGTAAATACGCAGCACCTTACAATGCTCGTCTGAAAGTACAAGAAGGCGACTTTGTAGAACGCGGTCAAGTATTAACAGAAGGTTCTATCGATCCAAAACAATTGTTAAAAGTTAAAGACGTTTCAACAGTTCAAGAATACCTGTTAAAAGAAGTACAAAAAGTATACCGTATGCAAGGGGTAGAAATTGGTGACAAACATATCGAGGTAATGGTTCGCCAAATGCTTCGTAAAGTACGTGTAATTGAAGCTGGAGATACTGAATTATTACCAGGTTCATTACTAGATATTCACCAATTCTCAGAGGCAAACGTAGATGCTGTTATGAATGGCAAAAACCCTGCGACTTGTCGTCCTGTGATCCTTGGTATTACAAAAGCGTCTCTTGAAACAGAATCATTCTTATCTGCTGCATCATTCCAAGAAACAACTCGTGTGTTAACGGATGCTGCTATTAAAGGTAAGCGTGATGAACTTCTTGGTCTGAAGGAAAACGTAATTATCGGTAAACTTGTTCCTGCAGGTACTGGTATGCAACGTTACCGTCAAATCCGTATTGAAAAAGATGAGCTTGAGACAGAAAACCTAATTTCTGCTGAATAATCATTAAAATAAGTGCCGAGGAGATGTATTTTTATCATCTCTTCGGACTTTTTAAAGATATGAGTTGACAGCCGAAATTGGTAATGATAATATATTGAAGGTTGATAGTTAACTGTCTGTACTTCGGAGGATATGAAAATGTCTTATGATAGAGTAAGGGATAGTCAAACAATCATAGGTACAAAGCAAACAGTAAAAGCAATGCGAGCCGGTTCAGTGAAAGAACTTTTTGTGGCACTCGATGCAGACAATTGGGTAACCGATTCGGCCATATCTTTCGCGAGAGAAATCGGTATACCAGTTACTCTTGTTGAGTCGAAAAAGGAACTGGGCAAGGCCTGTAGAATCCACGTTGGAGCTGCAGTAGTTGCGATTACTGTAGAGTAGTTTTTGTGTATTAAACACAAAGACTTTGTTTTTACCCAAAAAATGAACCACCTGGATGTGTGGTATTAAAAAGGAATAAATGAAGGGAGGAAAAACCGATGCCTACAATTAACCAATTAGTTCGTAAGCCTCGTCAATCTAAAAGCACGAAATCAAAATCACCAGCGTTAAACAAAGGATATAACTCATTTAAAAAATCTTTAACTGACGTTAAATCTCCACAAAAACGCGGAGTTTGTACTCGTGTAGGTACAATGACACCTCGTAAACCAAACTCAGCGTTACGTAAATACGCTCGTGTACGTTTAACTAACCAAATCGAGGTAACTGCTTATATCCCAGGTGAAGGCCACAACTTACAAGAGCACAGTGTTGTTCTTATCCGTGGCGGACGCGTAAAAGACTTAGCGGGTGTTCGTTACCATATCGTACGTGGTGCTCTTGATACAGCTGGTGTAAACGGTCGTTTACAATCACGTTCTAAATACGGAACAAAACGCCCTAAAGAAAAAAAATAATTTAACATTATTAAGCATTGCTTAATAATGAACTTTAAAATAGTTGTTGCAAATTTTTAATCTTGCTAGCAGATTGGAAATTTGCCAATCAACTATTACAAAGTAATTCTTATAAAATAAATCGATAACTATTCGAAAGGAGGAAAACACATGCCTCGTAAAGGTCCTGTTTCCAAACGTGACGTGTTACCAGATCCAATTTATAGTTCAAAACTAGTAACTCGTTTAATTAATAAAATGATGGTTGATGGTAAAAGAGGTACTTCTCAAAAGATTTTATACGGTGCGTTCGATATTGTTAAAGAACGTTCTGGTGAAAATCCAATTGAAGTATTCGAAGCTGCTCTTAACAACGTAATGCCAGTTCTTGAAGTTCGTGCTCGCCGTGTTGGTGGTTCTAACTATCAAGTACCAGTAGAAGTACGTCCAGAACGTCGTACAACTTTAGGTCTTCGTTACCTAGTTAACTACGCTCGTCTTCGTGGTGAAAAAACTATGGAAGAGCGTCTAGCTAACGAAATCCTTGATGCTTCTAACAACACAGGTGCATCAGTTAAAAAACGTGAAGATATGCACAAAATGGCAGAAGCGAACAAAGCATTCGCTCACTACCGTTGGTAATCAATATCTAAACCGCATACGCCCAATATGGAAGGAGAAATACCTATGAAACGCGAATTCTCCCTAGAGAATACACGTAATATTGGGATCATGGCTCACATTGATGCTGGTAAAACAACAACAACTGAGCGTATCCTTTATTACACAGGTAAGATTCACAAAATTGGTGAAACTCATGAAGGCGCTTCTCAAATGGACTGGATGGAGCAAGAGCAAGAACGTGGTATCACAATCACTTCTGCTGCAACAACAGCTCAATGGAACGGCCACCGTGTAAATATCATCGATACTCCTGGACACGTAGACTTCACTGTAGAAGTTGAACGTTCATTACGCGTACTTGATGGTGCTGTAACAGTTCTTGATGCTCAATCTGGTGTTGAACCTCAAACTGAAACAGTATGGCGTCAAGCTACAACTTACGGCGTTCCACGTATCGTGTTCATTAACAAAATGGATAAAACAGGAGCAGATTTCCTATATTCTGTAGGAACTCTACACGAACGTTTACAAGCAAACGCTCATCCTATCCAATTACCTATCGGAGCTGAAGATCAGTTCTCAGCAATCATTGACTTAGTTGAAATGAAAGCTACTTTCTACGGCGACGAAAAAGGTACAGCAGTGACTGAAGGCGAAATTCCTGAAGAGCACCGCGCACAAGCTGAAGAATACCGTGAAAAATTAATCGATGCTGTTGCAAGTGTTGATGAAGAAATCATGGAAAAATATTTAGAAGGCGAAGAAATTTCTGTTGCTGAACTTAAAGCGGCTATCCGTCGTGCTACGATTGCAGTAGAATTTTACCCAGTAATCTGTGGTACAGCATTCAAACACAAAGGCGTACGCCCAATGTTAGATGCAGTTATCGATTACTTACCATCTCCATTAGATGTACCAGCAATCAAAGGTACTGATGTTGATGGTGACGAGGAATTAGAACGTCATTCTTCAGATGAAGAGCCATTCTCAGCTCTTGCATTCAAAGTTATGACTGACCCATTCGTAGGTAAATTAACTTTCTTCCGTGTGTATTCTGGAACTTTAGAATCAGGTTCATACGTACAAAACTCTTCTAAAGGTAAACGTGAACGCGTAGGCCGTATCCTACAAATGCACGCAAACTCTCGTGAAGAGATTTCTAAAGTATTCGCTGGGGACATCGCAGCAGCAGTAGGTCTTAAAGATACTACTACTGGTGATACTCTATGTGACGAGAAAAACCTAGTTATTCTTGAATCAATGGAATTCCCTGAGCCAGTAATTTCTCTTTCTGTAGAACCAAAATCAAAAGCTGACCAAGATAAAATGGGTCAAGCTTTACAAAAACTTCAAGAAGAGGATCCAACTTTCCGTGCTCACACTGACACAGAAACTGGTCAAACAATCATCTCAGGTATGGGTGAGCTTCACCTTGATATCTTAGTTGACCGTATGCGCCGTGAATTTAAAGTAGAAGCTAACGTAGGTGCTCCAATGGTATCTTACCGTGAAACATTCCGTGGCTCTGCAAAAGTTCAAGGTAAATTCACTCGCCAATCTGGTGGTCGTGGACAATATGGTGACGTAACGATTGAGTTCTCTCCAAATGAAGAAGGTAAAGGCTTTGAATTCGAAAACGCTATCGTTGGTGGTGTAGTACCTCGTGAATACATTCCTGCAGTAGAAGCTGGTCTTCGTGACTCTCTTGACCGCGGTGTAGTAGCTGGTTACCCACTTATCGACATTAAAGCGAAATTAGTATTCGGTTCTTACCATGACGTTGACTCGAATGAGATGGCGTTCAAAATTGCTGCATCTATGGCTCTTAAAGAAGCTGCTAAACAATGTGATGCAGTTATCTTAGAACCAATGATGAAAGTAGAAGTTGTAATTCCAGAAGAATACCTTGGTGATATCATGGGTAACATTACTTCTCGTCGCGGACGCGTTGAGGGTATGGAAGCTCGCGGTAACTCACAAGTTGTTCGTGCAATGGTTCCTTTATCGGAAATGTTTGGTTATGCAACAACTCTTCGTTCAGCAACGCAAGGTCGTGGTGTATTCTCAATGACATTCGATCATTACGAAGAAGTACCAAAATCAATCGCTGCTGACATCATCAAAAAAAATAAAGGTGAATAATTGAATTTTCATCTTGCATAAAGTATAACTAATTTGTAAGCTATGATTGTGGGATGGTGGATGGGCCCGTTCACCATCAGCAATCATTCTATAAATTTTCAAAAAATATAAACATATAATTTTGAGGAGGCAATCTCTAATGGCTAAAGAAAAATTTGACCGTTCAAAAACGCATGCTAACATTGGTACAATCGGACACGTTGACCATGGTAAAACAACTTTAACTGCTGCTATCGCAACAGTTCTTTCTAAAAAAATGGGTGGGGAAGCTAAATCATACGCTGATATCGATAACGCTCCAGAAGAAAAAGAACGTGGTATCACTATCAATACTTCTCACGTAGAATATGAAACTGATACTCGTCACTATGCACACGTTGACTGCCCAGGACACGCTGACTATGTTAAAAACATGATCACTGGTGCTGCACAAATGGACGGCGGTATCTTAGTAGTATCTGCTGCTGATGGCCCAATGCCACAAACTCGTGAACACATCCTTTTATCTCGTCAAGTAGGTGTTCCATACTTAGTAGTATTCATGAACAAATGTGATATGGTTGACGACGAAGAATTATTAGAATTAGTAGAAATGGAAATCCGTGACCTACTATCTGAATATGACTTCCCAGGTGACGATCTTCCAGTAATCAAAGGTTCTGCTCTTAAAGCTCTTGAAGGCGAAGCAGAATGGGAAGAAAAAATCGTTGAATTAATGGACGCTGTAGATTCTTATATCCCAACTCCAGAACGTCAAACTGACAAACCATTCATGATGCCAGTAGAGGACGTATTCTCTATCACTGGTCGTGGTACAGTTGCAACTGGCCGTGTTGAACGTGGTCAAGTTAAAGTTGGTGACGTAGTTGAAATCGTAGGTATTACTGAAGAAGCAAAATCTACAACTGTAACTGGTGTAGAAATGTTCCGTAAATTATTAGACTATGCTGAAGCTGGTGACAACATCGGTGCTTTACTTCGTGGTGTAGCTCGTGAAGATATCCAACGTGGTCAAGTATTATCTAAACCAGGTTCAATCACTCCACACACAAGCTTCAAAGCTGAAGTTTATGTTTTATCAAAAGAAGAGGGTGGCCGTCATACTCCATTCTTCACTAACTACCGTCCTCAGTTCTACTTCCGTACAACTGACGTAACAGGTATCTGTAACTTACCAGAAGGCGTTGAAATGGTAATGCCTGGCGATAACATCGAAATGACAGTAGAACTTATCGCTCCAATCGCTCTAGAAGAAGGTACTAAATTCTCTATCCGTGAGGGTGGCCGTACTGTAGGCGCTGGCGTAGTTGCTTCTATCCAAAAATAATTTAAGCATTTAGCTTATTTTCAAAACCAATCTGTAGGGACGCTTACAGATTGGTTTTTTATGTTAAAATAAGTTAAAAACATTTGATGATTTTACTTGAATTAGATTATTTTATGTATACATACTAGGTGAAATACCAAAAAGCAGAAATAACTCAACACGCTAAAAGTAAGAATAAAATTTCTTTTATACGAAGTAGCCGGAAATGATAGCTAGTGCCATAGATCAAAATCCCCTTTTGTTTCTATAATTTTTTAATAGGTCCTCTCCAAAAGATTGGTGGATGATATTTGTTAGAACGTATGTTAAGTATGCTGATTGGAGTGGAGACTGGGCGATTCCTTGGGGATTAGCAAATAGAGGAACGAAGGCTAAAAGCATCACATCCTGTGATAACGCCTTCGTGACCAACATCGTGTTGGCCCGAGACCCTGCAGCGAAAGCAAAGCGGCTCATCGGACGCCCCCAGGAAAGCGCCCAGTCGGAGCGGAAATCAACCCAACGTTATGGTGTGAAGATTAATACATATAATTTCATGGAAGGAGAGTTTGCAAGTGGAGATGAAAATATTGTTGATAGAAGATGATCCATCCATTTTCGAAATGATTCAGACACGTTTTGCACAGTGGTCGCTTCAAGTTGTAGGTGCTAAAGATTTTCAAAAAGTAATGGATGATTTTATTGAAGAAAAACCACAGCTTGTATTGATAGACATTCAGCTACCTGCCTATGATGGCTTTCATTGGTGTCGTGAAATACGTCATATCTCAAAGGTGCCAATTCTCTTTCTATCTTCACGAGACCATCCAATGGATATGGTTATGGCAATGCAAATGGGTGCAGATGACTTTGTACAAAAGCCGTTCCATATGGAGGTATTACTTGCAAAGGTACAAGCCGTTTTACGTCGTACATATGATTATATAGAAGAATCAATGGATGTCACACGGTTTAATGGTGCAGTTATTGACTATGCGCGCAGTGAGATTATGTATGAGGGTAATCTTTCTTCATTAACTAAAAATGAGCTCTTTATTTTACGTATTTTAGTGGAGAAGGCCGATCAAATTGTTTCTAGAGATGATTTAATGAGAAAGTTATGGGACGATGAACGCTTTGTCAATGATAATACATTATCGGTAAATGTTAATCGGTTACGTACTAAGCTTGAGGAAATAGGTTTACAAGAAGTGATTTTAACTAAAAAGGGACTTGGTTATATGGCTTTAACACAAGGGACGTGATGGACAATGCTCATTTTATTTTTAAGAGAACGCCTCGCATGGATAGGCTTTTTTGTTTTTATCATCGTTATGATCAATGTTTTATTTTCTTTAGACGTTGGATTAGTGGGGATCTCAATTTTGTATATTAATATTAGCATGCTTATTAGTTTTATGATCTTTCTTTTTTGGCGATACGTAGTAGAAGTTGGGCGGCTGAAAAATTTCCTAGGAAATGTGGAAAACCAATTTGATGACGTGCATAGCAAAAATTTGGTGTTATCACCTTTTCAAATGGCATACTTTACGAAAATTGAAGATGTTCTCTACGGCAAGAACACAGAGTTAAATCAAGCAAAGGTACAGCTGCAGGAATATTCGGATGAACTTCTAGCATGGGTTCATGAAGTAAAGGCACCTTTAACTGCAGTTAATTTGATGCTGGATCGCGTAGAAGATTTGACACTACGTCGTAAATTAGAGACAGAATGGCTAAGACTGCATTTATTGGTTGATCAGCAGCTACATCAAACACGGTTAGCTTCAATAGAAAAAGATAATTATATGATGGAGATTGAGCTAAGAACGGTTGTCTATAAAGAAATAAGAGCTATGCAGGCATGGTGTATTGAAAAAGGTATCGGTTTTGATGTGGAAGAGTTAACAGATACAGTGACGACGGATGCTAAATGGCTAGCCTTTATCATCCGACAAATTCTATCCAATGCGATTAAATATAGTCCTGAAAATTCAGAGGTATTACTATTTACAGAAGTAGATGCTACTGGAGCAACACTATTACATATAAAAGATGCAGGTATTGGTATCCGTAAGGAGGATCTACCACGAATTTTTTACAAATCGTATACTGGAACAGCCGGAAGAGAATCTGCGCAATCGACAGGTATGGGTCTATACTTAGCACATAATGTGGCGCAGAAAATTGGCGTCCGTATTACTGTCCAATCTAGTGTAGGTGAAGGCTCGATATTTACATTACGTTTTCCATTACAAAATGAATATGTCAAACTAACAGGTAGATGACGAAATTGTCACCTACCTTTTTATATTGTCATGTAAAACACACGAATTGCCGACGTAGACAGGGTACACTTGAACTATAGAAAGGGGCGTTTACAAGTGGCGGTTTTAATTGGTCGTAAAGTAAAAAAAGTATATGGTAAAAAATCAACAGCCCAAGAGGTGTTAAAGGGTATTGATGTAGAAGTGAATCAAGGTGAATTTGTTGGCATTATGGGACCTTCAGGCTCTGGGAAGACAACACTTTTAAATGTTTTATGTTCAATTGACTTTGCTACAGAAGGTGTTATTGAAATAAATGGTCAAAACTTACGTGGTATGAATGAGAAGGCGTTAGCTAATTTCCGTCGTGAACAATTGGGGTTCATATTCCAAGATTATAATTTATTAGATACACTAACGGTGAAAGAGAATATTCTACTACCATTAGCTATTGGCAGACTACCAAAGGCTGTTGCAGAGAGTCGTGTAAAGGAGCTTACACAATTATTAGGTATTGGTGAGATTTTAAACAAATATCCAAATGAAATATCAGGTGGTCAAAAGCAACGTACATCGGCAGCTCGGGCACTAATTACAAATCCTTCACTTGTATTTGCTGATGAACCTACAGGCGCACTTGACTCAAAATCAGCTACTGCGCTTTTAAAAAATCTACAAAGTATTAATGAGTCAAAAAAAGCAACGATTATGATGGTTACGCATGATGCGGTAGCAGCGAGTTTTTGTACACGTGTTTTATTTTTAAAGGACGGACTCATTTATAGTGAGCTATATAAAGGAGATAAAACGAGACAGGCTTTTTTCCAAGAAATCATGCATACGCAAAGTGTGCTAGGCGGTGACGGCTATGAGTCTTAGTAAACTCGTATTGCGCAGTATGAAGAAAAATATGAAGCATTATTATTTATATTTTTTCGCACTTATTTTTAGTGTTACTTTATATTTTTCTTTTGTGACATTGCAAAATAATGCTGAAGTGCTCGCTACAGTAGAGAAGAGCGGTACGGCCACAGCGGGTTTTAAAGCAGCAACCTATATGTTGTACTTTATTGTCTTATTTTTCGTCCTATATGCCAACCATCTATTTATGAAGCGTCGTAGTAAGGAGATAGGCTTGTATCAGCTAATAGGGATGACAAAGGGGCTTATCGTACGTTTATTAGCGGTAGAAAGTATCCTCTTATTTGTAGGCGCGGTCGTTTTAGGTATACTTGCAGGGTTCTTTAGTTCACGCTTATTCGCAATGATTTTACTGCACGTACTTGAAAAAGAGACACTTGTGACAATGACGTTTAGTACTGAGGCACTACAGCAGTCTATCGTAGTATTTGCCATTCTACTAGCCATTGTACTTGTGCAAATGGCTTTGATGATTTACCGTATATCATTACTATCACTATTTAGTGCTTCCAAGCAAGCTGATGAGCGCGTAAAACGTTTCAGCCCATTACAAATGGTTATTGGTTTTTTAGGGCTTGTACTAATTGCATATGGCTACTATGCATCAACTAAGCTTTTCGATATTAACACTACTGGTGATTTAGCTCTTAATATGACTATTATTTTAGCTACTACTATTGGCGGAACATTCCTTGTTTTCCGTTTCTCTGTAGCATTTATTATGAATTCAATTCGTCTTAAGAAAAATGGACATTTAACTGCTCGTGATGTCTTAGCGTTAACACCGATTATGCATCGTATGAAGAGTAATGCGAAATCCTTAACGCTTATTACGGTTTTAACGGGTGTTTCGCTTGGCGTTACAACTTTAGCTTATATATCGTATTATTCATCAGAAGCGTCGGCGTATGGCCGAGTACCTGGTGATTATGTTTTACTTGAAGATAGGGGCCAGGAATTTTTAAAGAAGCTAGAGGACAATAATATTGCTTTTGATAAAATAGATTACCGATTACAGAGCGTTTCAGCTTCCTTTTCACAGCTATTATCGAAAGAACAGCAAAATAAAGATAATCCCCTTGATGGTGTAGAAGGACTCATTTATACAATTCCACTTTCTGATTATCAACAAATAGTTCCTGAAGCTACCGTTTCGGATAATGAGGTTATAGTAACAAACTACGGTGGTTATATGGCAGAGATGTTTCCACTTGAAAAGGATCGTGATGTAGTTGTCACTCCTGGAGGTCCAGAGGTAACTAAGGAAGAAATGCTTCATGTCAAAGATGTTCAACATGAAAGTATTATAAGTGGTACTGTGACATCAGGGCCTGGGGGGCCAATTTTCGTAGTTTCGGATGCATTGTTTGAAAAACTAGCTACTTATTCAAGCGCTTCTGAATGGCACAAACAAACTTCTATTAAGATAAAGAATAAAAGTGACTTAGCTCAAGCAGAGAAATTATATATACAATTAAATAAAGAAAATTACTCAAATGATATACAATCCTTTGAAGAAGCACGTAAGGGGAATATTGAAACATTAGGAATTACGATATTTACCGCAGCATTTTTAGGGTTAGCATTTTTAGTGACAACGGGTAGTATTTTATACTTTAAGCAAATGTCTGAGGCTGAAGAGGAGCGAGGCTCTTATACGATATTAAGAAAGATTGGCTTCGCTGAAAAAGATATTATGAAAGGTATATATATGAAACAAGCCTTTAATTTTGGTGTTCCATTAATAATAGGGCTACTCCATAGTTACTTTGCTGTTAAGTCGGGATGGTTTTTATTCGGCTCAGAGTTAACCACACCATTATGGATTGCTATGAGCTGCTATATAGCGTTATATGCTATCTTCGCTGTACTTTCTGTTGGCTATTATAAAAAAGTCATTCGTGAATCGTTATAAATAGGAAGAAATCTTAAAACAGTATGATTAGTTATGGTCATACTGTTTTTTTGTTGTTTAAATTTAGGGGATTTTTCCAGGGGGTAAAAACATCTTGACTTTCAAGTATTAGACGATTAAAGTTTAGTATATTAGTAATCTAGTGTACGAAAGTGAAGTGTTGAAATGAACGCAGTAATTGTGGCAGTGGCCGTCATGTTAATATTAAGCTTGCTCCGTATCAATGTTGTTCTTTCTCTTGTATTAGGCGCCTTCGCAGGAGGTCTAACAAGCGGAATGGGTATTGAAGCAACTGTACAATCATTTACAGAAGGATTAGGAGCAGGCGCAACGATTGCTTTAAGTTATGGGTTACTTGGTGGTTTCGCTATTGCCATTTCAAAAACAGGAATTCCTGAATTAATGATTGCAGGGATTTTAAAAATATTAAATAAAAACGGTACAAGTAATCGAAAAGGATTAGTGAAGGTTTTAATTTTCCTACTGATCTTTATGGTGTCTATTTTCTCACAAAACTTAATTCCAATTCATATAGCCTTTATCCCATTATTGATACCTCCGATTTTAAAGGTTTTAAATATGCTAGAGGTTGACCGACGAATAATCGCTACATTAATTGCTGTTGGTTTAATAGGGACGTATAGTTTCGTACCTGCAGGCTTCGGAGCTATTTTCCAAGATATCGTTTCTACTCAAGTAACCGAGGCAGGTATGGAAGCAACTTCGCGTGATGTACCGGTAGCGATGGCTATACCCGTTCTAGGGATGTTAATTGGATTATGTGTAGCCTTTTTCGTATATCGAAAACCTCGACAATATCAAAATAAAGATGTTGAGACAGAGTCTTTAAATGTTCATGTCAGTAAGTTCGTTATTTTTTCTACGACTGTAGCTTTAATTGTCTCTCTATGTGCACAAATTTATACTGACTCGATGATTGTAGGCGCCTTTGCAGGAATTATGATGATGTATTTTACTGGTGCACTAAAATGGAAAGAGGCAGATGAGATTCTTTCTGAGGGAATGAAGATGATGGCCTTCATCGGTTTTGTGATGATCGCTGCAAATGGTTTTGCATCTGTTATTAACGCCACGGGTCATGTGGATAGCTTAATCTCAAACTCACTAACAATTCTTCAAGGAAATAAGAGTCTAGCTATATTGATTATGTTGGTCATTGGTTTAATAGTGACGATGGGGATTGGTTCATCCTTCGCGACAGTACCTATCATTGCAACTTTATTTGTTCCTCTTGCACAAGGGTTAGGAATGAGTCCTTTGGCTATTATATGCCTTATAGGTACAGCAGGTGCTTTAGGTGATGCAGGTTCTCCTGCTTCGGATTCTACTCTTGGACCAACTGCAGGCTTAAATGTAGATGGACAGCATAATCACATTTGGGATACATGTGTGCCAACGTTTATCTTTATTAACATCCCTCTCATTATATTTGGCTGGGTTGCATGTGTGTTTTTCTTATAAGTAATAGAAAGAGCAGTTTCTAACTATTAGAAGCTGCTTTTTTATTGTCTTTAAGAAATTATAGAATGTTAATGGTAACATAACTAAGTGCATCATCTACAAATTGAGCTCACCAGTGCTTTAGCGAACGCGTTCTTGTAGTCAGTTATTGTTTGAAATATTCGAAAACGTTGATATAACAACCTTATGTGTTGCAAAGTGCATGGGAATTTTATATACTAGTAAACGGTTCAGAGGAACGAAAAATATTAGTAGTAAGAATATCAGCAACATTTAAAAGAATTTAGCGAAAAGACTTGCTTATTCTTTTTTTATTGGGTATAATGTTGAATGTTGGTCTTTGACTGCGATGAAACGAGAGGTTGCCGACACACCCGGCCGCTTTGCCATGGCGGTGTGACGGAAAATTTTCGTGGAGAATGTCTAGAAAATAGGCGAGAAGGAGGGAAAATAATGGCAAAACAAAAGATTCGTATTCGTTTGAAAGCGTATGATCACCGTATTTTAGATCAGTCTGCTGAGAAAATTGTGGAAACTGCAAAACGTTCAGGTGCAAGTGTATCAGGTCCGATTCCACTTCCAACTGAGAAGTCTGTGTACACGATTCTTCGTGCCGTTCACAAGTACAAAGATTCTCGTGAACAATTCGAAATGCGTACGCATAAACGTCTGATCGATATCGTTAACCCAACACCACAAACTGTTGACGCGTTAATGAAACTTGATTTACCATCTGGCGTTGATATCGAAATCAAACTTTAATGGTAAAAATATAACTATTTAAAACTTACAGGAGGTGTGACAAATGGCTAAAGGAATCTTAGGTAGAAAAATTGGTATGACACAAGTTTTTGCTGAAAACGGCGATTTAATCCCGGTAACAGTTATCGAAGCTACTCCAAACGTAGTTCTTCAAAAGAAAACTGCTGATACAGATGGCTACGAAGCTATCCAAGTTGGTTTCGAAGACAAGCGCGTTAAGCTTTCTAACAAACCAGAACAAGGTCACGTAGCAAAAGCGAACACTGCTCCTAAGCGCTTCATTCGTGAATTCCGCAACGTGAACGTTGAAGAATACGAAGTTGGTCAAGAAGTCAAAGTAGAAATTTTCGCAGAAGGCGATGTAATTGATGTAACAGGTGTTACTAAAGGTAAAGGTTTCCAAGGTGTAATTAAACGCCATGGTCAATCTCGTGGTCCTATGGCCCACGGTTCTCGTTACCACCGTCGTCCTGGTTCAATGGGTCCAGTTGCTCCGAACCGCGTATTCAAACAAAAGAAATTACCTGGTCAAATGGGTGGCACTGTAGTTACAATCCAAAACTTAGAAATCGTGAAAGTTGATGCGGAACGTAACTTACTACTTGTTAAAGGTAATGTTCCTGGTTCTAAAAAAGCTCTAGTTACAGTTAAAACTGCAATTAAAGCTAAGTAATCACCTAAGGAAAGGAGGAAACAGGAATGACAAAAGTATCTGTACTTAGTCAAACAGGTGCTTCAGTTGGTGAAATCGAATTAAACGATGCGATCTTCGGAATCGAGCCAAATGAAGCAGTATTATTCGACGCTGTAGTTGCACAACGTGCTTCTCTACGTCAA
This sequence comes from Lysinibacillus sp. NPDC056959, assembly GCF_042674095.1. Classification (NCBI taxonomy): domain Bacteria; kingdom Bacillati; phylum Bacillota; class Bacilli; order Caryophanales; family Bacillaceae; genus Lysinibacillus; species Lysinibacillus sp. NPDC056959. The sequence continues at coordinate 24,222 of NZ_JBHURE010000008.1, read as the reverse complement.
GGTAATCACAAGGTTAAAAACCGTTCTGAAGTTGCTGGTGGTGGTCGTAAACCATGGCGTCAAAAAGGAACTGGTCGTGCTCGTCAAGGTTCTATCCGTTCTCCACAATGGCGCGGTGGTGGTGTCGTATTCGGCCCAACTCCACGTAGCTATTCTTACAAATTACCGAAAAAAGTTCGTCGCTTAGCTCTTAAATCTGCTTTATCAGCTAAAGTAGTAGAACAGAACTTCTTAGTTCTTGATGCTCTTTCACTAGCAGCACCAAAAACAAAAGAATTCACAAAAATCCTTAAAGATCTTTCTTTAGAGAAAAAATCTTTATTCGTAACTGCTGACCTAGATGAAAACGTAGCATTATCTGCTCGTAACATCCCTGGTGTAACAGTTTTAACTGCAAACGGAATCAACGTTCTTGATCTATTAGGTCACGAAAAAGTTGTGTTCACTAAGTCTGCAGTAGAAAAAGTTGAGGAGGTGCTTGGATAATGGAAGCACGTGATATTTTAAAACGTCCGGTCATTACTGAGCGTTCTTCAGAACTTATGGCAGAGAAAAAGTATACTTTCGAAGTAGACACTCGCGCTAACAAAACTCAAGTAAAAGACGCTGTAGAAGAAATCTTTGGTGTAAAAGTTGAGAAAGTAAACGTTCTTAACTACAAAGGTAAATTCAAACGCGTTGGCCGTTACGGTGGTTACACTAACAAACGTCGTAAAGCGATTGTTAAATTAACTGCTGATAGCAAAGAAATCGAATTATTCGAAATGTAATCCTTTATGGATTTATGATTTGAACAATCAAGAAGGAGGGAAACACAATGGCGATTAAAAAGTATAAACCTACCTCTAATGGTCGTCGTAATATGACGTCTTTAGACTTTGCGGAAATTACAACTAACAAGCCTGAGAAATCATTGCTTGAACCAACTAAACGCAAAGCTGGTCGTAACAACCAAGGTAAAATCACTGTTCGTCATCATGGCGGTGGACATAAGAAGCAATACCGTGTTATCGATTTCAAACGTGTAAAAGATGGCATTCCGGCTAAAGTTGCTACTATCGAATATGATCCAAACCGTTCTGCGAATATCGCATTAATCAACTACGCTGATGGAGCAAAAGCTTACATCTTAGCACCTAAAGGTCTAGAGGTTGGTCAAACAATCGTATCTGGTCCAGATGCTGATATTAAAGTAGGTAACACATTACCATTAGCAAACATTCCTATGGGTACAACAATCCATAACATCGAGTTAAAACCTGGTAAAGGTGGACAATTAGTACGTTCTGCTGGTACTTCTGCACAAGTACTTGGTCGTGAAGACAAATACGTAATCGTTCGTCTACAATCTGGTGAAGTACGTTTAGTGTTAGCTACTTGCCGCGCTACAATCGGTCAAGTTGGTAACGAACAACACGAACTAGTACACATCGGTAAAGCAGGTCGTAGCCGTTGGTTAGGTAAACGCCCAACAGTTCGTGGTTCTGTAATGAACCCTAACGATCACCCACACGGCGGTGGTGAAGGACGTTCTCCAATCGGACGTAAATCACCAATGACTCCTTGGGGTAAACCAGCACTTGGTTACAAAACTCGCAAGAAGAAAAACAAATCGGATAAATTCATCATCCGTAGTCGTAAAAAATAATGTGGTTAAACTACGGTTCTATGTGAGAGCCGTGGTGGAATCACGGAGGGAGGTTCCTACATGGGTCGCAGCTTGAAAAAAGGACCTTTTGTTGATGACCACTTAATGAAAAAAGTGGAAGCGCAAGAGGCTTCTGAGAAAAAACAAGTTATCAAAACTTGGTCTCGCCGTTCTACAATTTTCCCGACTTTCATCGGTTTAACGATTGCTGTTTATGATGGACGTAAACACGTTCCTGTATACGTAACAGAAGATATGGTAGGCCACAAACTTGGTGAATTCGCACCAACACGTGCTTACAAAGGTCACGGTGCAGACGACAAGAAAACAAGACGCTAATTTTGAGAGGAGGTAAATCCTAATGACACAAGCTAAAGCTATCGCTCGTACTGTTCGCATTGCTCCTCGTAAAGTCCGTCTAGTTGTAGACTTAATCCGAGGCAAGCAAGTTGGTGAGGCAGTTGCAATTTTACGTCATACTCCAAAAGCGGCGTCTCCAGTCGTTGAAAAAGTATTAAAATCTGCAGTTGCTAACGCTGAGCATAACTACGATCTTGACATCAACTCTTTAGTAGTTTCTGAAGTATTCGTTGATGAAGGTCCAACATTAAAACGTTTCCGTCCACGTGCACAAGGACGTGCAAGCGCAATTAACAAACGCACAAGCCACATTACTCTAGTGGTATCTGAGAAGAAGGAGGGTTAATCCGTGGGTCAAAAAGTACATCCAATAGGACTGCGCGTTGGTATTATTCGTGACTGGGAGTCAAAATGGTACGCTGAAAAAGACTATGCAACTCTACTTCATGAAGACATCAAAGTGCGTAAATATATTGAAACGGCTCTTAAAGACGCTTCTGTTTCTAAAGTAGAAATCGAACGCGCTGCAAACCGTGTAAACATTACAATTCACACTGCGAAACCAGGTATGGTAATCGGTAAAGGTGGTTCTGAAGTTGAGAATCTTCGTAAATACCTTAGCGATTTAACTGGTAAACGTGTACACATCAACATTATCGAAATCAAACGTGCTGATCTTGACGCTCGTCTAGTAGCTGAAAACATCGCTCGTCAATTAGAAAACCGTGTATCATTCCGTCGTGCGCAAAAGCAAGCGATCCAACGCACAATCCGCGCTGGTGCAAAAGGAATTAAAACACAAGTATCTGGTCGTTTAGGTGGCGCTGATATCGCGCGTGCTGAACACTATAGTGAAGGAACTGTTCCACTTCATACTCTACGTGCTGACATCGACTATGCACACGCAGAAGCTGACACTACTTACGGTAAATTAGGCGTTAAAGTATGGATCTACCGTGGTGAAGTTCTTCCTACGAAGAAATCTGTGGAAGGAGGCAAATAATATGTTATTGCCTAAACGCGTAAAATACCGTCGTGAACACCGCGGAAACATGCGTGGCGAAGCGAAAGGCGGTAAAGAAGTATCTTTCGGCGAATGGGGCTTACAAGCTCAAACAGCTAGCTGGATTACTAACCGTCAAATCGAATCTGCACGTATCGCGATGACTCGTTACATGAAACGTGGCGGTAAAGTTTGGATTAAAATCTTCCCACACAAACCTTACACTAAAAAACCTCTAGAAGTCCGCATGGGTTCTGGTAAAGGTTCTCCTGAAGGTTGGGTTGCAGTAGTAAAACCAGGAAAAGTAATGTTCGAAATCGCTGGTGTATCTGAAGAGATCGCACGTGAAGCACTTCGTTTAGCATCACATAAGCTTCCTGTTAAATGTAAGATCGTAAAACGTCAAGAAACTGGTGGTGAATCTAATGAAAGCTAATGAAATCCGTGACCTTGCCACTTCTGAATTAGAATTAAAAGTGAAATCACTGAAAGAAGAGCTTTTCAACCTTCGCTTCCAATTGGCGACTGGTCAATTAGAAAACACAGCTCGTATTCGTGAAGTGCGTAAAGCAATCGCGCGTATGAAAACTGTTATTCGTGAAAGAGAAATCAGTGCAAATAACTGATAAAGGAGGTTTTCAAGTATGACTGAGCGTAATCAACGCAAAGTTTACACGGGCCGCGTTGTTTCAGATAAAATGGATAAAACAATTTCTGTTTTAGTTGAAACTCATAAAAAGCACAAGCTTTATGGTAAACGTGTAAAATACTCTAAAAAGTTTAAGGCTCATGATGAATTAAACACAGCGAAAATCGGTGATATCGTACGTATCATGGAAACTCGCCCGCTATCAGCTACTAAACGTTTCCGTCTAGTTGAAGTTGTAGAAAAAGCGGTTATTATTTAATAACTATTTCGGAACAACCAATTTCCGAAGGGAGGTAACCTAAGTGATCCAACAAGAAAGTCGTATGAAAGTTGCTGACAACTCAGGTGCACGTGAAGTTCTTACAATTAAAGTCCTTGGTGGCTCTGGCCGTAAAACTGCTAACATCGGTGATATCGTTGTTTGTACAGTTAAGAAAGCAACACCAGGTGGCGTTGTTAAGAAGGGTGACGTTGTTAAAGCTGTTATCGTTCGTACAAAATCAGGCGCACGTCGTAAAGATGGTACGTACATCAAATTTGATGAAAATGCTTGTGTAATTATTCGTGATGATAAATCACCACGCGGAACTCGTATTTTCGGACCTGTTGCACGTGAATTACGTGACAGCAACTTCATGAAAATCGTTTCTCTAGCTCCAGAAGTTCTTTAATTTCATGATAGTGCCAATCAAGGAGGTGCGACAGCATGCATGTAAAAAAAGGTGACAAGGTTAAGGTAATCACTGGTAAGGACAAAGGCAAAGAAGGCGTTATCCTTGCTTCTTACCCTAAACAAGATCGCGTTCTTGTTGAAGGTGTGAACATCGTGAAAAAACACGTAAAACCTAACCAATTGAATCCACAAGGTGGAATTGTAAGCCAAGAGGCTGCAATTCACGTTTCGAACGTAATGCTAATCGATCCTAAATCTGGCGAGCCGACTCGTGTAGGTTATAAAATCGAAAACGGTAAAAAAGTTCGTGTTGCAAAAAAATCAGGTGCAGTAATCGACTAATTTCTATAAAAAGAAGGGAGGTACACAAATGAGCCGCCTAAAAGAAAAATATTTAAATGAAGTTTCAACTGCTCTTATGAGCAAGTTTGGATATAAATCAGTTATGCAATTGCCGAAAGTTGACAAAATCGTTATCAACATGGGTGTTGGTGATGCAGTTCAAAACTCAAAAGCATTAGATGCAGCTGTAGAAGAATTAACAATTATCACTGGTCAAAAACCAGTTGTAACTAAAGCGAAAAAATCGATCGCAGGTTTCCGTCTACGTGAAGGTATGCCTATCGGTGCTAAAGTTACATTACGCGGTGAGCGTATGTATGAATTCTTGGACAAATTAATCTCAATTTCACTACCTCGTGTACGTGACTTCCGTGGTGTTTCTAAAAAAGCATTCGACGGTCGCGGTAACTACACTTTAGGTGTTAAAGAGCAATTAATTTTCCCAGAAATCGATTACGATAAAGTTTCAAAAGTACGCGGTATGGACATCGTGATCGTAACGACAGCGAATTCTGATGAAGAAGCTCGCGAGTTATTGACACAATTCGGTATGCCGTTCCAAAAGTAATTAAACAAGGAGGGCGAAAACGTGGCTAAAAAATCTATGATCGTTAAACAACAACGTAAGCAAAAGTTTAAAGTGCAAGAATATACACGTTGTGAACGCTGTGGCCGTCCACACTCTGTATATCGTAAATTTAAACTTTGCCGTATTTGTTTCCGAGAACTTGCATATAAGGGACAAATTCCTGGCGTGAAAAAAGCCAGCTGGTAATCCCCTAATTTGGGAAGGAGGTAAATGTAATGACAATGACTGATCCGATTGCAGATATGCTTACTCGCATTCGTAATGCGAACATGGTTCGTCACGAGAAGTTAGAAGTACCAGCTTCCAACGTGAAAAAAGAAATCGCTGAAATTTTAAAGCGTGAAGGTTTCGTACGTGACGTAGAATACGTGGAAGACAACAAGCAAGGTATTATCCGTATCTTCTTAAAATACGGTAAAGATAACGAACGTGTTATCACTGGCTTAAAACGTATTTCTAAACCTGGTCTACGAGTATATGCTAAAACAAATGAAGTGCCTAAAGTACTGAACGGTCTTGGTATCGCTTTAGTGTCAACTTCACAAGGTTTATTAACAGATAAAGAAGCTCGCGCTAAACAAGTTGGCGGCGAAGTTCTAGCATACGTTTGGTAATTAGCAATAAATGAATGGAGGTGCAACTAAATGTCTCGTGTAGGTAAAAAAATTATCGAGGTACCAGCTAACGTAACTGTTACTGTTGCAGCTGACAACACAGTTACCGTTAAAGGTCCTAAAGGCGAACTTGTTCGTTCTTTCCACCAAGATATGAAAATTGAGCAAGAAGGTAACGTGATTTCTGTATCTCGTCCTTCTGACTCAAAAGAACACCGCACAAACCACGGTACAACACGTGCGCTATTAGCGAACATGATTACTGGTGTTTCTGCAGGTTTCGAAAAATCATTAGAACTAATCGGTGTCGGTTACCGTGCGCAATTACAAGGTAAAAAACTTGTTCTTAACGTAGGTTATTCACATCCAGTTGAGTTCACACCTGAAGATGGTTTAGAAGTTGAAGTTCCTTCAAACACTAAGATCATCGTTAAAGGTATTAGCAAAGAACGCGTTGGTGCTCTTGCATCTAACATCCGTGACGTGCGTCCACCAGAGCCTTACAAAGGTAAAGGTATCCGTTATGAAGGCGAATATGTTCGTCGTAAAGAAGGTAAAACAGGTAAATAATGCTGCCTAAGCATTAGAAAGGAGTGACCCTTGTGATTACGAAACAAGATAAAAATCAGGTTCGTAAAAAACGTCATGCGCGCGTACGTTCTAAAATTTCGGGTACTGCTGAGCGTCCACGCTTAAACGTATTCCGTTCAAACAAGAACATCTACGCTCAACTTATCGATGACGTAGCAGGCGTAACAATTGTTAGCGCATCTTCTCAAGAAAATGGTTTTGAAGCTGCTGGTAGCAATGTTGATGCTGCAACTAAAGTCGGTGAAACAATCGCAAAACGCGCTACGGAAAAAAATATTACTGCTGTAGTATTTGACCGTGGTGGTTACTTATATCATGGACGTGTAAAAGCTTTAGCTGAAGCTGCACGTGAGAACGGTTTAGAATTTTAATAAAAAGGAGGGACACATTTCATGAGTCGAATTGACGCAAACAAACTTGGAGAACTTGAAGAACGCGTAGTTACTATTAACCGTGTTGCTAAAGTTGTTAAAGGTGGACGTCGCTTCCGCTTCACAGCATTAGTTGTTGTTGGCGATAAAAACGGTCACGTTGGATTCGGTACTGGTAAAGCTCAAGAGGTGCCAGATGCTATCCGTAAAGCTGTTGAAGATGCGAAGAAAAACTTAATCGAAGTGCCACGCGTAGGTGGAACAACTCCACACTTAGTGCAAGGTCGCTTTGGTGCAGGAGAAATCCTAATTAAACCTGCTGCTCCTGGTACAGGGGTTATCGCTGGTGGTCCAGTACGTGCCGTACTAGAACTTGCTGGTATTACTGATATTCTTTCAAAATCTCTTGGAACTAACACACCAATCAATATGGTGCGTGCAACTATTCAAGGTTTAACTGAATTAAAACGCGTAGAGGACGTAGCTAAATTACGTGGTAAATCAGTGGAAGAAATATTAGGATAAGGGGGGAAAGATAATGGCTAACAAATTAGAAATCACCCTTACAAAATCTGTGATTGGTACTAAACCAGCACAACGCAAAACTATTGAAGCATTAGGTTTACGTAAATTAAACCAAACTGTTGAGAAAGCTGATAATGCAGCGACTCGCGGTATGATCGATGTAGTAGCTCACTTAGTTACTGTAAAAGAAAACTAATTTTTAATTAACGAACAAGGAGGTGCCATCCAATATGAAACTTCATGAGTTAAAACCAGCAGAAGGTTCCCGTAAAGTACGTAACCGCGTAGGTCGCGGTATCGGTTCTGGTAACGGTAAAACTGCAGGTAGAGGTCATAAAGGTCAAAACTCTCGTTCTGGCGGCGGTGTACGCCCAGGATTCGAAGGTGGTCAAAACCCTTTATTCCGTCGTTTACCGAAACGCGGCTTTACTAACATTAACCGTAAAGAGTACGCGATCGTTAATCTTGACACATTAAACCGTTTTGAAGATGGTGCAGAAGTAACAACTGCATTATTACTTGAATCAGGTTTAGTGAGCAATGAAAAAGCTGGAATTAAAGTTCTTGGAAACGGAACTCTTAACAAAAAGCTTACAGTAAAAGCTCATAAATTCTCAGCTTCGGCTAAAGAAGCAATTGAAAATGCCGGCGGAACTACTGAGGTGATTTAATGTTTCAGACGATCTCTAACTTTATGCGTGTTCGAGATATACGAAATAAAATCATTTTTACTCTTTTAATGTTAATCGTTTTCCGTATTGGTACGTTCGTACCAGTACCAAACGTTGACGCTAATGTATTAAAGGCAACTGATGAGTTTAACCTCGTTGGTTTCCTGAATACTTTTGGCGGTGGTGCTTTGAAAAACTTCTCTATCTTCGCGATGGGGATTATGCCTTACATCACTGCTTCAATTATTGTTCAGTTATTGCAAATGGACGTAGTACCGAAATTTGCTGAGTGGGCAAAGCAAGGTGAAGTCGGAAGACGTAAACTTGCACAATTTACTCGTTACTTTACAATTATTCTTGCCTTTATCCAATCATTCGCAATGTCATTTGGTTTTAATAGAATGTATGGTGGATCTTTGATTAAAGATGAGGGGATTTTAACATATGTTATTATTGCTATTGTATTAACAGCGGGTACAGCATTCCTAGTATGGCTTGCTGATCAAATTACTGCGCATGGAGTTGGGAATGGTATTTCAGTTGTAATTTTCGCAGGTATCGTTGCGGCATTACCGACTGGCATTAACCAAATCTATGCACAGCAAATCGAGGGTGCTGGTGATAAGTTATTTATCAATCTAGTGATTCTTGGTTTACTTGTTTTAGTTTTGCTTGCAGTTGTTGTTGGAGTTATCTATGTGCAACAAGCACTACGTAAAATTCCAATTCAATATGCAAAACGAGTTACTGGACGCAATCAACAAACAGGTTCTCAACAAACGCATTTACCGTTAAAAGTAAATGCTGCAGGAGTTATTCCGGTAATTTTTGCTTCAGCGTTTCTGATGACACCTCGTACGTTAGTTCCGTTCTTGGGTGAAGGTGGCGTAGCAACATTTATTTCTAACACGTTTGATTATACAAAACCTGTTGGGATGATTGTTTACGTTATCTTAATCATCGCTTTCACATATTTCTATGCATTCATACAAGTGAATCCAGAAAATGTGGCAGATAACTTGAAAAAGCAAGGTGCTTACATTCCAGGTATTCGTCCTGGTGAAAGTACTCAAACGTATTTAACAAGCGTGTTATATCGTCTGACATTTGTCGGTGCGATTTTCTTAACTGTTATATCAGTAATGCCGATTATAATCATAAACTTTATGAATCTACCTGCCACAGTGCAGATCGGTGGTACTAGTATAATTATCGTAGTCGGCGTTGCGCTGGAAACGATGAAACAGCTAGAATCTCAACTTGTTAAACGTCACTACAAAGGCTTTATGAAATAATGTTGGTTTTTAGGGAACGGTTCATCGTTTCCTGAAATCAGCAAACCTTTTGTGGGAGGAATATTTCCGTATGAATATCGTTTTAATGGGTCTGCCAGGTGCTGGTAAAGGTACTCAAGCAGATAAAATCGTTGAGAAGTACGCGATTCCTCATATTTCTACAGGCGATATGTTCCGTGCTGCTATGAAAGATGGTACAGAACTAGGCTTGCAAGCTAAATCGTTCATTGATCAAGGTGCTCTAGTACCTGATGAAGTAACGATTGGTATTGTTCGCGAGCGACTTGCTAAACATGATTGTGAAAAGGGCTTCTTATTAGATGGATTCCCACGTACTGTTCCTCAAGCTGAAGCTTTAGACAGCATCCTTGCTGATCTTGGTAAAGCTATTGAACATACAATTAACATCCAAGTTGAAAAAGATGAGTTAGTTGCTCGTCTATCAGGTCGTCGTATTTGTAAAACTTGTGGAACATCTTATCATCTAATTTTCAATCCTCCAGCTGAGGAAGGAAAATGTGATAAAGATGGTGGCGAGCTTTACACACGTGCGGATGATAATCCTGAAACGGTTGCAAACCGTCTGGAAGTAAATATGAAACAAGCACAACCTTTACTGAACTACTATGAAGTAAAAGGTGTGTTAACAAATATAGATGGACAGCAAGATATTAACAAAGTGTTTGCTGATCTTGATGCTCTTTTACAGGGCAGCCGCAGCTGATACCCGGCTCCGGGCGCAGAATACTGCTTCCGCGGGAGGCATGCGGGAGCAACAACGAAACATAATTTTTTTTGAGAGTTGCAAAAGCATATTGTGCCCGGTATATATTTCTTTTAAAAAGTGCAACATGACTTTTGAAAGAGTATAATGGGTTTCGTGGAAGCATCTGTGTAACGGGTATGAATATCTCATCAAAGACATTCCGGTATTCGTGTAAACATGGGAGGTTCAGTGCCCTAAATGGTTCTGTATATTCCGTGGATTGTGTGAAGCGAAACCAGACGAGCGTCTTTCAAACATCTCTCATACAATCCAAACATATGTTGAAACGAGGTTGCTTCTATAGTTGCAGCAGATATCCGTTTGATGTAACGATGAGAACTTTAATTTGCATATAGAGAGGAGACAGAGTAGATGGCGAAAGATGATGTAATTGAAGTCGAAGGGACAGTTGTTGAGACTTTGCCAAACGCGATGTTTAAGGTAGAATTAGAAAATGGACATGTGATTCTAGCACACGTTTCTGGTAAGATTCGTATGCACTTTATCCGCATTCTACCTGGAGATAAGGTTACTATCGAGTTATCTCCTTATGATTTAACTCGCGGTCGTATCACATACCGTTTTAAATAATCTTTTGCGCTCCGGACTACTAAGGAGGTTAGGTTAGATGAAAGTGAGACCATCTGTGAAACCGATCTGCGAAAAATGTAAAGTAATTCGCCGACGCGGTAAAGTAATGGTAATCTGTGAAAATCCTAAACACAAACAAAAACAAGGTTAATTCTAAAGGAGGTGCACAACGTACATGGCACGTATTGCTGGTGTTGATATTCCTCGCGACAAACGCGTGGTAATTTCATTAACTTACATTTACGGTATTGGTAAAACTACAGCTCAGAAAGTATTAGCAGACGCAGGTATTTCAGAAGATACACGCGTACGCGACTTAACTGAAGATGAGTTAAACAAAATCCGTGAACAATTAGACTCTTACAAACTTGAAGGTGACTTACGTCGCGAAACTTCATTAAATATCAAACGTCTGATGGAAATCGGTTCATTCCGTGGTATCCGTCACCGTCGTGGTTTACCTGTTCGTGGTCAAAATACGAAGAACAATGCGCGTACGCGTAAAGGTCCTCGTAAAACTGTAGCGAACAAGAAAAAATAATAAGTAAAGGAGGTTCCTTCTTAACATGGCTCGTAAACAACAAACTCGTAAACGTCGTGTGAAAAAGAATATCGAATCTGGTATCGCACACATTCGTTCTACATTTAACAATACAATCGTAACGATTACAGATATGCAAGGTAACGCTGTATCTTGGTCAAGTGCTGGTGCTCTTGGTTTCCGTGGTTCACGTAAATCTACACCATTCGCTGCTCAAATGGCTGCAGAAACTGCTGCTAAAGCATCCCTTGAACATGGTCTGAAAACGTTGGAAGTAACTGTTAAAGGTCCTGGTGCAGGTCGTGAAGCTGCAATTCGTGCACTTCAAGCTGCTGGTTTAGATGTAACTGCTATTAAAGACGTTACTCCAGTTCCTCATAATGGTTGCCGTCCGCCAAAACGTCGTCGCGTGTAATGGGTGCGTCTCATATTGTATGAGAACATCATTTTTTGTACAGACTGTCTTGTGCAGATAATAAACGATACGTCAATGACGATCGAATCTATGATGGAAAGAACCTATACATTCGATGTTTTGAAGGAGGGTAAATAAAATGATCGAAATTGAAAAACCAAAGATTGAAACGGTGGAGATCAGCGAAGATTCCAAATATGGAAAGTTTGTTGTAGAACCGCTTGAACGCGGATATGGAAACACTTTGGGTAATTCTTTACGTCGTATCCTTCTGTCTTCATTACCAGGAGCTGCTGTCACTTCAATTCAAATTGACGGTGTTCTTCACGAATTCTCAACTGTAGAAGGCGTTGTAGAGGATGTAGCTTCAATTATTTTGAACGTGAAAAAACTAGCTCTTAAAATCTACTCTGACGAAGAAAAAGTTATTGAGATTGATGTAAAAGGCGATGGTACAGTTACAGCTGCTGACATTACACATGACAGTGATGTAGAAATTTTAAACCCGGATCTATATATTGCAACAATCGCTAAAAACGGTCATTTACGTATGCGTATGTACGCTCAACGCGGCCGTGGTTACACTCCTGCTGATCAAAACAAACGTGAGGATCTTCCTATCGGCGTGATCCCGATCGACTCTATTTACACTCCAGTATCACGCGTCAATTTCCAAGTGGAAAATACTCGTGTAGGTCAGTCTTCTGACTACGATAAACTTTCTCTTGATGTGTGGACAGATGGTAGCATCGGTCCGAAAGAGGCGATTTCGCTCGGAGCAAAAATTTTAACCGAGCATCTAAACATCTTCGTTGGCATGACAGATGAGGCACAAACTGCTGAAATCATGGTCGAAAAAGAAGAAGATCAAAAAGAAAAAGTTTTAGAGATGACTATCGAAGAACTTGATCTTTCTGTTCGTTCTTATAACTGCTTAAAACGCGCTGGTATTAATACAGTACTAGAACTTGCGAATAAGTCAGAAGACGACATGATGAAAGTTCGTAACCTTGGACGTAAGTCACTTGAAGAAGTAAAAGCGAAGTTAGAAGAGCTTGGTTTAGGGTTACGCAAAGAAGACTAAGCGATTTAAACAAAACTTACAAGATCAGATAATTTTTTATAAAGGAGGGAAACATCCATGGGTTACAGAAAACTTGGTCGTACAAGTTCTCAACGTAAAGCGATGTTACGTGACTTAGCTACTGATTTAATCATCAACGAGCGTATCGAAACTACTGAGGCTCGCGCTAAAGAAGTACGTAAAGCTGTTGAAAAAATGATTACTTTAGGTAAACGCGGAGATTTACACGCACGCCGTCAAGCTGCTGCATTCATCCGTCGTGAACTAGTAACAACTACTGATGCTGAAGGTAACGAAACAACTTCATTTGCACTGCAAAAGTTATTTGATGATGTTGCACCACGTTATGCAGAACGTCAAGGTGGTTACACTCGTATTCTTAAAGTAGGTCCTCGTCGTGGTGACGGTGCACCTGTTGTTGTGATTGAATTAGTTTAATCATAAGAGAAAACAAGTGGTGAAGAGGGTGGAATCACCACCCTCTTTCTTTATAAACGATTTATACGACAAATAATTAAGCTGAGCGTTATGATGAGCGGACACTGTTGTGTGGCGTCTCGTTTAGCTCTCCGCACCTCATTCAGAGGGAACAAGGGCTTGAGCACCCGTGTTTCTTGAAAATGTAACGACTAGCGCATTTCTATCGAATGAGGTGCGCGCTTTTTTATTTTTTAGGGAAGTAAGAGATAGCGCCAATTTAATGGTGCTTTTTTTTATAGGCTGATTTTATAATGGTAGTCACCGGGACGATTAGGGTGGCTCGTTCCAATATATGATGTATTCTTGAAAGATAACCTTAAAATTATACGTACACTTATATGGGGCAGACAAAAGAATGGAAAGTGATTTTAGCACTTTTCTTTTATCGACATACTGATTGTAGTAGAAATCATACATAAAAAAGTGTAAGTTAGTTAGTAGAGCTGAGCATGTAGAGAGGAGTTCTAGAAATGCCAGAAATTTTATCATTAAATAATGTGACATTTTCATATACACCAGAAGAAAAAGAAAGTCGCAATGCTGTCGAAAATGTAAGCTTTGCGGTACAGGAAGGTGAATGGATTGCCATTGTTGGCCATAACGGTTCCGGTAAATCCACTATTGCAAAGCTTATGAATGGATTGCTTTATCCACAGCAAGGGGATGTCCGTATTTTACGACAACCATTGAGTGAAGAAAACTTGTGGGAAAGCCGTTCACAAATGGGCATGGTTTTTCAAAATCCAGACAATCAATTTGTTGGAGCGACAGTGCAGGATGATGTTGCTTTTGCTCTTGAAAATAACGGAGTACCGTTTGAAGAGATGGTAGAACGTGTCCATGCAGCACTCGACCAAGTAAAAATGAATAACTTTTTAGATCATGAGCCACATCATTTATCGGGTGGGCAAAAGCAGCGTGTTGCCATTGCAGGCGCACTCGCGTTGAAACCTAAGCTCCTTATTCTTGATGAAGCTACTTCTATGCTAGATCCACAAGGCCGTATTGAGGTACTACAAACAGTTCAAACTTTACGTGCTGAAACAGGGTTAACGGTACTATCTATTACGCATGATTTAGAAGAAGCTATGCTTGCAGACCGTGTTCTCTTTATGAATGACGGTAAGAAATTTGCTGAGGGTACACCTGCTGAAATTTTCACACTTGGGGACAAGCTAGTTGAGTTTGGATTAGACTTGCCATTTGCCATGAAGTTATCAAAGCTATTGCAAAAGGAAGGTGTTCCATTAATGGGACAACATATGACAGAAGAAGAGTTGGTGAATGATTTATGGACATCAAACTTCAACAAGTAAGTTATGCTTATGCACAGGGTACACCTTTTGAAAAACGTGCTTTATTTGATGTGGATTTTGAAATTCCTTCACATACGTACCAGGCAATTATCGGACATACGGGTTCCGGTAAATCGACAATTCTTCAACATTTTAATGCACTTCTAAAACCAACATCTGGAGAAGTACATATCGGGGATCGTATTGTTGTAGCTGGAAAAAAAGCCAAGGATTTAAAGGCAGTACGTCAAAAGGTTGGCATTGTGTTTCAATTCCCGGAGCATCAGCTATTTGAAGAAACTGTATTAAAGGATATTATGTTTGGTCCTATGAACTTTGGTGTTTCGGAGCAAGAGGCAGAAGCACGAGCAAAGGAGCTAGTAGGCTTAGTAGGCTTACCAGGTGACGTACTTGAAAAATCACCTTTTGATTTATCCGGTGGACAAATGCGCAGGGTAGCAATTGCTGGTGTTTTGGCGATGGAACCTGAAGTGATTGTTTTAGATGAACCAACCGCAGGGCTTGATCCACGCGGTCAAAAAGAGATTATGGATATGTTTTATAATCTACACAAGGAACGTGGCCTAACAACGATACTCGTTACGCATAGTATGGAGGACGCAGCTCGTTATGCAGATAGTATTGTCATTATGCATGAAGGGAAAAATGTACTAAGTGGCAAACCTCAAGAAATTTTTAAAGATGTAGAGACATTAAAGAATTTCCGCTTAGAACCACCTCGTATCGTACGATTTCAACAAAAAATTGAAAAAATGATAAACAAATCATTCTCGAAGATATGCTTAACTGAAGAAGAGTTAGCAATTGAAATTGCTCGAGTTCTAAGAGAGGAGCGTGGACAGTCATGATGGAGAAAATGATATTTGGACGCTTTCTTCCAGGAAATTCTCCAGTTCATAAGCTCGATCCACGGTCAAAGCTTATATTTGTGTTTGCATTCATCATTATTGTTTTTTTAGCAAACAATACTGTGACATATGCTTTTCTATTAGCGTTTACCTTACTCATTGTACTAGTGTCACGGATTCGATTGTATTTTTTAATTAACGGTCTAAAGCCAGTACTTTTTCTAATGGCGTTTACCTTCTTAATTCATATATTTATGACGAAAGAAGGCGCCCTTGTATTTGAGTGGAAGTTTATCACTATTTATGAAGAAGGTATCCGACAAGGGATATTTATTTCGATACGTTTTCTAGTTCTAGTGTTTATGACATCTATCTTAACACTTACAACGTCACCGATTTCCATTACGGATGGCATTGAAGTGCTGCTAAATCCATTAAAAGCGGTGAAAGTGCCAGTACATGAGTTAGCTCTAATGATGTCTATTTCATTGCGCTTTATCCCAACGTTAATGGATGAAACAGATAAAATTATGAAAGCACAAATGGCACGTGGTTCGGATTTATCTTCAGGGCCAATTAAGGATCGTATTAAAGCGGTTGTGCCATTATTGGTACCTCTCTTTGTAAGTGCTTTTAAACGAGCTGAGGATTTAGCAACAGCTATGGAAGTAAGAGGCTACCGTGGAGGCGAAGGGCGTACGAGATATCGCAAGCTAAAGTGGGATATGAGTGATACATTTGCACTTATGTTATTAGTAGCAATGGCCGTATTACTATTCTTCTATAGAAGTTAAAAGGAGTAATCTTTATGCGAAGATTAAAAGCAATTATAAGTTATGATGGAACGCAATTTTCTGGTTACCAAGTACAGCCTGGAGAGCGTACAGTACAGGCAGAGCTTGAACGTGTTCTAGCCATTATGCATAAAGGAGAAAAGATCAAGGTAACAGCTAGTGGACGTACAGATGCAAGAGTGCATGCAACAGGTCAAACATTGCATTTTGATTCACCACTCGCGATTCCAGTAGAAAAATACATGAAAGCATTAAACGTTCAACTGCCAAGAGATATTCGAGTAATGTCGATGGAAGAAGTAGCTGCTGATTTTCATGCTCGCTACAGTGTAACAGGGAAGCGGTACCGATATATATGGACATGTGAGCCCGTACAAAGTCCATTCCGCAGACATTACACAGTAGAGACAAATGGTGTGAAGCCAAATGTTGAGGCAATGCAGGAGGCGGCAAAGGCTATTATCGGTACACATGATTTTTCATGCTTTTGTGCAGCCAATACAAGTGTCAAAGATAAAGTACGCACAGTGTCTACGCTACGATTTGAATGGTATGGTGAGGAGCTACATATGGTGATTGAAGGAAATGGCTTCTTATATAATATGGTCCGAATTATCGCAGGCACGCTTTGGGAAGTTGGTATAGGACGTCGTGACATTGAGAACGTGGAGTTAGTCGTTAAATCTATGAATCGCGATCAAGCAGGCAAAACTGCACCTCCACAAGGTCTATATCTTGAGAAAGTCTTCTATTAAAGGCTCCCACCATAACGTGAGGTTGATTTCCGTTCCGACTGGGCGCTTTGTCACTGACGCTTCGCTTTCGCGCAGTTAAAACATTTGTCACTGACGCTTCGCTTTCGCACAGAGCAAAGCTCCCTGGGGGCGTCGGGGCAACAGGATGTTGGTCACGAAGGCGTTATCACAGGACGTGATGCTTTTAGCCTTCGTTCCTCTATTGCTGATCCCCAAGGAGTCGCCCGGTCTCCACTTCAATCAACCTATATCAATTTCGCCTTGGCGTAATTGCATACGTTTTAACAACTGTCATCTCCAGCTTTTATGACAGTTATTAAAAAGAACAACTGGTGAATGTTGTGAAATTTTTGACGCGAAATATCATTATATTTTAAAAATGAAGGCTCATAAAAGCCCTAATTTAACCAATCAATAAATCTGAACAACTTCTCCAGGTGTTTATTGAAATTGCTTGACTTTAAAAGTCATTCATTATATGATAACAGATGGTATTTTCATTACCACCACAAATAAGCCCCGAAAACTTATAGTGTAGTTTAATGAAAAATAACGGTAATCGAATCGATTAGGAGGATATATACATGCGTACAACATTCATGGCTAAAGGTCACGAAGTAGACCGTAAATGGCTAGTAGTTGATGCAGAAGGCCAAACTCTTGGACGTTTAGCTTCTGAAGTAGCTGCTATCTTACGTGGTAAACATAAACCAACATTCACACCAAACGTTGACACAGGTGATCACGTAATCATCATCAACGCTGACAAAATCCATTTAACTGGTAACAAATTAGAGGGTAAACTTTACCGTCACCATACTCAATTTGCAGGTGGATTAAAAACTCGTACTGCTGGTGAAATGCTAGACAAGTACCCAACAAGAATGATCGAATTAGCAATTAAAGGGATGCTTCCTAAAAACTCTTTAGGTCGCAAAATGTTCGGTAAACTAAACGTTTACACTGGAACAGAGCACCCACACGCTGCACAAAAACCAGAAGCATACGAGCTTCGCGGATAATATAAATTAAGAGGAGGATATTACTTTGGCACAAGTTCAATACATCGGCACTGGTCGCCGTAAAAGCTCTGTAGCTCGCGTACGTTTAGTACCAGGTACAGGTAAAATTGTTATCAACAAACGTGAAATCGAAGAATACGTACCATTCGCTGCATTACGTGAAGTAATTAAACAACCATTAGTAGCTACTGAAACTACAGGAAGCTATGACATCCACGTAAACGTTAACGGTGGTGGATACACTGGTCAAGCTGGTGCAGTACGTCATGGTATCGCACGTGCTCTACTTCAAGTAGACCCAGATTTCCGTGCTGCATTAAAATCTGCTGGATTACTTACTCGTGATTCACGCATGAAAGAACGTAAAAAACCAGGTCTACGCGGCGCTCGTCGTGCACCTCAGTTCTCAAAACGTTAATATTACGTATATCAACGTTTCCAAACCCTTTCTCGAATATTTTCGAGAAAGGGTTTTTTTGTTTGGAAAATGTTATACCTGGGTTCTTAGTGAACTTCAAGTATTGCAAGAAGCCCTGAGGCACTTTTATTGGCTAATGCTAGTAGCAATTATGATGTGTAATTTATATAGAAATGGCGGATACTACTTTTAAGTTGTTTATTCTGAAAGTGGAGGTCAATAGATGAAAAAGCTACTAATAGTATCACTTGCAGCAATGGCACTTCTTGGTGCATGTCAGAATAAAACTGACGTAAAAAAAACGGAGGAAGTAAAAACAGGGAAAACTGAAGATCAGAGACAGCTGGAAATGACAGAAGGTCAAGCAAATGCCGCCATTCTTAGTAGTACGAACTGGCAAGCCTCAAAAGTTTACGATAAAAATAATAAAGATGTAACAGCGGAGAATTCTAATTTAATGGCCCTTGCGAAATATGATGCTGAATCAGGACGCTATGAATTCTTCGATCCAAATACAGCTGGAAGTCTTGACGATAAAGGGATTTTCTTTTTTACGAATGACGGAAAGCATAGAATATTGATTTCAGAAACGAAAAATTACCAAGCAATTGAAGAGATTACTAAGATAAAAAATGATATGTTTACGTATAAAAAAATGGGTGAAGATGCAAATGGTAAAGATGTAGAGGTCTTCGTTGAGCATGTCCCTTATAAGGAAAAAAAGCTAACATTTACTGAATCAGCTAAAGCTTTAAATAATTCGACGGGCACTGTTGTTAAGGATGTGGATGGAGATAAAATCTTAGCTGATACGCTTTGGCAAGGAAGCGTTGTATTAGATGTAAATAAGAATGATGTAACACAGTATAATAGAAATTTCATTAGCCTAGCGAAATATGATGCTAATACGAATAAATACGAATTTTTCAATCCTGAAACAGGTGAAAGTCGCGGTGACTATGGGTACTTTAATGTTATCGATGGAAATAAATTAAGAGCCCATGTTTCAATTGGCGACAATAAATATGGGGCTGTACTCGAAATTACCGAGTTAAACAATAAGAAATTTACGTATCAAAGAACTGGGAAAGATAAAGATGGTAAGGATATAACAGTATTTGTTGAGCATGAACCTTATACAGGTAAGTTTAAACCTGAATTTACGCTAAAATAAGAAATTAACGGCGTTAGTCCTTAGAGTACAAATGGATTAATGCCGTTTTATCATTACCCAAAAAGTATCTTTCACTACTAATCAAACACTCAATTTTAACTTCTTTCGATAAACAAAAAACCGCAAAAAGTAGGCTAAGAGTTCCTTTCTAATTACTTAAAGAGTTTTTTTACTTTCTAGCATAGTTCAATCACTAACTTCGTACACTAAATATAAAAGGGTGGTGGATATGGGTGAAGCGCTGGCTTGCACTAGGAGTAATTATGCTAATGAGTATAGTGGTCGTGGCATATGAAACGAATGCTTCGAACCGTAACTTCTTCTTACCGGACCCACTTGGTGGCATAAAAATTGTCATTGATGCGGGACACGGAGGTCAAGATGGAGGTGCTTCGAAGGGTGAAGTAATTGAAAAGGAGATTACACTTGCAATTGCTCAGCATGTTGAGAAGCAATTAAAGAAAAAAGGCGCAACAGTCGTAATGACACGAACAAAAGATGGTGATGTAATCGATGAGCATGCGTCCTCAGAAAAGTTTGGAACTTTGAGAGAACGAAAAAAGCAGGACATCTTTTTAAGAAAAGACATAGTAGAAAAAGAAAAACCGGATATTTTTATTACAATTCATGCAAATGCCATTCCTGAAACAAAATGGCGTGGAGCACAGGTGTTTTATCATCAAGAAGGACATGCTGAAAGTGAATTTTTAGCAAAGAGTATTCAAGATTCCATTCGCACTAATTTGAAAAATACTGATCGAGAAGCAATGTCGATAAAACAAATATATTTACTGAAAAAAGCTGAGGTACCTGCTGCACTAGTAGAAACAGGATTTATAAGTAATGATGAGGAACGTGCACTATTAATAGATAAGAAATACCAAGAAAAAATGGGAGATGCCATTGTTGAAGGTATAGAAGAGTATTTATTAGCAAAAATTGAATAGAGCAACAACACAACGGAAATCAAATCATTATGATATACTAACATTGAGATAATATAAGGGGAGTGTTCGTCGTGATAAATGAACAACAAGTACGAGAAATACTAGGACAACTACAAGATCCATTTTTACATAAATCATTCGCTGAAACAGACGGTATTACAAACGTAACAATAAAAGAAGAGAAGAATCATGTGAGTGTAAAAATTGCGATTGCTAAAACAAATACACCTGAACAATTACAGCTACAAATGAAAATTGTTGAAGTTTTAAAAGAAGCGGGTGCAAATACAGTTGGAATTCGTTTCGAAGAGTTGTCAGCAGAAAAACTACAGAGCTTCCGTGGTGTAGCAACTGAAGCTGAAGCGCAAGATATTTTATCTCCGCTTAGCACAGTACAAGTTATTTCAATTGCCTCTGGTAAAGGCGGGGTAGGGAAATCTACAGTATCAGTTAACTTAGCTGTTGCATTAGCTCGACTAGGTAAGAAGGTTGGTTTAATTGATGCTGATATTTATGGTTTCAGTGTACCTGATATGATGGGCGTGACAGATATGCCTAAAGTGGTGGACAATCGAATTTTCCCTGTTGATCGTTTAGGTGTGAAAATGATTTCAATGGGCTTCTTTGTTGAAAATAACGCACCGATTGTATGGCGTGGACCAATGTTAGGTAAAGTGTTAGATCAGTTCTTCCGTGATGTAGAATGGGGCGAGCTAGACTATCTACTATTGGATTTACCACCAGGTACAGGTGACGTTGCATTAGATATTCACCAAATGCTTCCTTCATCAAAAGAAATTGTCGTAACAACACCACATCCGACGGCAGCGTTTGTTGCAGCTCGTGCAGGTGCAATGGCTTTACAAACAGACCATGAAATTTTAGGTGTTATTGAAAACATGGCATGGTATGAATCGAAATCAGGTGACCGTGAATTCGTATTCGGTCAAGGTGGAGGACCAAAGTTAGCAGAAGAGCTACGTACAGAGCTACTTGGTCAAATTCCTCTTGGTCAACCTGATTGGTCAGAAGAAGATTTTGCACCTTCTGTTTATGCTGAAAAACACACAACAGGTCAAATCTATTTAGACATTGCGACGAACATCATTAATAAATTAAATAAATAATGAAAACGGATTTCCTCAAACAATGGAGGAAATCCGTTTTTACATATAAGTGATTACTGAGGGCCTTTTTGTTCACTATCTTCTCCACCGCCACTAGCTTCTTTTTTATCGCCAGCCTTACCTGTCTCGCCACCGCTTTTCCTAATAAGCTCCTGCCATTTTGCTTGCATAAGTGGACTTTCAATCGTTTCCTTGACGACAGTTTCCACTTCTTTTCTCATATTGGAGGATTTTAGAATGGTCTCTAACTGCTTTTGCATATCTGGCTGGCCAAAGAAAGCCTCCATATCTTTTTGGAAAGTGGGGTCTTTTATTAATTCCTTCATAATATCCTGTTGTTGCTTCTGCATACTTTTAGCTACGGTTTCTTTAAATTTTGGATCTTCGAAAGTTTTCTTCCAAAAGTCTTCTGCTTCTTTGGAAAGCAAGGTAGCCTCAGTAGCTTTCTTCACTTCATCATGCTCCAAAACCAATAATTCACGGAAACTTGGTTCCTCTAAAAGCTTTCGCAGCGCCTTTTTACCATCCTCGGTTTGTAAAGAGTCGATCATTATTTTTTTTATTTCTTCATAGGACATGGTAGAGGCTTTCTCTTGTGAACAGGCAGAAAGAAACAGCATTAGAATTAGTAGTAAGAAGAATTTTCGCATGAATAATCAGTCCTTTCTTATAGATAGACTCTTTCAATTATTGTTCACATTTATGATGACTTTATGTATTGGTTAAGATGAGAAATAGCTTTTTTAACAATGCATTGTTAAAATAAGTACAGATATACATAAGAAATTGGGGGACTTTTAGTTGTGACAATACGAAATTGGGCTAAGTTTTTCTTCTTTGCAATGCTTGTTGGTGGCGCAGTCAACGGAATTTGCAGTTTGTTTATTCGATGGGACTTCTTCCAACCATATATTGCAAACGGTCACTGGGGAGAATTTTTGGCCGGGCTTTTATGGATGGTTTTCTTAGGATTTACAATGAGTGTTATTGCACAGGCAGGCTTTTTTGCTTATTTAACGCTTCATCAAGTAGGGGTTAATATTTTTAGAACACTTACATTATGGAATTGGGTGCAGCTGGTATTAATTGCTATTACTATTTTTGATATTATATTCTTCCGCTTTATACCTGGTGTGAAAGATGGACAAAGCTGGGTGTTCTATAGTGGTTTGTTAATTTTATTAATATTCGGTGCTATAGCAACAGCTATTCAAAAAGTAAAATTAACTGGAAAAAAACACGTTTTCATTTCGGCATTATTTTTTATGATTGTTGTTACAACACTAGAATGGACAATTGCATTAATGGGTCGAGATGAAAATATTAACGAATATGTTGCATTATTACTATTCCCACTACTCGCTGTAAATGCTTATCAACTATTAGTATTACCAAAATATAATGCAAAATCCGAAGAAGATCGTCAAAAATTAGAAGCACGCCGTAAAGCACGTCGTGAACAAGCTAAAAACGCATAATCATAAAAAAGAAGTTGCCTCTATAATTCGTGGAGGCAACTTCTTTTTTATCCTGTATTAACAAATAGTAATTTTTGAAAGTAAAGGTATATGAGAGATCAACTGTCCGTTGGGGAAGACTAGTGGGGATGAAGAAACCCCACTGATTAAAGTATCATTTTATGGTGATTTTTTAGTTTGAACTTTATAGCCGAATATATTTTCCTCAATCGACATAAATTTATTTTGTTGTAGGAATGTATTGAGCTCTTTAATCGAGACTTTATTATTTTGGTGTAAAGATAGAAAAACAAAATCTCCCTTTTGTAATTTAGGTGTCTTTTCACCTGTCCAGATTAGGGAGGGAGAAAGTATATTCATTTGTTGTTGAAATAAGTTATTTTGTAAATCCTGCGAATACTGGTGATTTCGTGTTGCAAACCAAAGTGGGGTTTCTTGTAAATGCTTTTCGTAAATATTAATATCTTTTTGAACGGCGGCAAGATCAACTGGCTTATCCAAGGAATCCTCAGGTCCTAATAAGCCTGTAGGTAGCTTGCGTTCTTGAATGACTTTTATGTGCTCAGGTGAACGTTTAATCCACTCAGCATCTAACAAAAGAAGTGGATAAGGTTCTTTTACAGTTTTAAGCCAGTCCAACAGGGCTTCATCAGAGAAAGAAATTTCGACAACAAGTGATGTGCCATAATGTCCTTTTGTTACAACTGCTGGAGCATCGGCGATGTTGAATACAGAGATCATAGTAGAATTTATCGGCTTTATAAAGACAAACAATATTACGATGAAAATCAGAGAAATCAATGTTTTACGAATCATCATAACAACCTCGTTTCTAAATTTTTAACTTCTTTCAGCAAATGTTTTCGTAGCGAAAGCAAAGCGTCAGCTACAGGAGTTAATGCCTCTGGACGCGATTATGCCGAGGCATAAATAATACGGAAAAATAAAGTCTTAAAAAAACTTATGATATAGTGTTGACTTTCATGAATAATCGATGTTATTATGTATAAGTCGCCAAGAGGTGACACAGTAAATTAAAAAATGAACCTTGAAAACTGAACAAGCAAAACGTAATCAATAAAGTTTTTAGTAACTAACCTTGAGTTAGTGAACGAAACAAAATTTTGGACATCAA